>JBBQTN010000017.1:0-41245 GCA_038213195.1 Acidimicrobiales bacterium | reverse complement strand
CGTTGACGATCGACAACACCGCGATCGGCGTCGACGAGGTTGCTGCGATCATCGCTTCGAGCATCGGTCTGTGAGCGGCCTGGCGGTATCGCCGGCTGCGGGCGATCCGCCCGGCGTCCACCATCGCGTCGCGCTCCGTGGACGCGCGGCTTGCGGACGGCCACGTTCGAGTCACGTGACCGCACGGTCTTGTTGCGCCGCGACGTGGAACTCCACGCGGTAGACGAGGGCGTCGTCGTGGACGGCGCCGGCGTGTGCCGCACGCCGGCGGAGGCTCTCCAGGTCCGGCTCTCCTGTGTGAGGGAGATCATCCGTCGTGACCGAGGAGAACGGCACGACGTCGATCCGGGTTGAACTGCACCCCGTGATCCTGGCGCACGACGGTGACGTTCGATCGGCTCGGTCGCGCGACTGCGGTGGTTCTACGGCTGACCTGAGACGGGGCCTGTTCCGACCGATGTCCAGGTGAGCCCATCGGCGCTGATGAAGCCACCGCCGGTGCCCATGGACAGCAGCACGCTGGCGTTGGGAAGGTGCGCGATCGCGGTCGGTCCCCTACCTGACGGGAATGGGGTGCGGGCCGGCCAGGTGGCGCCCCCGTCGGTCGAGGTGGCGATCTCGGCGCTGCCATCGCCTGTGGTCAGGCAGACGATCCTTGCGCCGTTGTCCATCGCAGTAGCGAGGTCGACCATCGTCTGATCCTGGTTCGCGTCACCGGCCGGTTCGATGGTCGTCCACGAGACGGTGCCGGTGGACAGGTTGGCACCGACCACGGGTGCGTTGTCGCCGAAGCCGGACGGGCTGCAAGCGATGGCGAGCGCCTCGCCCTGCGGGCTGAGCCCTGCGACGGCGGTGGCGTTGGGGTAGGGGCAGGTGAGGTCCCACTTGTCCCATTGGCCGTTGCGGATCTCGGCTGCGCCGATGAAGGTTCGATCGTTGTAGATCAGCTCTCCGTAGGGTCCGCCGGCACTCATCGTGACGTCGAGCCGCGGGCCGGCACCGAATGGGAGGTTGACCGGGGCTCGAACGAACGCGTCGTGGTCGATCGGTGACGAGGCGATGCTCACCCCGGTACCGCCACTCCTGACGTAAGCGACATCAACCGTCCCCGCCGACGACGCCACGGCTGCGCCGGTGGCGATCCCGCCCGCGACCTTCGCCGCCGCCCATGTTGCACCGCCGTCGTGGGTCGACTGCAGACCTCCGTCCCCGACGATCCACCCGTTGCCCGGGTCCGCGAACAGGACCTGAACGGCGCCCGTCACGTCTGGGGCCGATGTCGCCTTCCAGTTCGCACCCGCGTCGGTCGTGTGCACCAGGATCCTGCCGCCGCCGTCGACGTCCGCCAGCACCCAACCGTCGACCATCGACGGCCAGCTCATCGATGCAACTCGAACCGAAGCGGGCAGGAGCACCGCCTTCGCGTCGGGCGGAGCCACTGGCGTTGCTGGAACTGTCGTTGCGACGGTCGACGTAGTGCTCGCAGGCGTCGTCGTCGCGGGCTGCGTCACGGTCGTCGACACAGCAACGGTGGTCGTCGACGCCGGCGCGGAAGTCGTCGACGCCGTGGCGGTGTTCGTCGACGCCGGCGCCACGCTCGTCGACGCCGGCGCCACGCTCGTCGTCGTGGCCGCCGAGGTCGTCACAGCTGTCGTGCTGCTCGTCGTCGCCCGCGAGCTCGAGCAGGCCGCGACGACGGCGAACGCAACGAGCGCTGTCACCGCCGACCCGGCTCCTTGCATCTGGCGAACCCGCTCTCGTCGCTCGTTCATTGCTCCCCTTCTCGGTCCGGCACGGTTGCGTGTCAGGTTGGTGGGATTGCGGCGATGGCGGCGTCGACGAGTGCTGTGGCGATCGCCCGCGATGCCTGAGAGATCTCGGGATCGTGGTCCATCCATGCCGAGATGCCCGCGCCGTCGTAGACGAGGACGAGTTGTCGGGCAAGTCCCTCCGGGTCGGTCACGCCGGTGTCCGTGGCGAGGTCGCGGAACAGTGTTCTGACCCACAGTCGGTACTCCTCGGTGACCTCTTCGACGACGCTGCCTGGCAGCGACTCGGCGCTTGCGCTGACGAACGCGCAACCGCGGAAGCCGGGTTCGGCGAACGACGCGCCTTGGACCTCGAACACGCCGATGAGCCGGTCGCGTGGGGTATCGAACCCTTCGGCGAGCTCCCGGGTCATCCGTTCCACCGTGCGTGCGTGTCGGGTCTGCAGATACGCCCGAACCAGTTCGTCCTTGCTCCCGAACGCGTTGTACAGCGTGTCCTTGGCCACGCCGGCGTGCCCGATCACTCGGTCGATCCCCACGGTGTGCACCCCCTCGCGGTAGAAGAGCTCGCTCGCCGCAGCCAGCAACTTCTCGCGGGTCGATGCCTTCACCGTGCTCTCCGTGACCACGCCGAGCCTACCTGACCGATCTGTCCAAAAATCGCCCCGCTCGAACTGGTACCGAGCGATGGTCGACATGGTCACCTCCCGCTCGGACCGTAGTGGCATCGGCTCCGTCCCCGGCCAGGACTTCGTGGACGAGCTCCCCGAACGAGCAGCCGCCGTCGCAGGCGGCGCGTTCGACGTCAGCGCGCGCCGTGCCCCTTGCGGAGGTTGAACAGGCATGGACGGACACTGTCCACGCACGCCGCCGGATCGTCTTCGTGCCCTGACCCGAACCCGGTGATCAGCCGCCCGTCGGTGAGGCGGTGGGAACGATCGGCGATGCTGTCCAGCCATGCGGTGTTGTGGCTGACGACGAGGATGGCGGTGCCCTGGTCGGCGACCTGCCGGAAGAGCTGGGCGACGGCTGCGGCGGTGACGAGGTCCTGCCGTGCAGTCGGTTCGTCGGCAACGAGCAGTGCCGGTCGTGCCGCGAGGGCGCGCAGGACGGCGATGCGTTGGCACTCTCCTCCCGACAACTCGCGTGGGCGGGCGTCGAGATCGAGGCGCTGCAGCCCGACCTGCGCGAGCGCGGCAGCAGCGGCGATCGAGGCAGTGCGGCGGTCGAAGCGGCCGATCGGTTCGGCGAGGATGCGCCAGATCGGCCAACGCGGGTCGAGGCTGGCGTACGGGTCCTGGAAGACGGGCATCGCGTAACCCGGTCGCGGGTAGACGGCGCGACGCGCCCGACCACTCCACAGCGGGTGCGGCCCGTAGCGCACGGTGCCGGCCAGCGGTGCTTCGAGCCCGGCGGCGATCCGCAGCAGCGTCGACTTGCCGGTGCCGGATGGGCCGCTGATCCCGACGATCTCACCGGCGCGCACCTGCAGGTCGATCCCGTCGAGCACGGTGACGTCGCGATCGCCGGTGCGATACGCGTGGTGGATGCCGTCCAGGTCGAGGATCGGCGCGTCCTGCGGTCCGGGGCGGCCCGTCATCCGGCGTTCCAGCAGGCGACGCCGTCGATCAGCGTGGGTTCGGTGGTCTCGCACTCGTCGCTGCGGTGCGCGCAGCGTGGCGCGAACGGGCAGCCCACCGGATCGTGACGCAACGACGGTGGTGCGCCGGGCAGTGTCGCCGGCACGCCACCACCGGCGACCGGCGACGCCGCGAGCAGCGCCCGGCTGTAGGGGTGGCGCGGGACGGACGTGACGTCAGCCGTCGGCCCGAGCTCGATGATCCGGCCGGCGTACATCACCGCGGTGCGATCGGTGTGCTCGGCGACCAGTCGCAGGTCGTGACTGATCAGCAGCAACGCGTCGCTCGCCGCAGTCAGCGCGCTCAGCGATCCGTCGGCGAGCTCGGTGTCGAGCGCGGAGGTTGGTTCGTCGGCGATGATCAGCCGTGGGTCGTGGACGGCGGCGGCGGCGGTGGTCGCGCGTTGGAGCATTCCGCCGGACCATTCGTGCGGGCGCTGACGCAACCGGTCGCTGGCGTTGGCGAGGCCGAGCGCGGTGACACGCCGGACGGCCTCCCCAGGCGGGGGACGCATCCCATGCGCTCGCCACGGCTCGTCGAGGTGGCGGGCGACGCGCTGCAGCGGATCACAGGCCGCGAACGGATCTTGGGCGACGTAGCCGGCCACCGGTCCGCGCAGCTTGCGGAGTTGACCGTCGTCGGCGTTCAGGACGTCGTGACCGTCGAGCGTCACGGTTCCGGTGATCGTCGATCCATCGGGCAGCATGCCGAGCAGCGCACGGGCAACGGTGGTCTTCCCGCATCCGGACTCGCCGACGATCGCGACGCGTTCGCCGTCAGCGACGGTCAGGTCGACGCCGCGGACAGCCGCTGTACCATCCGGGTAGCGCACGTGCAGACCACGCAGGTCGACGACCGCCGGTGATGTTGCACTCGCAACGACACCACGGGTGGTGCGCGACCGGCGTCGCCTGGACTCGCGTCCCCGTTTGCGACGAGCCAGTGGTGGGATCGGGTCGAGTGCGTCGCGCAGCGAGTCACCGATGAGCAGCGCGGCGGCCATCGTCGCGACGAGCGCCACGCCGGGTCCGATCAACAGCCACGGGGCGATGCCGAGATCGCCGCGGCTGTCGGCGAGCATCTGGCCGAGCTCCGCCGTCGGTGGTTGGGCGCCGAGGCCGAGGAACGACAGACCGGCGAGCGTCAGCACGGTCGACCCGAACCCGCTCGCTGAGATCACCAGGGTCTGCGCGATCTGGCCGGGGAGCACGTGCCCGGTGAAGATCCGCAGCGGTCTGATCCCGGCCATCCTGGCTGCGGCGATGTCGAGCCTGCTGCGACTGTCCAGCACGATGCTGCGCGACAGCCGCGCCAGCTCCGCCCACGAGGTGACGGTGACGGCGAGGATCAGGTTGCGTTCGCCGACGCCGAGCGCTCCGACGATGGCGAGCGCGACGACTTGTGAGGGCAGCCCGAGCATCACGTCGATCAGACGGCTGAGCAGTGCGTCGATCGGGCCGCCGATGAACGCGGCGACGCCGCCGACGATCAGACCGATCGCCGAAGTGAGGACCATGACGAGGACAGCGGCGCCGAGCGAGGTCCTGATCCCGGCGATGGTCCTCGCCAGCAGGTCGCGGCCGGCACCGTCGGTGCCGAGGAGGTGGTGACGGCTCGGCGCGACGAGTTGCTCGGCGTAGTCGACGGCGTTCGGGTTCCTGGCGATCGACGCGCCGAAGACGGCGATCGCGAACAAGACGACGGCGATGATCGCCCCGGCCCGGAACTCACCGTGACGGAGGAGGACCCGTAGTGGGCGCCGAGCGGTGCCGGTGGTGGCGCTCACGTCGAGCCGCTCGTCGATGGGGACCACCTCCGCGGGAGGGTTGGGCGAGACCGGCCGGCCGCTTGCAGTCGCGGATCGAGCGCCGCCGCGAGCAGATCGACGCACGTGCTGACGACGACGTAGGTGAGCACAGCGAACAACGTGAAGCCTTGGATGACCGGCACGTCGCGAGAACCGATCGCTTCGACGGCGAACCGGCCGATCCCCGGCCACGTGAACAGCGTCTCGACGATCGGGGCGCCGCCGATGCACGCGGCGATGCCGATCCCGACGGCCGTGAGGAACGGGACCAACGCGTTCGGGATCGCGTGGCGAACCATCCTCCGCGATGCCGAGACGCCACGCGCCTGCGCGACATCGAGGAACGGGGCGCGACGGCCTTCCAGCAACGAGGCGCGCAGGATCCGGATCCACGAGCCCATCGTCGCCAGCGACAACGTGACCGCGGGCAGGGCGACGGTGCCGAGCGTGCCATCGCTGACGACCTGCTGATGGCCCCAGCGGACGACGACAAGGTCGAGGAGGATCGTGCCGACGAGGAACGTCGGCACGCACAACACCGCCAGCGCGCCCGCCCGCACCAGCAGATCGGGCCAGCGACGCGGGAACGCGGCTGCGATCGCGCCGGCGACGAGCGCCACGATGATCGCGATCAGCATCGCCACCGCGGTCAGCAGCAGTGTCGCCGGCAACCGCTGCCACAGCTCCTCGCGCACGGGGCGCCCGGTCGCCCAGGAATCGCCGAGGTCGCCGCGCACGACCCTGCCGAGCCAGTGCACGAACCGACGCAACCCGGACTGATCGAGGCCGAGCTGGTGCCGCTTGGCCGCCACTTGCGCGGCGGTCGGATGGTCGATGTGGTTGGCCGACAGCAGCCGGCGTGCCGGGTCGCCAGGAGTGATCAACAGCAGTGACCAGATCAGCACGCCGGCCACGAGCAAGGTGACCAGCGCGTGGCCGGTCCGCCGCGCGGCGGTAGTGGCGAAGCTCACGGAACCGGCCGCCGGCGGCGGCGCCCGGCGACGGCGCGCTCGGTCAGGAGAACGACGTCAGCCATTGGTTGGACGCCGGCACGGGATAGTCCTTGAGGCCCGGGCCGACGACGACCGGGCTGCGCTTGAGGTCGACGAACCAGCCGTACGCCTTGGTCGTGACGATCAGCGTCTGCGCCCGGTGGAGCAGGTCCGTCCGGCGGCTGTCGTCGGTCGTGGTCTTCAGCTCGTCGATGATCTTCTCGAGGTCGGGGTCGTTGATCCCGCCGAAGTTCTCGTCGCCTCCGACGGCGTATGTGTCGACGAGCTTCTTGACCGGATCGGTGCCGGTGAAGTCGAGTGCGGAGTCGTTGGAGATCCCGAAGTCCCATCCGCCGGGTTGCTTCATCGCTGCGAAGATGTCGTCGACCTGCTTGATCTGTACATCGATGCCCACCTCCTTGAGCTGCGCCTGCAGCGCCACGACGACCACACCGACATCGGGCTGCTGCGGATAGGTCAGCACCGTCAATGACAGGGGCGCGCCGGCCTTGGTCCTCGTGCCACCGCCCGAGGGTTCGACCCAGGCCGCCTGATCGAGCAGGTGCTTCGCCGTCGCCTGGTCGTACTTCAAGTCGTGCTGGGCGTACGGCAGGAACGCCGGGTACAACCCGATCGCCTGGTCGTAGAGCCCGTTCAGCACCTGGTCGGCGATCTGGCCGTAGTCGATCGCATGCTGCAACGCCTCGCGCACGAGGACATCGCTCATCGCCGGGGTGCGCAGGTTGACGTACAGCTCCTGGCCCCCGACGCCGGTCCCCGGCTTGCCCTCGATGAAGGAGGCATCGGTGCGGCCGGCGAGCTGCCGTGCGGCGGCCGTCGGCGGGTAGAGGGCGATGTCGGCCTCACCGGTCTGGACGGCCTTGATCCGGGCGTCGGCGTCCGGCACGAACCTCACCGTGAGGGTCTTCAGCTTCGGGGTGCCCCCGTAGTAGTTCGGAGTAGCGACCAGATCCATCTGATCCGCGGTGAGGCTCGTCACGGTGTACGGGCCGACGTAGATCTTGGCGGCGATGAGCGATGCCGGGTCTGCCTTGTGGGCCAGGTACGCCGGCAGGTCGAACAGGTTGAAGCCCGACTCGTCGGCCATCAGGCTCGGCAGGTTCGGTGCCGGCGCGGTGGTCTTCACGGCGACGGTCAGCGGGCCGGTCGAGGTCGCCGTCGGCCCGGAGAGCAACGGCTTGATGGCCTCGTTGTTGGCGAAGTGCCAGGTCAGCAGGCCCGCCAGCGCAGGCCCGTCGAGGCTGGCCCCGTCCCCGAACGTCACGTTCGGCCGCAGCGTCAGCGTCCACGTCGTCGGATCCGTCTGCGTCAGCGATTCCAACACCCATGGCTGCAACTTGCCGCCCGGGAGCGGCTTCATCAACAGGTCGTCGTAGCCGAACTCCGGCGCCCAGAAGCCGTTGTCCAACGGATCGAGATCGTCGATCGCGAAGCTCGTCGCGATCGTCAGCGAGTCGCGCGCCGGCAGCGATGCAGCGATCGGCGCGACGGTCGTCGGCGGCGCAGTGGAGCTCGATCTCGAATGGGACGAGCAGGCGCTCACCATCAGCACGAGCGCCGTCGCGGCGGCGAATCGCCGGGAGATGCGCGACGACACTCGTCGGGGACTGGCGCCGCTCGGGGCAGGGACTGCCATTTCGGATTCCTTCCTGGGGATCGCGTGAAATGCGACTGCAGTGAGGTCTCCTGACTGCCGGATCAACGCTCCCCTGCGCCTTCCCAGGCTCAGAGCCCAGTGGCATCGTGCAGGATCACTCCCCGGTCACAGTGGCGAGGAACCGTGTCGGAATCGCACCGACTTCCCTCTCTTCCGCAATCGCCGACGACTGTAGTTGGTCCGGCAGACGACGATCGGGGCGACGACGACCTCGACAGGCTTGGAGACCTGCCTGAACAGGGCGACGCCGCGCGTCGAGGGGCTCTGCACCGAACGTAAGCTCCACGCCCGTGAACCCGATCAACCGCGTCGTGGGCACGAACGTGTCGTGGGCGCGCTGACGTTCCTGGTCGGCGGCGTCCGCAGCGGCAAATCGCGGCTGGCGGTCGAGATCGGCCGCCGCCACGGTGGCGATGTCGTCGTGCTCGCCACCGCCGAAGCGGTCGACGGCGAGATGGTTTCGCGTATCGCCCGCCATCGCGCAGAGCGCCCGGATTGGCCGACGATCGAGGCGCCGCTGGAGGTTGCGGCAGCGGTCAGCAGCGCGCCACCGGAGGCGTTGATCATCGTCGACTGCCTGACCGTGTGGCTCGGCAACCTCGCGCACGAGCGCGGTTCGCTCGCATCCCCTGAGTGCGATGCGCGGGTGCTCGCCGATGACGTGGTGCGCGAGCTCGTGCAACGCAGCGGTCCCAGCGTCGTGATCAGCAACGAAGTGGGCATGGGTGTCCATCCGGAAACAGCGCTCGGCCGCGAGTACCGCGACGCGCTCGGCGCGATCAATCAGCTCGTCGCGGCGGCGGCCACGACCACGCTGCTCGTCGTCGCCGGGCGGGCGCTCCGACTGCGCGATCCTTGGGAGGTCCTGTGCACACCTGGCTGAACGATGCGATCGCCTCGATGCCGCGGGGCGATGCCGCTGCGGTCGACGCGGTCAACGAGCGGGCCGCCGACATCCTGCGGCCCGCCGGCGCGCTGGCGCGGCTCGACGAGGTGGCGGCGTGGGTCGCCGAATGGCAGGGCACGTCGACACCGGCCGTCAAGCGGCCGGCCGCGCTGATCTTCGCTGCCGACCACGGGGTGACCGTCGCCGGCGTGAGCAAGTACCCGACCGACGTCACCGCAGCGATGCTCGCTGCGTACCGCGCGGGGCGTTCGACCATCAACGCGTTCGCGCACGTCGCGGGTGCCACGGTGAGCGCGATCGATGTCGGCGTCGGCCGGCCGACCGCCGACATCCGCTTTCAACCGGCGATGGATCAGGCTCGCTTCGAGGAGGCCGCCGCGATCGGCCGCGACGAGGTCAACGCCCTCGACGCTGACCTGTTCGTGCTCGGCGAGATGGGCATCGGCAACACGACAGCTGCCGCCGCCGTCGCCGCTGCGCTGGCCGGGGGCGAAGTGGCTGCGTGGGTGGGACGGGGCACGGGTCTCGACGACGAGGGGTTGGCCCGCAAGCGCGAGGCGGTCCGGCAAGCGGTCGACCGCGTCGCAGGCGTGCTCGACCCGCTGGACGTGTTGCGCGAGGTCGGCGGCGCGGAGCTGGTGGCGATGACGGCAGCAATCGTCGCCGCGCGGCATCGGCGGCTGCCGGTGCTGATCGACGGGTACGTCGTCACCGCGTCGGCGCTCCCGCTCGCTGTGGCGAACTCTGCGGCGTTGGATCATTGCCTCGTCGGCCACTGCTCGTCCGAGCCTGGTCATCGTCGGCTGCTCGAGCGACTGGGCAAGAGGCCGTTGCTCGATCTGGAGATGCGCCTCGGGGAAGGCTCCGGTGCGATGGCGGCCGTACCGCTCGTGGCAATGGCCTGCGCCGGGATCACCGAGGTGCCGACGTTCGGCGAGTGGTTCGGCTGAGCAACGGCTTCACGGCTGCCATCCAGTTCCTGACCCGCGTCCCTGTCCGGTCGCGAACGGAGCCGCCGCCACAGCAGCTCGTCGTGCCGTGGTTCCCTGTCGTGGGAACGCTCGTCGGCGCGGCGGTCGGCGGTGTCGCAGCGGGCCTGTGGCAGGTGTCCACGCCGTTGGTTGCTGCCGCCGTGGCGGTGATCGTCGGCGTGGTGGTGACGGGCGCCTTCCACGAGGACGGGCTGGCCGACGTCGCCGACGCCTTCGCCGGAGGCTGGGCCGTCGAACGCCGGCTGGAGATCCTCAAGGATCCGCACCACGGCTCGTACGGCGTCGCTGCGCTGACCGGATCGATCGTGGTGCGGGTCGCTGCGCTGGGCAGCATGCCCGGGCCGGCGGCGATGCTGTGGAGCGCCATCGCAGCCCACACGATCGGGCGTGGTGCAGCCGTCGCGCTGATGGGCGCCGTCCCGGCGGCGCGCCGCGACGGTCTCGGCGCCGCCTACGCCCGCCCACTGTCGAGGTCGCGAACGGTCGCAGTCGTGCTGGCCGCGATTGCGCTCAGCGCCGCCGCGCTGCTCGTCCGCTTCGGCTGGCACGTCTCGCTCGGACGGTCCGTCGTCGCGGTGGTGGTCGCCGCCGCACTCGCCACGATCGCGATCGGCTGGCTCGCCCGACGGAAGATCGGCGGGATCACCGGCGACGTGCTCGGTGCGGCCGAACAGGTCGCCGAGTGCCTGGTCCTCGTGGTGCTGGCCGCGACCCGCTGGCCGTGACGCGACCCGGGCAGCGCCGTCAGAGCGACCGGACGATGTGCTCAAGACCGGCCTCGCCGGTGTCGAGGGTGAGGTACTCCGCACCGGCGGCGTCCGCGATCTCGCGGGCGAGGCCGAGGCGGATCGCATCGACTTCGGAGTCGAGCACGACGATCCGCGCGCCGGTGCGGACGAGATCTGCCATCGCCTCGTGCGTCGCTGCCAGCGGGTCGCCGGAAGCCCCACCGGTCGCTCGACCGTCGGTGACGAGCACGACGACACAGTCGAGCTGCTGGCCGCCGAGCGCATCGCGAAGGAGCTGTGTCGTCGCAGCCACGCCGGCGGCGAGCGGGGTCCTCCCGCCCGTGCGCAACTCGACCAGCCGCGCCCTGGCGACCTCGACCGACGCGGTCGGGCGGAGCACCACGTCGGCCGATTCGCCGCTGAAGGTCACCAGTGCGACACGGCCGCGTCGCCGGTACGCGTCGCCGAGGAGACCCAGCACCGCCGCCTTCGTGGCCGACATCCGGTGCTCGACCCCCATCGAGGCCGAGGCGTCGACGACGAACACGATCAAGCTGCCGGTGCGCTGCCGGCGCTGCGCTCCGCGGAGGTCGTCGGGCACGATCCGGGGTTCATCGAGGTCCGTCCCGGGGCGTCGCGCAGCGACTGCGAGCGCAGTCGATCGCGCGTCGATCGGCGAGCCGTTCCCCGCGTAGGGCTCCTCGCGGATGAACCGTCCGCGGCTGCCGTCACCCGTGGCGTACGAGCCGGGTCGGCGGTCCGCGGTTGCGGCTCGCTTGGTGACGGCCAACCGCAGCAAGGCCGCCGCGCCCGGCGGATCGAGCTGCTCCGCACCCGCCGACGAGCCCGGCCGCGGACCTGCAGGCGAACCGTCCTGCGCGGTCGAACCGTCGGGCGGCGGGTCGGGCGACGAACCGGCAGACGATCCATCCTGCGTGAACGACGTATCGGGCGCCGGCGGCGACTCGGCCCGCACAGACGGGACATCGGCCGGCGACTCCGCTGTGCCGGCGCGCTCCCAGGCCTGCTCCAGTTCGTCGTCGGAGATGCCGGGCGCGTCGAACGGCCGGCGCCGGCGGCGGTGCCCGAGCACCATCCCGGCAACGGCGCGCAGGTCGCTCTCGTCCGCCGAGCGGCGGGCGTCGAGCGCAGCACGGGCCACGGCGGCGCGGCACATCATCAGGTCGGCGCGCAACCCCTCGGCGCCGACCTCCAGCGCCAGCCGGCTGCTCATCTCGACGACGCGGTCGGGGAGGTCGACGCGGGCGACGCGTGCAGTCAGCAGCCTCTCGCGGAGCGTCGCGTCGGCTGACGCGAACTCGCCGTCGGACGGCGCACTCGGGTGCTCACTCGCGAGCTGCCGGCGCACCGCCTCGGCCCGCGACCCCGCGTCGGCCGGCGCGGCGACGTCGACGGCCAACCCGAAACGGTCGAGGAGCTGTGGGCGCAGCTCGCCCTCCTCGGGGTTCATCGAGGCGACGAGCACGAACCGGGCCGGGTGGGTGTGGGAGAGCCCGTCGCGCTCGACGCGGTTGACGCCGGAGACGGCGACGTCGAGGAGGGTGTCGACGAGGTGATCGGCGAGCAGGTTGATCTCGTCGACGTAGAGCACGCCGCCGTCGGCCGCGGCGAGCAGACCGGGCTGGAACCGCGGTGCGCCGTTCGTCAGCAGCTCGGCGAGGTCGAGCGAACCGATCACCCGCTCCTCGGTCGCGCCGAGCGGCAGCTCGATGAAGGGCCCGCCGTTGGGCAGCAACGCTGCCAGACCACGCGCCAGCGTCGTCTTGCCGGAGCCCTTGTCGCCGCGCAGCAGCACGCCGGCGAGCAGCGGCCGCACCGCCGCCATCAGCAACGCCTGCTTCGCCTCGTCCTGCCCGACGACCGCCGAGAAGCGCAGCCCGACGTGGCCGGTGGTTCGCTCGCTGCGCCCACTCACCGACCCTCCTCCCATCCTTCGGCCTCGAGCACCGCTTGGCGCAGCGTCGCCTTGGCGTCGTCGCTGGCGTGCCACATGCCCCGCTCGACGGCTTCGAGCAGCTTCTCGGCGATCGACTTCAGCGCCCACGGGTTCGACCGCTCGAAGAACTTGCGGACCTGTGGATCGGCGACGTACGCGGCGGTGACCTTCTCGTACATCCAGTCGTCGACGACGCGGGCCGTCGCGTCGTAGCCGAACAGGTAGTCGACGGTGGCGGCCATCTCGAACGCGCCCTTGTAGCCGTGGCGCTGCATCGCCTCGATCCACCGCGGGTTGACGACCCGTGTCCGCACCACCCGCGCCGCCTCCTCGGCGAGCGAGCGCACCAACGGCCGGGCGGGGTCGGCCGAGTCGCCGAACCACGCCTTGGGGTCGGCGCCGGTCAGCGAGCGGATCGTGGCGATCATCCCGCCGTGGTCCTGGAGGTAGTCGTCGCTGTCGAAGATGTCGTGCTCGCGGTTGTCCTGGTTCTTCACCGCCACGTCGATCGAGGCGAACCGCCGGCGCATCGCCGGCTCGTCGGCGACGCCGTAGCCGCGGCGTCCGTACGACCAGCCGGACCACGCGATGTAGATGTCGGCGAGGTCGTCGTCGGATCGCCACGAGCGCTGTTCGAGGGCGGTGAGGATGCCGACGCCATAGGCGCCAGGGGTCGGTCCGAAGACCCGCGGGTCGTCGCCGCCATGGGCGCGGACGTAGTTGTCGTCCGCCGCCTCGTCCAGTGACGCGGCGAGCATGACCGCATCGTCGACGAGGTTGACGAGGTTCGGGAACGCGTCGCGGAAGAAGCCGGAGATGCGCAACGTGACGTCGATCCGCGGCCGGCCGAGCTCCGCGAGCGGGATCGGTTCGAGCCCGACGACCCGCCGCGACTCGGCCTCCCACACCGGCCGGATGCCGAGCAACGACAACGCCTCGGCGACGTCGTCGCCCTGCGTGCGCATCAACGCGGTGCCCCACAGGACCAGCCCGACGGTCCGCGGGTAGGTGCCCTCCTCGGCGAGGTGGCGTTCGATCACGGCGTCGCCGAGCTTGCAGCCGACGTCCCAGCTCAGCTCGGTCGGCAGCGCCTTCGGGTCGAGCGAGTAGAAGTTGCGACCGGTCGGCAGCACGTGCGCGCCGCCACGGGTGAGCGTGCCGCTCGGGCCCGCCGGCACGTACCGCCCGCGCAGCCCGGCGAGCAGGTTGTCGATCTCGTCGGTGGCCCGGCGCAGGTTGGGCACGAGCCACTCGCACACCCACCGGATCGTCGCCACATCGTCATCCGCCGCCACCCAGCCATGCGCGGCCACCCGCTCGACCATCGCCCGGCAACCCGCCTCGATCGCGTCGAGCGCCTGTGGGTCGTGCAGATCGAGCCCGAGCAGATCCGCAACCGTGGTCCGCAACGAGGCGACCCGACCGTGCCCGAGACGGGTGATCGCCAGCACGAGGTCGACGAGCGCGTCGCTGGTCGGCGGGTCGCCGAGCGTGTGCAGACCGCCGCGGATCTGGGCGTCCTTCAGCCCGCACAGGTAGCCGTCGACGTTGACGATCACGTCGTCGAACGCATCACCCACGGGTGCATCGGCGAGGCCGAGATCGCGGTCGATCGAAGCGTCCGTCATCGTCGCCCAGATCCGCTGGCGCAGTGCGGGGAGCTTGGAGGGGTCGAGGCTCTGGATCTGGCTGTACTCGTCGAACAGCTGCTCCAGCCGAGCGGTCTCGTCGTAGGTGTCGGCGCGGGTCATCGGCGGGAGGAGGTGGTCGATGACGACGGCGTGGGCGCGACGCTTGGCCTGCGCGCCCTCCCCCGGATCGTTGACGACGAACGGGTAGAAGAACGGGACGTCGCCGATCGCCGCGTCCGGCCAGCACCCGGCCGACAGCGCCAACGCCTTGCCGGGCAGCCACTCCAGCGTGCCGTGCTTGCCGAGGTGCACGATCGCGTCGGCGCCCCACACCTCGTCGAGCCAGCGGTAGAACGCGAGGTAGTGGTGGGCGGGCGGCAGGTTCGGGGAGTGGTACACCGCGACCGGATCGTCGCCGTAGCCGCGCGGTGGCTGGATGGCGACGAGCACGTTGCCGAGCGCGATGCCACTGAAGATCAGGCGGTCGTCGTGGATCCGCTGCGTGCCCGGGGCGTCGCCCCATGTGCGCTCGAGCTCGTCGCGCGAGTCGGCCGGCAGGGTGGCGAACCAGTCGCAGTACCGCTGCGCGTCGAGCCCACCGATGGCCGACCGCAGCTGGTCGGCGGTGAGCGACTCGGCGTCGTAGGTGAGGCCGTCGGCCAGCTCGGCCATCAACGCATCACCGTCGGCCGGACGCACGTCGAGGGTGTACCCCTCGGCGGCCATCGCGTCGAGCAGGCGCATCGCGGAGGCGGGCGTGTCCAGACCGACGGCGTTGCCGAGCCGGCTGCGCTTGGTCGGGTAGGCGCTGAGGATGATCGCCACCTTGCGTTCGCTGACGGGCGTGCGTCGCAGCCGGGCGTAGCGCAGTGCGAGGCCGGCGAGGCGGGCGACCCGGTCGGGCACCGTGCGATAGGCGCGCACTGCGTTGCCGAGCTCGTCACCATCGTCGACGACCTCGTTGAACGCGAACACCGGGCCGATGATCCGGCCGTCGAACTCGGGGATCGCGATCCCCGCCGTGGCGTCGTACGGGCCGAGGCCGCCGTGGTTGTCCAGCCACTCGTCGATCGACTGGCCCGACGACGGCGCCTGGATGACCGGCACGTCCAGCGCGGCCAGCGCCGTGGCATCCCAGTCGTCGCCGTCCAGCCCGCCCACCCCGCCGGCGATCCCGGCGCCGGCCGCTGCGCCGCCGGTGGCGAGCACCGTGGTGATCAGCACGTCGAGGCGCTGGCCGGCGAGCACGTCCAGCACGGGCTGCGCCGCATCCCCGCGCAGCGAGTAGCACCACATCGCGACGACGTCCGCATCACGCGCTTCCAGCGCATCGCACAGGTCGGTGACGAACTGGGTGTTCCCGGCGACGAGGTGGGCGCGGTAGAACACGACGCCGATCAACGGGCGATCCGCACGGCGCTGCGTTGCCCGCCAGATGCCATGCGTCGGGATCTGCACCGGCGGGTCGAAGCCGAAGCCCTCACGCAGCACGGTGTCGGCGACGAAGCGGAGCATGTGCTCGAAGTTCACCGGTCCACCGTTGACGACGTAGGCGAACGCGTCGGTGAGGGTCGCGCTGGGCACCGTCGACAGCGCGGTCAGCTCCGGGTCGGCGATCGCCTCGCCGGCGAACGCGAGCAACGGGATGCCGCGCTGCTGGCACGTGCTGCGCAGTCGATCGAGGCCGTCCTCCCAAGCGCGACGTCCGCGCAGCAGCCGCACGATGACGCACGTCGCACCGGGCAGGTCGCGGTCGTGGTCGAACGTCCACGGCTGCGCGCCGCGCACGGTCGGGAACTCGTCGGGCAGCGACTCGAGCGCGACGCGCAGGGCGAGGATCTCGGTGTCGACGTTGGTGATGTACCAGATCATCTCGTTCGGCTCCCGGTCAGCCCGGCCAGGCGGGTGGCAGCGAGCTGGTCGCGGTCGAGCAGGCTGCAATCGTCACAGTACGAGCCGGTCTCGGTCCGGTACCACAGGCAGCAGCTGGTGCGGTCCCAGAACCAGCCGAGCGCCACCGGTGTCTCGATCGACGACCAGCTGCCGAGACCGCGCAGCCATGGTGCCGCGGCCGCCTCGAACGCAGTCGCTCGCTCGCGCACCGCCGGGTCGCCGTGGTCGCCCGTCGACTGCACGGCGCGGAAGATGGTCGCGATCGATGCAGCGATGTTGCCCCACAACAGCCGTTCGCCGATCGTCGTCGTGGACCGGACCGCGGCGATGAACGGGGCGAGGTGGTGCGCGAACAGCGCGGGCGCCAGCGTCGCGGCTTCCATCGCCGAGCACTCCGCGCGGAGGATCGCCAGCTCCGCCGGACGGTGGCGGGCGATGCGAATCGCCATCGCCGCCGGCTCGACAGTCGGGACGGGGAGCCCCAACGCGTGAGCCGCGATGGCGATGCTGGGGACGCGGAAGCCGTAGGCCTGCGCGTACAGCGACGCCGCGACCTGTGCGTCCGTGGTGCCACGCCCGGCTGCGGTGGCGGCGATCTCACGGCCGAGCAACGCCGGGTGGTCGAGCAGGTCGGCGCAGCGGATCCAGCCGTCCTCGGCCCGAGCGGTCGTTGCGCAGCGCAGGTACGGAACCCGCGTCTGGATCACTGCGACGATGTCGTCCAGATCCGTCGTCATCGCCGCACCCCCGCATTCGTCGCGGCGGCGCTCGTGATCAACCGTTCGATCCGCACAAGATCGAGGTGCTCCTCTAGCGCATCGGCGATCAGATCGACCGCCTCCAGTCGTTGCGCCGCGAACGACCGGCCGTCGCTCTCGAAGCGCTTGCCGCGGCGCGTCGCGACCGCTCCGAGGAACGCGCGCCGGAAGGCATCCGCTTCGAGGATGCCGTGCAGCGTCGTCCCGTAGCGATCGTCTGACTGGACGCCATCGAGCTCGTGGCCGTGCTCGTCGGCGAGGTCGACGAAGGGGGTGCCGCCGTGGGGGACGACGCGCCCGTGATGGATCTGGTAGCCGTGCACCGGGACCGCCATCGCCGTGCCCGCGCGCAGGCGGGTGATCTTGTCCGCCGCGAACGCCGTCGTCACCGGCAGCCAGTGCAGACCCTCGACGATCCCGGCGCGGCACTCGACCGGATCGTCGATGCTGTCACCCATCATCTGGTACCCGCCGCAGATGCCGAGCACGGTCGTGTGCCGTCGCTCGATCTCGGAAGTGAGGCCTGTGCTGCGCAGCCAGGCGAGGTCGTCGGCGGTGGCCTTCGACCCGGGGAGGACGACCAGATCGGGATCGCCCAGGCCGGCGCGGTCGTGCACGTAGCGGACGCGCACGCCGCGTTCGACGGCGAGTGGGTCGATGTCGGTGAAGTTGGCGATCCGTGGGAAGCGCACGACGGCGACGTCGAGCACATCGGCGATCGCGCTCGCGGGCGTGCGGCGGGGCCGGTCGAGGGCCATCGAGTCCTCGGCGTCGAGACCCGTCGTCGCCAGCCACGGGATGACGCCGATCACCGGCACGCCGGCTCGGGCTTCGAGCTGCCGGCACCCGTCGAGGAGCAGCGCCGGGTCGCCGCGCAGCTTGTTGATCACGAAGCCGTGCACCCGGGCGCGCAGGCGGTCGGGGAGCAGCGCGACCGTGCCGTACAGCGCGGCGAAGACGGCACCGAGGTTGATGTCGCCGACGACGATCGCCGGCAGGTCGGCCTCGTCGGCGACGCGCAGGTTGACGATGTCGTGGTCGAGCAGGTTGATCTCGGTCGGGCTGCCGGCACCTTCGAGCAGCACCACGTCGTAGCGGGCGCGCAGGTCGGCGAGCGCGTCGAGCACGAGCGGAAGCAGCTGCGGCTTCGCGGCGTGGTACTCGGTGGCTGTCATCACCGCCCACGGTCGGCCGTTGACGACGACCTGGCTGGTCCGGTCCGTCGTCGGCTTGAGCAGGATCGGGTTCATCGCCACGTCTGCCGCCACGCCGGCGGCGAACGCCTGGAACCCCTGTGCTCGGCCGATCTCGTGACCGGCAGCGGTGACGATCGAGTTGAGCGCCATGTTCTGCGCCTTGAACGGAGCGACCGACACGCCGCGCCGCGCGAACAGCCGGCACAGCCCGGCGACGATCGTGCTCTTGCCGGCGTCGGACGTCGTACCGCACACCATCAGCGCCCCGCGCAGCGTCCCGTTCACAGCACGCGGCTCCCGGTCAGCCAGGCGAGAGCGTCGGCGACGGTGGCGACGGTCGGTACGTCCGGCGACGGCGGCCGGCGGACCATCACCACATCGACGCAGAGGGCGCGCGCCGCGTCGATCTTGGCCCGTGTCGCCGTGCCACCGGCGTTCTTCGACACCAGCAGGTCGATCCGCCTGGAGCGGAGCAGCTCGGTCTCTGCGACGAGATCGAAGGGGCCGCGCGAGAGCAGGATCTCGGCGTTCGGCAGCACGTCCGGCGAGGGCGGTTCGATGCACCGGACGAGCAGTTCGGCGGCGGCGCACGCGGCGAACGGCGCGAGCTCCTGACGTCCGACGGTCAGGAACACCCGGCGCGCACCGGAGCAGCGCACCGCGCTGGCCGCAGCGTGCACATCGTCGACGCAGGTCCAGCGGTCGCCGGGTCCTGCGTACCACGGTGGGCGGAGCAGGCGCAGCAGTGGGATCCCCAGCGCCGCGCAGGCGAGCTGCGCGTTGAACGGCATCCGTGCGGCGAACGGATGGGTGGCGTCGATCATCGCAGTGCAGCCCGCATCGGCGAGATGGCGACGGAGGCCGTCGACCCCGCCGAACCCACCGACGCGCACCGCGATCCGGTCGGGGAACGAGGCGCGCGAGGTCGTCCGTCCGGCGAACGAGACCGTCGCTTCGATGCCCGGCTCCGACGCGGCGATCGTCCTGGCGAGCTCGGTTGCCTCGGTGCTGCCGCCGAGGATCAGCACACGGTGAGTGGGTTGGGTGACGACTACGCCGACCGTACTACGACCCTCGTCGGCCGGGCGGCGCCGCTCACCGACCGGGGTAGGACCGCGGGGTGTACGTGCGCGCACCCAATGGCCGGGCGAGGACGCGGGTCGTGCTCGATCCGACGATGATCACCGTGCGCATGTCGACGCGGCGGGGATCGAAGCTGCCGAGGTCGACCACCGCGATCTGCTCGGCGTCGCGGCCGACGTCGCGGCCGACGATCACCGGCGTCGTCGGGCTGCGGTGGCGGGCCACGACGGACATCGCCTCGGCGAGTTGGTCGGGTCGGTGCCGGCTGCGCGGGTTGTACAGCGCGATGACGAAGTCGGCGGCCGCCGCAGCGTCGAGACGTTGCTCGATGATCGTCCACGGCTTGAGCACGTCCGACAGCGAGATCACGCAGAAGTCGTGGCCGAGCGGCGCGCCGACGCGACTGGCGAGGGCCTGCGCGGCGGTGATGCCGGGGAGCACCTCGAACTCGACCGAGCACCATCGGTCAGGGCGCAGATCGAGCTGTTCGACGAGGGCGCTGGCCATCGCGAAGATGCCAGGGTCGCCCGACGAGACGACGACCACATCGCCGCCCGCTTCGGCCAGGTCGAGGGCGTGCCGGGCGCGGTCGGCCTCGACCCGGTTGTCCGACCGGTGCCGGTGACCGGTGGCGATCGCATCGACGAGGTCGAGGTAGGGCCCGTAGCCGACGAGGTCGGTCGCTGCCACGATGCGGTCGTGGACCGCCGGGGTGCACCAGTCGAGCTGCCCGGGGCCGACGCCGACGACGCTGACCCGTCCAGTCATCGCGGCCTGATGACTCGCTCGCGGCGTTGGTCGAGGCCGGTGCCGGGCAGCAGGACGAGCGAGAAGTAGGGCGCCTCGACATCGTCGGTGTCGTCGAGGGGAAGCACCCGTTCGCTCGCGCAACTCGCCCGTTCGACGTACACGCCGTGCTCGGCACGCCCGACTGCACGTACCGCGTCGCGGACCTCGCCAAGGCGGCGACCGACCTTCAGCACCACCGCTGCGTCGGCGTCGGCGAGCGCCAGCTTCAACTCGTCCGGGTGCAGACCGCCCGACAACACCGTCAGCGTCTCGTTCATCGACACGAGCGGCACGCCGGCGGCCGCGGTCGCGGCGCTGAACGAGGTCACGCCGGGCACGACCGTGGTCGGGAAGTGCGCGGCGAGCCGCTGGTGGATGTACATGTAGCTGCCGTAGAAGAACGGGTCGCCCTCGCACACCACCGCGACGTCGAGCCCGTGCTCCAGCTCGACGGCGACGGCGGCAGCGGACGAGTCGTAGAAGGCGCCGATCAGATGCTCGTACCGCTCAGCGGCGACGGCCTCGGTCGTCACGGGGTACTCCAGCCGCAGCACCCGTTGGGTCGCGCTGATCAGCGGCTCGACGATCGCCCAGGCGTTGCCGCTGCGGCGACGAGCGGCGAAGTGGGCGACGACGGGGCACTGCTCGATCAGCCGCTTCGCCTTCAACGTCATCAGCTCCGGGTCACCGGGCCCGACACCGATCCCGTACAACCGCCCGGCCGGCGGCGGCGTCGATCCGTCGGCGGCGCTCGTGGTGCTGGTCGGCGCCCGGCTCGTCATCGTCGCTCCTTCACTCGCGGGCGCTCGCGAGCGCGTTGACCGCCGCCGCCGCCATGGCGCTCCCGCCGCGCCGGCCGTGGACGGTGAGGAACGGCACCTCGTGGGCGAGCGTCGCCAGCGCGAGCTTCGACTCCGCCGCGCCGACAAAACCCACCGGGATGCCGATGATCGCGGCAGGTCGCGCTGGCCCGTCGAGCACGTGCTCGAGCAGGCGGAACAGCGCCGTCGGGGCGTTGCCGACCACGGCCAGCGACCCGCCGAGGCCGTCGAGCCAGCGATCGACCGCCGCCGCAGAGCGGGTGGTGCCCAGCGCGGAGGCGTCCTCGGCGATCCCTACGTCCTGCAGCGTGCAGCGGACGGCGTTCGCTGAGGGGAGCCGGGCGCGGGTGATGCCGTTGGCCACCATGTTCGAGTCGCACCAGACCGTGGCGCCGGCGCACAGCGCGGCTCGCCCCGCGGCGACGAAGTCGGGCGTCGCCTCGACGAGGCCGACGATCTCGACGTCACCGCAGGCGTGGATCATCCGCACGACGACAGGTTCGAGATCCGCCGGGACCGCTGAGAGATCGGCCTCGGCCCGGATGGTGGCGAAGGACGAGGTGTAGATCTGCGCCCCGTCGCGCTCGTACTGCAGCGTCACTCCCGCTCCTCGCGCGGCGCGAACGCACCGCGCTCGTCGGCGACGAGGCTGCCCGGCCCTGTCGGGGCGCCGCAGCACTTGGCGCAGCCGGAGAGGTGCAGTGGTTCGGTGATGCCGCCCGCCGCCAGCCGCTCGGCGACCGCCACCGTGTCGGCGTACGCAGATCGGCAACCACGCGAGCCGACGCAGGCGGAGAGCAACCCGCGCGGGTCATCGGCGGCGACGACCATGCCGAGGTCGCGCAGGTGGTCGAGCAGCGTCGGCGCCTGCGCGCGTGGCACGCCGCACAACGCGAGCGACCGCTGCGTCGTCACCCGCACCACTGCGCCCACGGGCTCGACGATCGTCGCCAGCGCACCCAGCGTCGTCGCGTCGAGCCGGCCGAGGAACGGCGCCGCCACCACGTTGCAGCGGTCGGCTGCGAGGTGCGGATGCACGCCCGGCCCGGGGTGACGGTGTGGACCCTGCGTCCGCGAGCGTCGAGTGGTGACCGGTCGAAGCCCCAACGCGTCCGCAGGTACGTACGTTTCGACGCCGGACGCCACGACGTCCGTCCGCGCACCGGCGGCTGCGCACGTGCGGGCGACCTGCACCGCGACCTGCCCCGGATCGTCGGTCTCCCCAACGGGCCGCGACGCGCCGCGACTCGTCACCGCCCACATCACGCCGCGCGAACGACGGGCCGCGCTCAGCATGACATCGGCGTCGACGCCGTGGAGTGGCCAGGCGCCGCCATCGTCGAGCGCGACCAGGAACTTGCTCGGGACCGACCCGTCGACCTCGGCGCGCAGGCGCTCCCCGATCTCGCGTACGACGGGCGTCGCATCGACGACCGCCGTCGGGTCGTGACCGGCGAGCGGGCTGGCGACGATCGAGCGCAACGCATCGAGACGGCTCTCCGGCTGGGCGAGGCCGGCGTCGACGAGCAACGCACCGGTGCGCGGCAGATCCTCGAAGCCCAGCCCACGGATCTGGATGTTGGCGCGTGAGGTGAGATCGATGGCGCCCGAACCGAGCTCGCCTGCCACGGCCGCCAACGCGAGCAGCTGCGCGGTGGTGACGCTGCCGCCAGGCAGCCGGACGCGCACCAACCACCCGTCGCCGGTCTCCATCGGATCGAACACGCCGGGGCACGCCCCCCTGGTTCGGAACGGGATGACGGCGGGCATCGGCTCGACGCTAGTGCAGGTAGGGCAGGGTGCCCTACGTCGATCCCGTTGTACGCTCCGCCGATGCCGCAGGCGTCGCGCTTCTTGATCAACACCGGGACGGGCAAGGGCAAGACCTCGGCGGCGATGGGGGTGATGGGCCGGGCGTGGGCCCGCGGGTGGCACGTGTGCGTGGTGCAGTTCGTGAAGAGCGAGAAGTGGAAGGTCGGCGAACGCAAGCTCGCCGAGCACCTCGGCATCGAGTGGTTCACGCTCGGCGACGGGTTCACCTGGGAGTCGACCGACCTCGACGAGACGGCGGCGAAGGGCAGGCACGGCTGGACGGTGGCCGCCGAGAAGATCGCCAGCGGCGACTACGACCTGGTCATCCTCGACGAGGCGACGTACATCGTGAAGTACGAGTGGGTCCCCGTCGCCGCGCTCGTCGACGCGATCGCCGGCCGCCCCGAACGCACGAACGTGATCATGACGGGCCGGTACGCCGCGCCGGAATTGATCGAGATCGCCGACACCGTGACCGAGATGACCAAGCTGAAGCACGCGATGGACGCCGGCATCGGTGCCCGCAAGGGCATCGAGTACTGAGGGTGCCATCGGCGCGACTGCCGCCGCGGGTGGTCGTCGCCGGGACGCACTCCGGCGTCGGCAAGACCACCATCGCGACCGGGCTGATGGCGGCGCTGCGTCGCGCCGGGCACCGCGTCGGCGCGGCCAAGGTCGGACCGGACTTCATCGATCCCGGGTACCACTCCCTCGCCGTCGGTCGCCCGTCGCGCAACCTCGACATCTGGATGTGCGGATCCGACGCCATCGGTCCGCTCGCCGGCCGGGCAGGTGAGGCGTGCGACGTGCTGGTCATCGAGGGCGTCATGGGTCTGTTCGACGGTGCTGGCGACGGATCCCCTTCGTCCACCGCTGATGTCGCCGCGCTGCTCGACGCCCCACTGATCCTGGTCATCGACGCCGCAGCGATGAGCCAGTCCGTGGCAGCGGTGGTGCACGGGTTCGCGACGTTCGACACGCGGCTGCGAGTCGGCGGGGTCGTGCTCAACCGGGTCGGCAGCGCGGGCCACGAGACGCTGCTGCGCGACGCGTTGGCGGCGTCGGGCGTGCCGGTCCTCGGCGCACTCCACCGCGACGATCGGCTGCAGTGGCGCGACCGTCACCTCGGCCTGATCCCGGTCGCAGAACGCAGGGCCGAGGTGGCCGCGTCGATCGATGTGCTCGCCACGCTGATCGCCGAGCGGTGCGATCTCGCCGCGGTTGCGGCGCTCGCCCAGACGGCGGGGGCCGTCGCCGCCGGTCCGATCCAGCTGCCCGAGCGGACCGCGTCGGCTCCCGTGCGCATCGCCGTCGCCGCCGGTCCGGCGTTCAGCTTCACCTACCCGGACAACCTCGAGGCGCTCGCCGCGGCCGGTGCCGACCTGATCCCGTTCGACCCGTGCACGGCGGTGGCGCTGCCCGACGGATGCGCAGGCCTCGTCGCCGGCGGCGGGTTCCCCGAGGTCTTCGCCGCCGAGCTCGCCGCCAACGTCGCGCTGCTCGCCGACGTCCGCCGCAGTGTCGGGGAGGGCCTCGTGGTGTGGGCCGAGTGCGGCGGCCTGCTGTGGTTGTCACAGGGGCTCGACGGCCACGCGATGGCAGGCGTGCTGCCGACGCGGGCGCGGATGACCGAGCGGCTGACGCTCGGCTACCGGTCGGCGACGACCACCGTGAGCACGCCACTCGGACCGGCGGGCACCAACGTGCGCGGCCACGAGTTCCACTACTCGGTCACCGACCCGCCCGGCGACGCCCTCGATCTCGTCGGTCGTCACGGCGCCGGCCGCGGGGGCTTCGCCGACGATCGGTCGATCGCCTCGTACCTGCACACCCACCTCGGGGCACGCGCGGACCTGGCCACATCGTTCATCGACCGGTGCACTGCCCTACGTGTGCCCTATGCCAACTAGTCTCGGACCGGTGCGCAAGTCGTCGATCTACCTGCCCGACGAGCTGAAGCAGGCGATCGGAGCGATGGCCGATCGGACGGACCGATCCGAGGCGGATCTCATCCGCCATGCGATCGAGCGGTTCGTGACCGTCGCCGAACCCTCCCCGACCACGCCCGGCACCGTCTCGATCAGTGTGCAACGCCCGGCCTTGGTCGGCGTCGGCGTCGGGCCCGGCGACCCGGGACTGCTCACCGAACGCGCCCGTCAGACGCTGCTCGCCGCCGATCGGGTGTTCGGGATCACCACCGACGCCCGGTCGATCGGCCGAGCGGAGATGGTCGTGCGCGCCGCCACGCCGACGGCTCGACTGGAGCGACTGCCGTTCGCGATCGGATCTGCACCGTCGTCCCGCGAGCGATCGCTGCGCTCCGTCACCGACGCGGTCGAAGCCAGGCTCGATGTCGGGGAGCTCGTCGCCGTCGCGCTGCTCGGCGATCCGTCGCAGTGGTCGATCTTCCCCGACCTCGCCGCGATCGTGCGCGCGGAGCGTCCCGGCGTCCCCGTCGTCGCCGAACCGGGGATCACCTCCTACCAGGCCGCAGCGAGTGCCGCGGTCGTGCCACTCGGCCGGTTCGGTGCGGCGATCGTCGTCCTCGACGACGCCGGCGAGCTCGCCGACCGGTTGCGGACCACCGCCGACGCCGTGGTGCTCTACAAGGCGACCACCGACGGCGCGACGCTGAAGGCGCTCGCCGCCGAGCACGACCGTCAGGGCGCGGTCGTCGCCGAGCTGAGCGGTCTGCCCGGACAACGGATCGTCGCGTTGGACGACGCGCCCGACGGACCGTTCTCGTACCTCGCCACGGTGATCTTCCCAGGCCGACAGCGGGTCGGGATCGGGATCGGCGCCGGGCGATGATCTCCTTCGTCGGCGCCGGCCCCGGCGCAGCCGACCTGATCACGCTGCGCGGCGCGCAACGGCTCGCCGGCGCCGACGTGGTGATCTGGGCCGCTTCACTCGTCCCCGAGGCGCTCCTCGTCCATTGTCGCGCCGACGTCGAGATCCACGACTCGAAGCGGATGACGCTCGACGAGGTGTGCGCCGTGTACGCCCGCCACCCAACCGCAGCCATCGTCCGCCTGCACTCCGGCGACCCGGCCGTGTACAGCTCGATCGGCGAGCAGATCGAGTGGTGCCGGGCCAACGGCCGTGCGTACGAGATCGTCCCTGGCGTCTCCGCGCTCGGCGCCACCGCGGCAGCGGCCGGACGCGAGCTGACGATCCCGGGCGTCGCGCAGACGGTCGTCATCACCCGCGTCGCCGCCGGGACGCGCGCGTCGATGCCATCCGCGGAATCGCTGGAGGCCTACGCCGCCACCGGAGCGACGCTGGCGCTGTTCCTCTCCGCCGGCCAGGTCGACGGGCTCGCCGAGCGGCTGGTGCAGCCGGGGTCGAGGTACCGTCCCGACACGCCGGTCGTCATCGGGCACCGCGTCAGCTGGGACGACGAGCAGGTGATCCGATCGACGATCGCGGCGATGGCAGCCGACGCACGCGCCGCGTCGGTCGACGCGACCGCGTTGATCCTCGTCGGTCCGGCCCTCGCCGGCGCAGGGGCAGTCGCCCAGCGCAGCCACGTGTACGACGCCCGCTACACCACCAGGTTCCGCAACGCGGTCGCGGTGACCGATGGCTGACGCTCCCTCGCGCGGCACCGTCTCGGTGGTCGGCGTGCTCGGCGGTGAGGTGTTCGGTCGCGAAGCGACACGGGCGATCGACACCGCCGATGTGCTGGTCGGCTCGCCCCGTCACCTCGCACGGTTCCGCGGCGACACGGGCGTGGAACGGATCGAGCTCTCCGGCGCCCTCGTGCCGCTGGTCGACCTCATCGCCACGCGCAGCGCAGCCGGCCTGTGCGTCTGCGTGCTCGCCTCGGGTGATCCGGGGTTCTTCGGGATCACTCGCACGCTGCGCCCACGGATACCCCATCCCCTGCTTCGCGTCCACCCCGCGCCGTCGTCGGTGTCGCTCGCGTGGGCCGCTGTCGGCCTCGCGTGGGACGACGCCGAGGTCGTCTCGGCCCATGGCCGGCCACTGCGCGATGCCGTCGATCGCGCCCTGCGCGCCACGAAGGTCGCCGTGCTCACGTCGCCGACGAACCCGCCGGAAGCCCTCGGCAAGGAGTTGCTGGCCGCCGGTTGCGGGCCCCGCCGAGCGGTCGTCGCGAGCAGGTTGGGCGAGACCGACGAGCGCATCGTCGACACCGACCTCGACGGTCTGGCGGCGGGGCATCACGACGGCCTGTCCGTGGTGTTGCTGATCGCCGCCGACGGCACCGCCGACAGCCCGACGCTGTCCTGGGGGCGCAGCGAGGACCGGTTCGTCCACCGCACCGGGATGATCACCAAGGCCGAGATCCGCTCGATCGTGCTCGGCGCGTTGATGCTCCCTCGCGCCGGCGTGCTGTGGGACGTCGGTGCCGGGAGCGGGTCGGTGGGCGTCGAGGCCGCCACCATCGCGCCCGGCCTGCGGGTCTACGCCGTGGAGCGGGTCGCCGGCGACGCGGACAACATCGTCGTGAACGCCGCGGACGCAGCTGTCACCGCGCAGCTCGACGTCATCGTCGGAACAGCTCCGCAGGCACTGCACGACATCCCCGATCCGGACCGCGTCTTCGTCGGCGGAGGTGGTCTGGACGTGGTGCGCGCCTGCTGGGAGCGCCTGCGCCCGGCCGGCGTCCTGGTGGCGACCTTCGTGCTCATCGATCGCGCCGTCGCCGCACTCGACCTGCTCGGTGAGATGACCCAGGTCCACGTCGATCGGTGCGTGCCCATCGCCGGTGTGGGGATGCGCCTGGAACCGACCAATCCAGTGTTCATCTGCCGAGGCGCCAAGTGAGCGAGCGCGCCGTGTTGGGGATCGGCCTCTCGTCGCGGGCCAGCAGCGACGAGGTCCGCCAGCTGGTCGAAGAGGCACTCCGCGAGCACGCCCTCGACCTCGCCGACGTGGCGGTGATCGCAACCAGGCGGCGGTTCGCGGCGGACGCCCGTCTGCGACTCGGTCCACCAGTCGTCGGCTTCGCCGACGCAGAGCTCGAATCGGCGAGCGAGCCGTGCGCGCGAACCTTCGGCATCCACGCCCGTGTCGCCGAGACCGCCGCCGGCCTCGCCGGCAGCGGCGTGGTCGGACCTCTACGACGCTCGGCTCACGTCACCCTCGCGATCGGCATGCTCCCGTGACGACCCATCATCCGCCGTCGGCCCACGCGACCACACCCGCCGCGCAGTGAGCGCAGCGTGGCGCCGCGTGCCCGAACCAGGCGCCCACGGTGGCGACCTGGCGGCCGTGGCACAGGCGCTCGGCGCCGACCCAGCGTCGATGATCGACCTCTCTGCGAGCATGAACCCGTTCGCGCCCGACGTCACCGATCTCGCCGTCCGCATGCTCAGCGCGCCGGGTGCGGGCGCGCTCTCCCGCTACCCCGATCCGCGCCGCGCCGCGGCATGCCTCGCCGACGCGATCCGCGTCGACGCCGACCGCGTCGTGCTCACCAACGGCGGTGCGGAAGCGATCGCCCTCGTCGCCGCTGAGCTGCGCACCGGCGCCATCGTCGAGCCCGAGTTCTCGCTCTACCGCCGCCACCTCGACACCGTCGACGCCGGCGCGCCGCTGTGGCGCTCCAACCCGTCGAACCCGCTCGGCGCGCTCGCGCCGGGCGACGCCACCGCTGCGGTCTGGGACGAGGCGTTCTACCCGCTAGCGACCGGACGGTGGACCCGCGGCGACGATGGGGCGTGGCGACTCGGCTCGCTGACGAAGGTCTGGAGCTGCCCCGGGCTGCGCCTCGGCTACGTCATCGCCCCCGATCCCGCTGCAGCGCGAGCGATCGCCGACCGCCAGCCGCAGTGGTCGGTCAACGGGTTGGCTCTCGGGTTGCTGCCCGAGCTGCTGGCGCGCACCGACCTGACGACGTGGGCCGCGGCCATCGCTGGGCTGCGGAACGAGCTCCTCGCCGAGTTGCTGCGAATCGGGTTCGACGCCGCGCCGACATCGGCGAACTGGCTCCTGGTGCGGCACCGCGACCTGCGCCGGCGCCTCGCACCCCACGGCGTGTTGGTTCGCGACTGCGCCTCGTTCGGTCTCGACGCCGTGCACCGCGTCGCTCTCCCACGACCGTCGGAGCTCGACCGTGCGTGCGGTGCGTTCGCTGCGGTCATGGCGGATTCGTGACCGTCGGCGCAGCCACGATCGGCATCGCGATCGATCAGCTCGTCGGCGAGCCTCCCGCGCGGTTGCACCCCGTCGCCGCGTTCGGGTCGCTGATGCAGCGGATCGAGCATCTGCTGTACGCCGACCGCCGACGCAACGGTGTGGTCTTCCTGGCCGTTGGCGTCGGATCAGCGGCGCTCGCGGGTCACGCACTGCGCCGGCTGGTCGGCGCCCCGGCCGCGACGGCGTGCGCGACCCTGATCTGCGCCGCCGGACGGATGCTCGACCAGGAGGCCGCGCGGGTCGCAGCTGCCGTTCGGGCCGGCGACCTCCCACGAGCACGGCACGACCTGCGCGCGCTGGTCGGGCGCGTGACCGACGACCTCGACGAGCAGGGGCTCAGCCGCGCAGTGATCGAGTCGGTCGCCGAGAACGGGGTCGACGCGGTGACCGCCTCGCTGTTCTGGGCGTCGATCGGGGGCGCCGCCGCTGTGCTGGCCCACCGCGGTGTCAACACCCTGGACGCGATGGTCGGCCACCGGACCGAGCGCTACCGGCGCTTCGGCTGGGCGAGTGCCCGGCTCGACGATCTCGTCAACGTCGCACCCGCCCACCTGACGGCGCTCGCCGTCGCGATCGCCCGGCCGGCCAGCGCGCCCGCGATCTGGCACACGATCCGACGCGACGCGGGTCGACACCCCTCACCGAACGGTGGGCTGATCGAGGCGGCGTTCGCCGCGGCCCTCGACGTGCAACTCGGAGGGATCAACCGCTACGCCGGCCACGTCGAGGACCGCGGTGTGCTGGGCAGCGGACGATCACCATCTGCCGATGACGTCGCCGCAGCAATCTCGCTGCGGCGCCAGGCGACGTTGGTCTGCGCGTTGCTGCTCGCCGTCGCTCAGCGCAGTGCTCACGTCGTGAGGATGCGCCGCAGGAGGTAGACGTCGAAGATCCAACCGAGGCGGGCCCGCGCGTCAGTGCGCACCTCGATGATCTGCTCGACGACATCATCGAGTGCTCCTGCGATCAACAATTCGTGGGCCATCCCGAGATATGCGCCCCAGAAGATCTCGAATCCCTTTCCGACGAGCGTCGTGAACGAGGCGTCGGCGTCGAGCATCACGACCACATCGTCGACGCCCTCCGGGAGACCGTGCCGGAGCAGCCGCCCTGTGGTCATGTGCACAGCACCGCCGATGCGGTTGAGCGCGACACGATGACGCGCGGCGAGGACCTGCACGCTGCTGACTGCCGGGACGACGGTGTGCTGCAGCGCGATGTTGCCGCGCGCCACGACCTGGTCGATGATCCGCAACGTGCTGTCGTACAGGGAGGGGTCGCCCCAGACGAGGACGCCTGCAGTCTCGCGGTCGTCGACGTCCCCGAGGAGCGCCAGTTCGAACGCCAGCACTCGCTCGGCATGCCACCGTTCGACGGCATCGCCGTAGGGCAGCGTGGCATCGCGGCGGCCGTCACGCAGCTCGATCGCGCGGGCGGGCGGTTGCCGGCCATGACGACGCACGATCTCGTGGCGGACCTCGGTCAGCTCCGTGGCGCGGTCGCCCTTGTCGATGGTCAGGAAGACGTCGACGCAGCCCACCGCCTCGGCCGCCTGGAGCGTCATGAACCCGGGATCGCCGGCACCGATCCCGATGACGAGCAACCGTCGGACGGGGAGCGCCGCCGCGCCGGACCTCACGCGATCACGACGGTGGGGTGCTCGCCGAACCGTCGCGCTCGAGCGGCGAGCACGTCCGGATCGCACAACTCGTGCGCGACGAGCACGGCTTCCAGGGCATCCTGCCAACTCGCCCAATATTCATCGGGATGTTCGCTGATCTCGGCGATGAGATGATCCCGGAACTCGTCGTAGCTGATCGTGGCGCCCTCACACAATGCCATCGTGGTGGCGAAGATCCGCCTCTGCCACGGGTGTTCGAACACCATCTCCCCGTTCGTCCGCGGTGGAGCGGCCGGACCGTCCACATCGAGCTCGACCTCGTTCACCGCATCACGCCGATCATGTGATCACGTTTGACGAGCAGTGCGAGCTCGTCGTCACTCACCTGCTCGGTGTGCTCGGGACGTTGCGGCAACACCAGGTAACGCACCTCGGCCGACGAGTCCCACACCCTGATCTCGACGTGATCGGGGACGACGCAGCCCATCTCGGCGAGCACCGCACGCGGTTCGCGCACGACCCGCGACCGGTACTCGAACGACTTGTACCACGCCGGCGGCAGCCCGAGCAGCGCCCACGGGTAGCAGGAGCACAACGTGCACACCACGACGTTGTGCACATCGTCATCGTTCTCGACCACGACGAGATGATCGACCTGCGGGCCCCCGATGCCCATCGACTGCATCGCGGCGGTGCCGTCGCGCAGCACCTCGTCGCGGAACCCGGGGTCGCTCCAGGCGCGGGCAACCAGGCGAGCACCGTGCAGTGGTCCGAGCTGGTTCTCGAAGAAGTCGAGCACCTCGTCGACGCGCGCCGGATCGACCAACCCACGTTCGATGAGGATCGCCTCGAGTGCCTCGGCGCGCAGCGCCCGCGGGTCGTCGTGGTCGTGGTGGTCACGGTGGTCGTGGTCGTGGGTGGCGGTCATCGTGGCTCCAGGTGCGGCTCGAAGATGTCGACGTGCACGCTGTGGTCGCCCTCGCCCCACAGGTCCCGCGCCGCGAAGCGCACCGCGTACACATACTGCGGATCCTCACCCCAACCGTGCGCGTGCGTGTCCGGGAAGACGAACGCCGGATGCACGATCTGCACGACGCCGCACCTGTTGCGCACCGAACGGGGCAGGCGGGTGTGCCCGCGTGGATGGATGTCGCAGACGCGCACTGCGTCGCCCACACCGAAACGCGGCGGACGATCGACGGATCGACGTGCACCACCCGCGGCTGCGGCGCCGGGAAGACCGATGGAGGCGACAGCGGACGGCCGGGCCGCCGCACCGCCAGCGGCGCGGCGATCAACCTCGTCGCTGGAGACGAGGCCACGTTCCGCGAGGCGAACCTCGAGGGCCGCCAACCATCGCCCGTAGTACCCGGCACCGAGGTACATCGCCGGGTCCAGCCGTTCGATCGAATGACGAAAATCGTCCGTGTTCCCTTCGATCGATGCCGTCATCGCCAAACCGAACGCGAGTCGCTCCCACTCCGCATGGAACACGACCTCATCGCGCTCCACGACCCCGAAACCCTGCATGCCCCCGAGATCATGGATGCCGTCCATCGTTCGCCACTCCGTCACGCTCGTCGCTTCGTGCCGACATTCTGGCCCCCGACACGCCGCCACCCGAACGCGAGGTGCGTGACCAGCCCGATCTTCCTCCATGGCTCCCTACAACCGCGTCAGGAGCTCTCCGAGTTGCCGGCTCCGGCCGATCACCCGCTGTCGAGGACCTCGTTCCACTGCCGTACGGTCCACGAGCTGACGAGTCCGTTGGTCACGTAGGGATCGGCGACGGCGAACGCCTTCGCCGCTTCTTCCGCGCCCGCTGCGAAGACCAGCAGCGCCCGGTCATACGGGTCGGCCAGGGCGCCTGCCAACAGCAGCTCACCCCGCTCCTGCGCGGCGTGCGCCAACTCGAGATGCTCGGAGCGGAAGATGGTCCGGCGCTCGAGGTAGTCCTCGACCAACTCGTAGATCAGGACCCAACGCATCACCACCTCCTATCACACGTCCGTCGCGCATCTCGGTGCGCTGCCGGATGAGCCGCGCGACGACAGATGCCGAGCTGCCGACGCAGGAGACCCCGGCACGGCACTCGAGGGACGTCCGTCCGCTTCCCCGCGCGATACTCAGAGAAAGAGAGAGAGGCTGACGCCATGGCCATGAAGCGCTACGTCATCGAGCGGGAGATCCCGAACATCGGAGCTGCGTCGGAGCAGGACCTGTCGGGGGCGGCGGCCACGTCGAACTCGGCGCTGGCCCAGCTTGCTCCCCGCGTGCAGTGGGAGCACAGCTACGTGGCCGGAGACAAGACGTTCTGCATCTACCTTGCCGAGAACGAGGATGCGATCCGCGAGCACGCCAAGATCTCCGGGTTCCCCGCAACGGTGATCACCGAGGTGAAGACGATCATCGATCCCACGACGGAGGGTTGACAGGCGCCACGCGGCGAGCCGATGTCGGAGCGTTCGGCGTGATCAGTGGTCACAGAGCCGCCGTGATCGCGATGACGAGGCGGTGCAGTACCGCGCCCGCCTCGGCGCGCGCACGGGCTGGATCGGCGGCGAGGGCGATGTAGATCGCTGCCTCGTCGAGCGCGCCGATGAGCACGTGGGCGAGCGGCTCGATCGGTTGGTGCGGGATCGCACCGGCGTCCATCAGCTCGGTCAGCAGTGACGAGACGAGACCCAGCCCGTGGCGCATCCCCACTTCTCGCCAGCGCTGCCAGCCGAGCACGGCCGGACCGTCGAGGAGGGCGATGCGTCGCACCTCCGGTTCGACGCTGGCGTCGAGCCACGCGTCGGTGCCGGCGAGGAGCAACGCGAACGGATCATCGCTGGCGGCCGAGGCGACGACGTCGATGAGGTGGGCGGTGAGGTCGATCTCGACCGCCTCGAGCACCGCCGCGAACAGCTCGGCCTTGTCGGCGAACTGGTGGTAGAGGGCGCCGCGGGTGACGCCTGCGGATTGGGCGACACGCTCGGTACCGACGTCGGCGTAGCCGTGCTCGGCGAACAAGGCCCGGGCGGCGGCGACGAGGGCACCACGCGTCGCTGCGGTTCGCTCGGCCTGCGTGCGGCGGTTCACGACCACCTTGACATCCATGCAGTTGGTATGTAAGTTACGAACATCCTGCACGCAACCTACCAGGGGGCCCCATGCCGACCGTGACCCTTCCCGCCGGGAACCTCGAGTTCCGAGTTGTCGGACCCGCCGATACCACCAGTCCACCGGTCGTGTTCGTGCACGGCTTCCTCGTCGACAGCGGGTTGTGGGAGGGCGTCGCCGATCGCCTCGCCGGCGCCGGCATCCGCTCGTATCTCGTCGACTGGCCGCTCGGCAGCCATCGCACGCCGATGTTGCCCGGAGCCGACCTCTCCCCGGCGGGCGTCGCGAAGATCATCAACGCCTTCCTCGATGCGCTCGGCCTCGACGACGTGACGCTCGTCGGCAACGACTCCGGCGGCGCGATCTGCCAGCTCCTGCTCGCCGACGATCCCCGACGCATCGGCCGGGTCGTGCTGACCAACTGCGACGCGTTCGAGAACTTCCCGCCGAAGATGTTCGTGCCGCTGTTCCTCGTCGCCAAGCGGCCGCTGTTGACGGCGATGCTGCTCGCGCCGATGCGCCTGCGCCTCGTCCGCCACTCGCCGCTGGCATACGGCATGTTGCTGCGTCGCCCGCGCAACCCCGAACTGACCCGGCGCTGGGTGACGCCGGCGATGACCGATCGTCGCATCCGACGCGACATCGCGCGGTTCGCACGCGGAGTCGATCGCACGTCGCTGGTCACCGCAGCGCCTCGTCTGCGCGAGTTCACGGGTCCGGTGCGCATCGTGTGGGGAAGCGACGATCGCTGCTTCACGATGGAAACGGCCCGCCGTCTCGCCGACGCGTTCGTCGACAGCGAGCTGATCACCGTGGCGAACGCGTCGACGTTCGTCTCCGTGGACGATCCGGACGCCGTCACCGCCGCCATCTCCGCTCTGTCTGCGACGGTCAGTCCGCACTGACGTCCGGGCTGTCGGCCAGACGAGCCGGTGCGGACTTCCACAGCGTCCGTCGTGCACGTCGGCGTCGAGCTGAGCCCCTGCCGTCCAGAGCTGCTAGGAGTACGGCAATGACGACGAGCCGGAGCTACGAGGAGCGCCATCGCTCCGCCGAGGAAGTGTTCCTGCGGATGCAGGGTGGCCAGGTCGACCCGGTACGCGCCGGGCGGGCGATGCACCGGAGTCTCGGCGCACTCGGGAGCTTTGCCGTCGACTACGTGATGGGCGACCTGTGGTCACGGCCGCAGCTCACACCGCGCGATCGCAGCCTGGTCGTGATCGCGGTGCTGGCATCGATGGGCAGCATCGACGAGCTGAGCGCGCACACCCGGATCGGGCTGAACCACGGGCTGACGCGCGAGGAGATCGACGAAGTCGTGCTGCAGGTCGCCGCCTACGCCGGCTACCCGCCGGCGATGGCGGCGGCGCGGGTCGTCGAGCGGACCTTCTGCACGATCGACGGCATCGAGCGCCAACCGCCGCGCTCCCCTGCCGAGCCGAAGAGCGACGACCAACGGCGCGCCGATGCGACGGACGTGCTGCGCACCTTGACCGGTGGTCGCGCCGCAACCGATCCTGCGCAGGCCATGGCCGGCATCGTGGATCGCCTCGGCGACGTCGGGCAGCTGGCCTTCGACTGGGCCTTCGGCGAGGTGTGGGCCCGCCCGCAGCTCGCCCGGCGCGATCGCAGCCTGGTCGTCGTGGCCATCCTGACCTGGCTCCGCGCCGACCAGGAGCTGGCCTTCCACATCCCCGCGGCGCTCAACCACGGGCTCTCCCGCGACGAGGTGCGCGAGATCATGGTGCAGATGTGCGTGTACGGCGGCTTCCCGCGTGCCGTCGAAGGGATGCGCGCTGCCGAGCAGGCGTTCGCCGGCATCGACGCCCGGACGACGGCATGAGCCGGCGGGCCGTCGTGTCACACTGACGCCGATGAGGGGCCTGTACGTCGTGGCCGGGGTGGTCATGGCCGGTGTCAGCGCTGTGTTCGTGCTGCTCGCCGAGCTGGAGCACCGCTACCACCTGTCGGAGACCGGACTTGGCCTGATCGCCGGCTCCGCGTTCGTGTCGGCGTTGGTGACGCAACTCGGCCTGGCCCGCTTCGCCGATCGCGGCTACGGGCTGGTGCTGCTCAGGACCGGGGTGGGGTTGGCGGCGCTCGGGCTGCTGTGGTTCGCGGCGGCGACGACGTTGTGGCAGTTCATCGCCGCCCGGGCGGTCCTCGGCGCCAGCGTCGGGATGATCATCCCGGCCGCACGCCAGGCGATCGTCCTGACGACGGTTGGCAACCTCGGTGAGCGGCTCGGTGTGTTCTATGCCGCGTATCTGGCGGGGTTCGTGTTCGGTCCGCCGGTAGCGGGCGTGCTGACGGTGATCGGCGACGTGCGCCTGCCGTTCGTCGTTCTCGGGATCGCGGTGGCGGCGAGCTCGTGGTCGCTTCGTGGCGTGGTGGTCGATCAGCCGGGCCGGCGCCAGGTCAGGTTCGCGGTGGCGGACCGGCGGGTGCTGCGGCGGTTGATCGTCGATCGTCGCGTGATCGCAGCGATGTTGATCGTCGTCTCGTTCCGCTACTCGGTCGGGGTGTTCGAGCCGCTGTGGTCGACCTATCTCGATTCGTTGGGCGCGCCGACGCTCGTGATCACGATCTCGCTGACGGTGTTCGCGCTGCCGATGCTGATCATCGCCAAGCGTGCCGGTCGACTCTCGGACCGGTACGGACCACGGGTGACGTCGGTGCTGTCGGCGGCGGCGAGTGTCCCGTTGATGGCGATGTACGGGTTCGTCGGGTTGGTGCCCGTCGTCATGGCGATGGCGGTGCCGCACGGGATCTGTGAGGCGATCCAGTCGCCGGGCACGCAGGCCGCGATCGCCGAGGCGGCGCCGCGTGCCGACACCGCCGCGGCGCAGGGTCTGGCCGAGGCGGCCGGCTCGGCGGCCGCGGCGGTCGGCGCGCTGACCGCGGCGCCGTTGTTCGCACGGCTCGGGCCGGGACCGGCCTGGCTCATCGCCGGGCTGGTGATGGCCGGGCTGATCACGACCAGCTCGGTGCTCGACCCGCTGCGCCGGCGACGTCCGGGCGTGGCCCAGGCGGCCGAGGACGTCGAACCCGCAGCCGCGACGTTCCCCGGCGCGGACCTGGTCTGACCGACCGGCTGCGGCGATGAGTTTCGGGGGGCCGGCTCGTCAGAATGAGCAGATCCTGCGCACGAAACCGACCAGAAGGAGAGCACCATGGTCACACTCACACCCGCGACCGAGGTTGCCGCGACGAACTCCAGGCGGCACCCCAACGAATCCGCCGAGTACCGGCGAGCCCGCCAGCAGCTGCTCACGGAGGAGATCGAGCTGCGCCGGCACGCCGAGCAGGTCGCCGCGCTGCGCCGCGACCTCCCGGCGGGCGGCGAGGTGCCCCAGGACTACCGCTTCGTAGCCGAGGACGGAGCCGAGGTGAGCCTGACCGACCTGTTCGGTGATCACGACACGCTGATCGTCTACAGCTACATGTTCGGTCCGCAGCGCGAGGCGCCATGCCCGATGTGCACGTCGATGATGGGTGGGCTGGACCACAAGATCAGCGACATCCGCCAGCGCGTCGCGATCGCCTTCACCGCTCGCTCGTCGATCGAGCGCCTCGTCAACGCCAAGAAGGCACGCGGGTGGATCGACCTGCCCGTGTACAGCGACGAGCGCGGCGACTACACACGCGACTACGTCTCGGCCGACGACGCCGACATGCCCGCCTACAACGTGTTCACCCGTCGCGACGGGGTGCTCCGCCACTTCTGGAGCGACGAGATCGGCTTCGACATGGCCGATCCCGGCCAGGACCCGCGCAGCGCGGTCGAGATGGATCCGTTGTGGCTGCTCCTCGACACCGTGCCCGAGGGGCGCGGCACCGACTGGCATCCTGCGCTGACGTACTGAGCGGGCACGCGCGGTCGCCGAGCGAGCGGAGGTTGTCCTCGACCACGGAGCGCAGTTCGGCGGGCGTCTGCGCCTGGTGCCAAAAGGGCGGCCGACATATCCTCTGTCGTGCCCAGAATGAGCCCCGACGACCTCGCCGAGTTCCTCGACCAGCCGCACATCGGCGTGCTCGCCAGCCTGCGCCGCGACGGACGTCCCTACACCGTGCCCGTCTGGTTCCTGCACCTCGACGGCGCCTTCTGGATCACGGGCACGTACGAACGGGTGTGGTGCAAGCAGCTGTTCGGCGACCCGCGAGCCTCGCTGTGCGTCGAGGCCACTGCGCCGGTGGCCGGGCACGTCGGCGTCGACGGTTCAGTCGTCGCGCACGAGCTGCCGGACTTCGACATCTGGCCGCTGTCGCGGCGCCTGGTCGACAAGTACGTCGCGCCTGCCGGGCGCGACGCGTTCTTCGCCAACATGCAGGGCGAGCACCGGCTGCTGTTCGAGCTCGTGCCCGACGTCGTCAGGGCGATCGACATGCGCGTGTACCGCGGCAAGCGCGCCGACCGCGAGTTCCAGCAGCGCCGACAGGAGACCTGAGCTCGCCACCCGTGGCTCGGCAGGTCAGGGGATCGGCAGCGCGGCGCCGGTGCCCACCTGGTCACCGAGGTCGGCGGTGCAGAACGCGCAGCGGCTGGCCGCAGCCGGGATCATCGACAGGCAGTGCGGGCACTCCTTGGTCGGAGTGGGCTCCTCGGCGGACGGCTTGTACTTCGCCATGAGCCTGTTCAGCGGAACCACCACGAAGAAGTACACGGCCGCGGCGATCAAGAGGAACGCGATGATCGCGTTGATGAAGTCCCCGTAGAGGAAGCGGCTCTTGTTGATCGTGAACGACAACGTCGAGAAGTCCGGCTTGCCGCCGATCGCCCCGATGACCGGGGTGATGAGGTCCTTCACGAGCGCTGTCACCACGGCGCCGAATGCCGCGCCGATGACGATGCCGACGGCAAGATCGACGACGTTCCCACGCAGGATGAAGCTGCGAAAGCCCTTGATCATCTCGACCCCCTTGACACGATCGTGCCACCCGCGTGGCCCCGGACGATCCTGTCAGGTTGCGGCGTGCTCGTCGGGGACTCAGAGATCGGGGAGCACGTCGTCGGTGAAGCGCAGGAACGACTCGTTGGAGAGCGGTGCGATCATCAGGTGGTGGAGGTGCATCTCCTCGGTGAGGCGGGCGATCTCGTCGCGCACCCGGCCGGGTGAGCCCCACACGATGCGGTCACGGACATAGCTCTCGATGCGCGCCTCGACCTCGGCGCGTGACGACGTCGTCGCGCCGGCGATGCCGTGCGCGTACGCCCCGATCGTCCATGCCGCCCCTGACCGGGCGACACGTTCGGCCTCCTCATCTGTGTCGGCGACAGCCACGAGGCGCGCCATCGGAGTCTCGTCCGGGGCGGCGAAACCGTGTGCCGCCATGCCGGCGAGGTACTGCTCGTACTTGGCACCGATCTCTAGGAACGTCGCGTGCGGGTCCATCAGGATCCACAGACCCATCGACGCGGCCCAGTCGACTGCCTCCGAGGACGTGGCGGCAACCCAGGTCGGGGGGTGCGGCAGCTGCAGCGGTTTGGGGAGCACCTCGACGTCGTCGAAGTCCCAGAACTTGCCGTGGAACGTCAGCCGCTCGTTGGTCCACGCAGCGAGGACCACCTCGACCGCCTCACGGAACCGGGATGCCGTCTCGTCCAGCGGCACGCCGAAGGCGTTGAACTCGGCCGGCTCGAACCCCCGGCCCGCTCCCCAGTTCAGACGCCCGCCGGTGAGCACGTCGAGCAGTGCGACCTCCTCGGCCAGCCGCAACGGGTGGTAGAGGGCGGCGAGGGACACCGCCGTTCCGATCCGCAGTCGCTGCGTGCGGTGCGCGGCTTCGAGCGCCATCAGGTGCACCGAGGGGCACACGCTGTAGGTGGTGAAGTGGTGCTCCGCCAGCCACACGGCGTCGTAGCCGGCGCCATCCATGACGACGATCCGGTCCAACGCCCGTTCGTAGACCTGCCTCAGCGCCACGCGCCGCTCGGGCCAGCTGAAGAACTGCAGCACCCCGACCTTCACCGCCACGACGTTAGAGCGCCCGGGCCTGTGCCGCGGACCCGTGCCGGGACGCGCTGCCACCACCGGGGGAGGCGGTGACGGCGGGACGGACACGCAGACTGGGGGGTCAGGGTCGACGTCCACCTCATCGAACCGTGGGGGACGGGACGACGAGAGGACCAGTCTGCGCCCATCGGGCCCCGATGACGACATGACGTTTGTCTCATCGACGCCGGAGGTCGGCCCCCGCCACCGGCGTGGCATACGGTGACGCGCATGCGACCGCCGGTTCGGCAGGTCGGATCGAAAGGGGACACGATGGGCTACGAACAGACGGTCGCGGAGCAACGCGGCGATGTCCTGCTGCTCACGCTGAACAGACCGGACCGCCTCAACGCCTGGACGCCGAAGATGAGCGTCGAGCTGACCGAGCAGATCACCGCAGCCAACGCGGACCCGTCGATCGGCGCGATCGTCGTCACGGGGGCCGGACGCGGGTTCTGCGCCGGTGCGGACATCGGCGGCCAGTTCGCCGCGAACCTCGAGCCGAAGGATCGGGCCACGGGCCAGCAGACCGACGCGCCGCGAGAACGCGGTCAGGGCGGCGACTGGGTCCGTCTGTGCCGCGCCTCGAAGCCGCTGGTCGCGGCGATCAATGGACCGGCGATCGGCATCGGCCTGACCCTCGTGCTGCCGTTCGACTTCATCATCGCGGCCGAGGGGGCGAAGATCTCCGCTCGTTTCGTGAAGATGGGACTCGTGCCGGAGCTGGGCTCCTCGCACTTCCTCGTGTCGCGGTGCGGGTTCGGCAACGCGTCATACCTGGCGCTCAGCGGCGCGACGGTGATCGCCGAGGAAGCGGCGGCCCTCGGCCTCGTCGACCGGGTCGTGGCACCGGAGCGGCTCCTCGACGCAGCGTTGCAGGTCGCCGGCGAGTTCGCCCAGAACCCGCCACCGCAGCTGCTGATGATCAAGGAGCTGCTCACCGAGAACGCCGCTGAAACGGACCTCGACCTCGTCCAGCGCCGCGAGGGTGCGGCGCTCGCCGTCGCCTACACGACCCCTGAGCACCACGAGGCAGTACGCGCCTTCCTCGACAAGCGCACCCCGACGTTCCGCTGACCGTGTCGATGGTCGAATCCGGTCGCCACCGGGCTTCGGCCGCTGCGTCCGTCCGGCGCGTCGGCGGCGCAGCACGATGAGCGGTCCGATGGCACGGTTGTTCGTCGCGGTGTGGCCGCCTGACGAGGTGGTCGACGAGCTGCGGTGCCTGCACCGCAAGGACCAGCGCGGTGTGCGGTTCGTGCGGCCGGAGAACTGGCACATCACGCTGCGCTTCCTCGGCGACGCCGACCCGGGGGCCGTGATCGAGGCGCTCGACGGCGTCCCCTTCGCACCTGCCACGGCGCGCCTCGGGCCGGCGGTCGACGTGCTCGCCGAACGAGCACTCGTGCTGCCCGTCGACGGCCTCGACGCGCTCGCCGAAGTGGTCGCGGCACGCACGAAGCACCTCGGTCAGCCGCCGCGCCGGCGCTTCGCCGGTCACCTCACGGTGGCCCGCGTCAAACCTCGTGTGCCGATGCCGCGGACGCTCGGTGCGCTGCTCAGCGCAGAGTTCGATGTCGACGAGATCGCGTTCGTCCAGAGCCGGCTCGACCCGCAGGGGGCGCGCTACGCGACGCTGACCACCTGGCCGTTGAGGTGGTGTGCCTGAGCGAGCCGGACGACTTCGGCGTCGTCGGCGTCGTCGGCCTGTGGTCCGGTCGCGCAGCGAGAGGGGCGACCGCGTCGCCCGGTCACGTGGCACGATGGCGGCCGCGAGGGCTGTCGGGCGATCGGTCGGCGTCGCCTCGTAGCCAGGCGAGTGCTGCCGAAGGACGCAGGCGCCGTTCGGTGGTTTCTTCGATGATCGCGCGGAGTCGGGCGAGTTCGTTGGACGGCTGGACAGGGTGG
>JBBQTN010000016.1:0-42368 GCA_038213195.1 Acidimicrobiales bacterium | reverse complement strand
AATCGCCGCCGACGCCCGCGCCAACTCCTCCGTCGTCGCCGACGCCTGCGTCACCGCCGCCGACTGCTGCGTCGTCGTCGCCGCCAACTCCTCCGACGACGCCGACAACTCCGCCGCCGCCGAATTCACCTCCACCCCCGCCGTCCTGGTCCCCTCGGCGAACGAGCGCAGCTTGCGTGATTCCAACCGCGCGAACAGCAGCGCCGCGATCGCGGCGAGGACCAAACCGATGGCCACGAGGACGATGGCACGATTGCGTTGCGAGATCTCCGGCGCCAGGACGACACTCGCCGGCGCTTGCGCGAACACGGTCCAACCGAGGACATCGACGTGGTCGAAGCCTCCGACGACGCTGGTCCCGGCGAGGTCGCGATACTCGGCCGATCCGGACTCCGCCTTCGACGCCGCATCGACCGCGCCGTTCTGGACCTTGGTCGTCAGCGTCCCTGCCGCGAGCAGCGCGGCATCGTCGGCGACCTTGCCCATCGCCGTTGAGTAGATGAGCATCTGGCTGGCGTCGACTGCGACGACCTCGCTCTTCGCGTCGAGCTCGGGATCGAGCAGCGCAGCAAGCGCCGACATGCTGAGGTCGCCGACGAGCACCTCGCCGACCTGGCCGGCCGAGTTGAGGACCGGCTGGGCGAGGATCCAGTCGATCCCGCTATCGCCTGCGATCGGTGAGGCTCCTGCTGCATGGCCATTCACCGCCGTCGCGAACCACGGCGTTCCCGCGACCTCGGTCGACCTGTCCGTGGTGGTGTTGGCGACGACGTGCCCATCGAGGCCGACGACCTCGATCTGGTCGAAGTCACCTCCGGCCTTTACCAGCCTCGAGAGCTCCGCTGAGTCGGAATCGGTGACCGCCGTCCCGTTCATGTTGCCGGCGACGACCACGAGGTCCTCGCGCCGCTCAGACATCCAGTCCTCGATGCGCAGCGCGACGGCACGGGCGACACCTTCGCCCTTGTTCGTGGCGGCGCCGGTCAGGCTCGATGAGGATGCGGAGATCAGCAGTGTCGAGAGCAGGACCGTGAGCGGAACCAGGATCAGCATCATCCCGCCGAGCAACCGGTACCGGTAGCGCAAACCCTTCCACGGCCGGCGCCGACCGGAGCTCACCGTCGAACCACCACGCCACGTCGCGACCCGTTGGAGCGCCGCCTCACATCATCACACGATGGATCTATCGGCGCGGACCCCGTGGTTCGTGAGCCCGATCTGCGACGCGGCGCTGCCGCGCCGGGTGATTCGAACCCGGTGTCAGGTCGGTTCGAGCACGACGACGGGGATCTCGCGCGTCGTCGCGTTGGCGTACTCGTCGAAGTTCGGCATCGCGTCGGCTTGCGCCCGGTACAGGCGGGCGCGCTCTTCACCCTGCGCGACGCGCGCCCGCACCGGGATCGTCTCGGTGCCGACCTCGACGGTCACGTCCGGGTGGGCGACCAGGTTGCGGAACCACTGTGGATCGGCCGGCGCGCCGCCCTTCGAGGCGATGACGACGTAGTTGTCCCCGTCCCGGGTGTAGACGAGCGGCGACGTGTATGCCGTGCCGGTCGTCGCACCACGGTGGTTGACGAGGATCATCGGCGCACCCGCGAACGGGCCACCGACGACGCCGGCGTTGTCCCGGAACTCGGCGACGACGCCGCGGTTGAACTCATTGAAGTCGGTCATCGATCCGAACCTCGCTCACGGGACGTGGGGTACGACGCGGTCGAGCAGATCGCCGGGCGTGCGCCGCCCGGCGATCCGGACGTGATCAGCCCCTGCCGCCGCGCAGCAGCTGACCAGGCGTCGCCCCGGTGCAGTCGCCCTCGTCGAAGGTGACCTCACCGTTGACGATGATCTGTTGGTAGCCCTTCGCGCGTTGCACGCGCCGCCACTCACCACCGGGCAGGTCGAACTCCACGTCGCCGATCCAGTTCGGATCGATCGCCAGCTCCTCCAGGTCGTAGACCAGCACATCGGCCGCAGCGCCCTCGCGCAGCGTGCCCCTGTCGTGGAAGCCGGCCGCCGCAGCGGCCAGGTTGGAGAGCCGGTAGTGGGCGTCTTCGAGCGTGATCAAACCCTCGTCGCGCACCAACCAGGTGAGGAAGTCGGTGCTGTAGGCACCGCCGGTGAAGAACTTGGTGTGGGCGCCGCCGTCCGAGACGCCGGGGATGGCGTACGGCGAGCTCATCATCTCGGCCATGAACTCGGCGTTGGACCCGCGATCCGGCCCGAGGAACTCGACGTTCAGATCACCGGCCAGCGAGAGGTCGATCATCGCTTCGATCGGGTGCTTGCCCTCGGCCTCGGCGATCTCGCCGACGCTGCGGCCGACGTACTGCTGCAGGTTGGCCTGGCGGTTGACGCCCTGGATGACGAGGCCCTTGGGATTGCCGCCGATGCCGGCCTGGATGGCGCGCAGCCGCTTGTCGGCCACATCGGCCTCCTCGACGAGCGCGCGGCGCAGCTCCGGGTCCTGCATCTTCTGGATCTTCTCTTCCTTGGTGCCGGTGGTGACGGCGCGCCACGCAGGCGAGGCGTCGTACAGGTTCCAATGTTCGAGCGTGAAGGCGAAGCCGGCGCGGCCGGTGCCGCACTGGGCGTAGATCGGCAGGCCCTTCTTGCGGCACTCCTCGATCCAGCGCAGCGGCTTGCGGTGGATCTCGGGGTTGACGCGCGCCGGCGCGACGACGTTGAACAGGACGGGCCGCTTGGCGACCTCGGCCAGCCGTTCCACGAACGCGTAGTCGTTGGCGAGCCCCCGGCCCTCTGCCTGGGTGATCTGGATCGAACCCTCGTCGCGCTCGGCGAGCACTTCCGCCAGGGCGAGGATGTCCTCGTCGACCATCGTGTCGGTGACCATCGGGGTACCGTCGAAGTCGGCCTGCACGGAGTTCGGGCCGAGGCGCTGGATCGAGAACCCGGCGAGGCCGGCGTCCATGCCCTCGTGCAGCAACCGCTGCATCTCCTTGCGCTCCTGATCCGTCGCCGGACGCGACTTGGCCGCCTCCAAACCCATCACGTACGTCATCAACGACGCGGTCGGCAGGTACTGGATGACGTTGACGCCCTTGTTGATCCGGTCGAGCGAGTCGAGGTACTCGGGAAGGGTCTCCCAGTCCCACGGCATGCCCTCCACCATCGACGCGTACGGGATCGCTTCCGTGCGCGTCATCGTCATCATCGAGCGGTCGCGGAAGTCGGGTTTGCACGGGGCGAACCCGAAACCACAGTTGCCGAGCACGACGGACGTGACGCCGTGCCAACCGGAGATCGTGCACCACGGATCCCAACGGATCTGGGCGTCGTAGTGGGTGTGGCAGTCGACGAACCCCGGGGCGACGATCTTCCCCGTGGCGTCGATCACCCGATCGGCAACCCCGTGCGCGCGACCACCGATCTGTGCGATGCGGCCGTCCTTGATCCAGAGGTCCCCCCGATAGCGCGGCAATCCAGTGCCATCGACGATCGTGCCCCCAGAGATGTGGATGTCATAGTCGCCCACGACGCCCCCTTTCTTGGTTTTCCCGAACAATACCGCCGGTCTGCGGCGCGCGAGGGATCGAGTGCCGTGGAATCTCGGGGACATCCTCCGGGCGGGTCGCAGTGGTCAGGCTTCAGCCGATCATCGTGACCACGTTCGCGCCGGTGACGTACACCGCTGTCGAGGTGACGGTGGTGCTCGGGAAGCCCACCAGCGAGTCGGCGACCGCGACATCGCCGACGACCTTCCCGCTGGCGAGGTCGAGGGCGCGCGTGTGGCCGTTGTTCAAGGTGATCCAGACGGTCGTCCCGGCGATCACCGGCGAGCCGCCGCGGCCGCCGTCGACCTTCCACTTCGCGCGCAGCGATCCGTCGGCCGCGACGGTGATACCGGCCGTCACACTCTGACATGCCACAACGATGGTCGAACCGTCGGTCGCACTGGCCCCGAACGCCTGGTCACAGACCTGCAGGTGGCTGACCTCACCATCGATGTGGCCGAGGTTGGTCGCGTCGAGGATGTAGCCGGTGCCACCCTTGCCGGCGACGAACACCCGGTTGTTGCCGATCAGCACGGGGCCTTGCGAACCGAGGTCCTTGTCGGCGTCACTCAGCGCAACCCAGTCCTTCGGCGCCCAGTAGTCGGCGAGTTGCAGGTCGGGGGTGAGCCGCACGACGGCGTTGCCGTAGTCGAAGTTCGCGTTGTCGCTGGACGCCGCGTTGCCGGTGGCGTAGTAGAGGTTCCCGCTGGCGTCGACCGACCCGCCGCCCGGGGCCCAGATGCCACCCAACCGCTCGGTCGGGACGATCCACGACGCGGTGTCGCCAGTGCCGTCGGCGGCGAGCGAGACGACGGCTCCCTTGTATGGGCCGCAGTCGCCGAACAATCCTCCGTAGGCGACGTACACCCGTCCGTTCGCCAACGTCAGCGCCGAGCGTTGCTGTTCGACGAGCGGGCTCAGTCCCGGCGGGTCGATCTCGTGGGTCCACCGCACGTCACCGTTCGACGTGTCGAGGGCGACGAGTTGGTGGTGCCCCGGCTGGAGGAAGGTGACCACGTAGATCGTCGTGCCGTCGGCGGAGAGGACGGGTGTGCCGGTGATGCCCGTCGGGTCGATGTTGCCGCACGGCAATGCGGACTGGGGGACCGGTTGGCCGAGGTTCTTGGTCCACAGCACACGCCCGTCGGCGGTCGACAGAGCGGCCACGGAATCGTTCTCGGTCGCCACGAAGAGCGTGTTGGCGTGGAGCAGAGGCTGGCCGTAGATGTCGCCGTCGAGTTGCGGAGATCGCCACTTCACTGCTGCGTTCGCCGGATCGGGACCCGCTGCCGTGATCCCGGCCTTGTCGATGTCGGCGTCGAACGACAGCCATTCCGCTGTCGTCGTGGTGGTCGTCGCCGCGGTCGCGGTGGCGCCGGCACCGGTCGCCGACGGGACGCCGCCCGACGAACCGGGCACGGTGGCCGTGCCGGTGGCCGGGGGCGGCGTGTTGGCGGCGGAGCCGGGCGCTGACCCCGTGACAGCCGTCGCCCCGACGGAGCTCGCCGGCGCCGGGGTGCCGTTGGCGGCGGGGGCCTTGCTGCTCGAGCACCCGGCGGCGGCGACGGCGACGGCGACCAAGGCGAGGATCAACCCACGACCACCGCGCATCTACGACCTCCCTGCGAATGCGTCACGACGACGGCTGACTGTTGCACTGATCGCCCGACCGTAGACGACTGCCACGACACCACTGTCCGCGGCGCGGCTACCACGTGTCGATGTAGTGCTTCTTGCGCTCGCGCACCGCGGGGCGGGGCAGGAGGTCGAGCGTGCGCACGATGCGATCGCGGGTCTCCGCCGGATCGATCACCTCGTCGTACGCATAGCGTCGCGCCGCGCTGATCGCGAGGCTGGTCTCGCGCATACTCGCGGCCAGTTCGTCGCGACGCTGGCGGTTGGTCTGGCCGCCGTCGTCGCCACCCTCCGGTCGCGGCTCCCTGCGCTGGATCAACGCAGCGGCGCCCTCGAGCGCCATGCCGCCGGCTTCGACGGTCGGCCACGCCAGCCGCAGGTCGGTCGGTTGGAACATCCCGCCCATCGCCATCGGGCCGAGCCCGTAGGCCTTGCGGATGTGCACGAGGAACAGCGGCACGGTGCGGTGGACCTGGGCCATGATCGGCCGGGCGTGGTGGCGGGCGATGCCTGCCCGCTCCGCCTGCGGCCCGAGCATGTATCCCGGGTTGTCCATCAGCGACACGATCGGGATGTCGAACGCGTCGGCGAGGCGGATGAAGCGGGCCAGCTTGTCGGCGGCATTGGAGTCGATCGCCCCGGCGATCGGCGAAAGCGGCTGGTTGGCGATGACGGCGACGGGATGACCGCCCATCCTGACCAGCGCCGTGATCGCTGCGGTCGCCCACTTCGGCCGCAGCTCGAACACGCTGTCGTCGTCGGCGAGGGCGCGCACGACCTTGCGCATGTCGTACACACCGCGGCGGTTGTCCGGCACGATCGCCCTGATCGTGTCGTGCGCAGGCGAGAGCGAGGGCTCTGTGCGCTCGACGAGGAAGAACGCGAGGTACCGCCGCACGAGGTCGGCACCTTCTGCGTCGCTGTCGATGAGCAGGTCGATGCCCCCGTTCAGCTCGTGCATCTCCGAGGGGCCGAGCTCCTCCGGCGTCATCTCGATGCCGAGCGCCGCCTCCACGAGCGGCGGCCCGCCCATCCCGATCGCGCTGCCGCGGGTGGCGAAGACGACATCCGAGAGGCCGGCGATGCTGGCGTTGCCGGCGAACGACCGACCCGACACGACCGCGACGGTCGGCACCCATCCCGACAACAGGGCCATGCCGTCGAACGTCCCCACCTCGTGCGACATCGCCTGGCCGCCGAACGAGCCGGTGCGCAGGCCCTGGGCCCGTGCCCCGCCACCGTCCGCGAAGCACACGAACGGGAAGCGATGGCGGATCGCGAGATCCATGATCCTGTCGATCTTCGAGTGGTTGATCCCGGTCTGCGTGCCGCCCCACACCGAGTAGTCGTAGGAGCAGATCGAGATCGACTTGCCGTGCAACGTCGCCAGGCCGGCGACGAGCCCTCCGGCCGGCTCGTCCTCCGCGCCGGCGAGCACGCCCGTCTCGACGAACGAACCGGGGTCGATCACGGCGTCGATCCGCTCCCGCGCCGTCAACCGGCCCCGCTCGTGCACCTTGGCCACCGCGTCGGGGCGGGCGGCGTCGTACGCGAGGTCGCGGGCCGCGCGGAGCTGATCGATCGTCGCGTCGTCCACCCGCTACCTCCAGTCCTGGGCCAGCGGATCGATCGAGGTCACCCCGGCGGCGCGCAGCGCGTCGATCTCGTCGCCGGTGAGGCCGAGGAGCTCGCGGAACACCTCGTCGGTGTGCTGGCCGTAGAGCGGCGCCGGTCGCTCGATCACGGCGGGCGTCGTGCAGAGCCGGGTCACAGGACCAGGGTACGGGTGGGCGCCGACCTCATCCCGGTCGAGGATCCGGTAGAAGTCGCGGGCCCACAGCTGGTCGTCGACGGCGAGCTGGGAGGCCCGCATCGCGATTGCGGCCGGGATCCCCTCGCCCTGCAGCCGCTCGACCACCTCGTCACCGTCGAGTGCCGATGTCCACTCGCCGACCGCTGCGTCGACCTGCGCCCGTTGCCGCTCCCTCCCGGCGACCGACTCCAGCCGTTCGTCGGCGGCGAGGTCGGCGCGACCGAGGAGGCTGCACAGCCGGTGCCACTCGTCGTCGTCACGCACCGCGATGGCGACCAGGTCGCCGTCGGGCAGGCACCGGTAGAGCCCGTGTGGGCACAGGCCCTGCCGGTCGTTGCCGACCCGCTCGGGGTCGACGCCGGTGATCGTCGCCTGCACCAGTTCGCCGGCGATGAACGTGGTCAGCGTCTCGATCTGGCTGAGGTCGATGTAGTCACCCTCGCCGCAACGAGCCCGCCGCTCCAGCGCGGCGACGATGGCGAAGGCGCCCATCGCCGAGATCATCGCGTCGGTCACCGAGGCCCCGACCAGCACTGGCGGCCCGCCGGGCGCGCCGTTCAGGTAGGCAAGCCCTGAGACCTGCTCCGTCGGGAAGGCGAACGCCGAGTAGTCGCGCCACGGCCCGCTCTGGCCGAACCCCGAGAACGCCGCCACGACGATCCGCGGGTTCGTCGCGCGCAGGACGTCGAAGCCGAGCCCGAGCTTGCCCATCACCCGCGGGGTGAAGTTCTCGACGACGACATCGGCGTCCTCGACGAGCCGCAGGAACAGCCGTCGTCCCTCGTCCGACGCGAGATCGAGGGAGATGCCGCGCTTGCTGCGGTTGATGGCGTTCCAGATCGGATTGCGCTCGTACATCCTGTCGGCCATCAGGCCGGCACCGCCCCGCCACCCGTCGATCCGCTGCGGCGCCTCGATCTTGATCACGTCCGCGCCGAAGTCGCCGAGGATCATCGTCGCCAGAGGTCCGGCCTGCCACGCGGTCAGGTCGAGGACCCTGACGCCGTGCAGCGGCGGGGGCACGGTCATCGGCGTCATCGGCGTCACCGGCCGGCCTGCGCGAACGTCGCCACGATGTCGGCGCTGTCGGCGCCGGCGCGGTGCGCCGGCGCGAACGCGGCGAACGCGCCCGACGCGAGCTGGAACGGCGTCGAGGGCAGGCGCAACGCGCCGAGCTCCTCGTCGTCGACGTCGATCCAGTAGCCGCGAGCTGCGTACTGCGGCGAGGCGAGCACCTCGGCCGGCGAGGCGACGATCGTCACCGGGGTGCGCGTCGCCTGCGCGGCGTGGAACGTCTCGTGCGCAGGCTGGTCGGCTGCCCACGCGACGATGATCGCGTCGAGCTCTGTGGCGACCTGCGGGTCGGCCCGCTCGACCCCGGTCCTGTAGCGGGGGTGGTCGACCAGGTCGAGCCGTCCCATCAGCCGGCACAGACCCTGCCAGTGCCCCTGGGTGAGCACGCTGATCCCGAGGTACCCGTCGGCGCAGCGGTAGATGCCGAACGGGTAGCCGTCGCCCATGCGCGCCATGTCGACGCCGGTGTAGGCGAAGAACACCGTCGGGAGGGTGAGGATGTGCACGAACGTCTCGTTCGCGCACACCTCGACGAGCTGACCCGCGCCGGACGTGCGGCGGGCGGTGATCGCGAGCAGGACACCCAGGGCGGCGAACGTGCCACTGCCGTAGCGGGCGCACGCCGAACCGGGCATCAGCGGCTCTCCGCCGTGCGGGCCGTGGGCCAGCCAACCGCCGGCGGCGAGCTCGGTCAGCTCGGTCGACTGCCAGCCGGCGCGCGGACCGTCCAACCCGTACGGCGAGAACGCGGCGACGATCAGGCGCCGGTTGGCGGCCAGCAGCTCGTCGTAGCGGACCCGCACCTCCGGTGGCGCGCCGAGGGCACCGTCGTCGAGGACGACGTCGGCCACCGACGCGAGCCGGTCGAAGACCTGTGCGCCGTCGGGCGCCGTCAGCTCGAGCGCGACCGAGCGCTTCTGGGCGTGCAGGAAGCGGTCGACACCGGTGCCGGCACGGCGGGCCTCGTCAGGCCGGCCGGGCGATTCGACCTTGACCACGTCCGCCCCGAGCATCGCCAGCAGCCGGCCGCAGTACGCACCGGCCAGGCCGGTCGTCAGCTCGAGCACCGTCACGCCCTCGAGTGCGAGGAGCTCCCCCATCAGGCGGCGGGAGTCGGTTCGTCGGCGGTGGTCCCGCTCGCGTACAGCGCGGCGATCGCAGCGTCGTCGAGCCCCGCCTCGCACAGGATCTCGCGGTTGTGCTCGGCGAACAGCGGGCCCGGCCGGGCGATGCGTGCCGGTGTCCGCTCGAACCGCCACGGCCACGTCGTCGTCGGGTACGCGCCGACGACAGGGCTGACGACCGTCTCGTACATCTTGCGCTGGTAGATGTGCGGGTCCGGGAGGATCTGCCAGTTGGCCAGCACGGGCCCCGCCGCGACGCCGCACGCCTGGAGGGCGTACGCCACCTCGTACTGCTCGAGACCGGCCGTCCACGCCGAGATCGCCGCGTCGAGCTCGTCGTGACGGGCGTGCCGGGCGGCGAGCTCCTCCAACGACCCATCCTCGGCCAGATCGGGACGCCCGATCAGTGTCGCCACCTGCTTCCACTCGGCGGCCGAACGCACGGTGAGGGCGACCCAGTTGTCCGTGCCGATGCACCGGTACACGCCCTGCGGGGCGACGAGCGGGTCGCGGTTGCCCATCGGCGGGCGCAGCTGGCCCGTGCGCTGGTAGTCGAGCAGCGCCTCGGCGCAGTACGTCACGCCGCACTCGTTCAGCGACATGTCGATCCACTGGCCTTCGCCGGTCCTGGCCCTGTGGCGCAGCGCCGCCATCATCGCGATCGCCGCGTAGTTGCCGGACACGGGGTCGGCGTAGAACAGGGTGGTGCGCGACAGCTGACCATCGGGGTATCCGGTGATCGACGTCATCGAGCTCGTCGTCTCGATGTTCGCCCCGTAGGCGACCCAGTCGCGGTGCGGTCCGTCGCCGCCGTAGCCGGACATCGAGACCATGATGATCGACGGGTTGGCGGCGCGGATGTCCTCGTAGCCGAGGCCGAGGTTCGGCATCACCCGCGCGCTGTTGTTCTCGATCACGATGTCGGCCGTCTTCACCAGCTCTAGGAACGCGGCCCGGCCGTCCGGCTTGGACAGGTCGATGCACACACTGCGCTTGTTGCGGTTCAACTCGTAGAAGTACATCGCCCGGTGGTGGGGCTGGCGTTGCTGGTCCTGCATCGGCCCGACCCAGAACAGGGCACGGGTGGCAGGGCGCGTGGCCCATTCGATCTTGACGTTGTCGGAGCCGAGGTCGGCGAGGAACCGACCGGCGACGGGGCCGGCCCAGTTGGTGGTGATCTCGATGATCCGCAGGCCCTCCAGCGGCGCGGCGTCCGTGCCGTTCCCTGCCCCACCGGCGTCGGCGGCCGGGGACTGGCGGTTCGCGGCGGGGCGGACGAGCGAGTGCTCGCCGATCGACGGGGCGGGCCCGCGCCGCGCCGACGGCGTGACGGAGAACCTGTACGGCTGTCCGGGGAAGGCGATCTCGCCCTCCCGCTCCCACCAGTCGCGCGCCGCGAGCTGCTCGTCGGCGAGGACGCCGGCGCCGTCGAGGACGGGGGTCACCGCGACCCGCAGCAGCTGCCCGAACTCGACGATCTCGGCGACCGTCTTGTCCTTCGCCCACTCCGCGACCGCCTCGAAGATGCGCGGGACGTTCGCGATCCACGTCGGCACATCGACGGTCAGGTTCTCGGCGTCGAGGTCGAAGCGATCGATCATCACGAACAGGTCGTCCTTGGGGACGATCCGCATCACGTAGACCCATCCGTCGCTGGCGCGGATGAGGTCGTTGGGCTGGCGCTGGAGGAGCATCCCGCATGCCGCCCACGACGTCACGAGCCACGCGTGGGCGGTGAGCGCCGCGTCGAGATCGGCGACCTCGACCATTTGCCCGCGGCCGCTGCGGTCGCGCTCGTAGAGGCCGACGAGCGCGGCGAGCGCAGCGTGCGCGGCGGCGTGCAGCTGCGCCTGCGGGCCCGGCACCCAGATCGGCTCGCGATCCGGGGAGCCGGTGAAGTAGAGGTACCCGCCCATCGCCCACGTGACGAGATCACTGCTCTTCCAATCGGCATACGGACCGGCGTGCCCGAACGGCGACAGGTCGACCAGCACGGTGGCGTCGGGTCGGCCGGCGAGCGCCGTCGAGTGCCACGGCGACGAGCCGTCGGTGAGCACGACGTCGGCCACACCGAGCCACTCGCCGAAGTCGGCATCGCCCGCCGGCACCAGCGACTGCTTGCCACCCGCGACGTAGTCGAACAGGCCGTGGGCGCGCAGCGCGCAGCCTTCAGGTGGCTCGATCATGACGACGTCGGCGCCGAGATCGGCGAGGAGCTTCCCCGCGTAGGCACCCGACACCGCTGCCGTGAGGTCGAGCACCAGCACACCGTCAAGAGCCGACGCCGTCATCGCGGGAAGTAAAGCACTGCGGCGAAGAAGACAACCACCCGGCCGCCGAAGCCGCTCGCACAGGTGTCCGGCAACGGCGGGCGACGGCGCGATGCGATGCTGTCCGGCATGACACCACAGGACCCGAAGGCGGACCTCCACCACTACCTGCAGATCGCCCGTGACGCGCTGGTCTGGAAGCTCGACGGCGTGTCGGAGCGCGACGCGCGCCGGCCGTTGGTGCCGACCGGCACCAACCTGCTCGGCCTCGTCAAGCACGTGGCCAGCGTGGAGCTCGGGTACTTCGGCGAGACGTTCGGGCGGCCGTCCGACGAGCCGCTGCCGTGGTTGGACGAGGGTGCCGAGCCGAACGCGGACATGTGGGCGACAGCAGACGAGTCGCGGGAGCAGATCATCGGCCTGTACCGCAGGGTGTGGGCGCACTCCGACGCGACGATCGACTCGCTGCAGCTCGACGCGCTCGGTCGGGTGGCGTGGTGGCCGGACGACCGCAACCCGGTCACGTTGCACCTGATCCTGATCCACATGATCGCCGAGACGAACCGGCACACCGGACACGCCGACATCGTCCGCGAGCTGATCGACGGTGCGGCCGGGTTGCGCAGTCACAACGACAACATGGCCGAGGGCGACGCGAGCTGGTGGGACGAGTACCGCGTGCGGCTGGAGCGCGTCGCCGAGGGTTTCGATGCCGGTTCTGATCGCGGCTGATCGCCGCTGCTCGGTGAGTCGGGGCGACGGCGTATGTTCCCGGCGGGAGCCCGCGAGGCACCCGAGGAGGACCACATGCGGATCATCGACGTCGACAGCCACCTGCACGAGCCGCTCGACTGGGTGGAGCGGACCGATCCGGGGCTCGCCGAGGCGCTCGGGCCGCCGGCGCGCTTCATCGACGTGGCCAGCAGCGTGTTCGGCTTCTCCGACCCCTCGTTCGCCTCGCTGCCCGAGGTGCAGCGGCCGAACAACCGCTTCGACCTGGTGCCGCCGGGCTTCGTCCGCCACCTCGAGCTGACCGACACGCTCCAGCCCGAGCAGCAGGAGACGTCCAGCGCCGATCCGTTCTACGGCCCGCAGGCCCGCCTCGAGTTCTGCGACGCGCGCGGCATCGACGTCCAGTTCCTCAATCCGACGTTCCTCGTCGGCGCGTTCGTCCAGGCGGCGCGGGCCGGTCGCGCTGACCTGCTGCCGCAGGTGCGGCGGTGCTGGAACGACTGGTCGGTCGACATCGTCGACGGCCACACCGATCGCCTGATCCCGGTCACCCAGATCGACCTCGGCGACGTCCAGTGGTCGATCGCCGAGCTGACCCGGATGCGCGCCGCGGGCAGTCGTGCGTTCACCATCCCCGAGGCGCCCGTGCGCGGCGGTCGCGACGCGTCGGGGAACAAGACGCTGGCGCGGTCGATCACCCACCCCGATTTCGAACCGATGTGGGATGCGGCGGAGGATCTCGGGATGGCCGCGTTCGCCCACGTCGGGTTCTCGCGTGAGCGGATCAACCCGGGCTGGGCGAACAACGGCGCCGAGCACCTGAACACGTTCAGCCTGCTGAACATGCTCGTCGCGTCGCAGATCGGGCCGCAGCTGCTGATCGGCGCGCTCGTCTACGACGGCGTGCTCGAGCGCCACCCGAAGCTGGCGGTCGTCGTCGAGGAGGTCGGCATCGACTGGCTGCCGCACCTGTTCACCGCGATGGAGCTCAGCATCGGGCGCACCCGCGACGAGCTGCACGACGGCGCGGACCGGCCGAGCCACCTCGTCGTCGGCGACAGCTACCACCTCCCGCTCGCCCCCGTCGACTACGTCCGGCGCCAGGTGCGGGTGACCCCGCTGCCGGCGACGCACCCGATCCAGGGCGTCATCGAGCACGTACCGCCGGAGGTGCTGTGCTTCTCCAGCGACTACCCGCACGTCGAGGGCAGCGCCAGTGCCGTCGAGCTGTGCGAGCGTCAACTCGCCAGCGCCAACGTCAGCGAGGCCGTGCGCACCGCGTTCTTCGGCGGCGTCGGCGAGTTGCTCGGCGTGTGAGCCGCGCCGTGGCCGGCCACACGATCGAGGCCTGTTCCGCCTCGCAGGCGGCGGCCACCGCGTGGCTACGCTGCGCAGGCACATGCGCGCCAGTCGCATCGTACGCCGCACTGGGGGACCGCACCGGCGTGCGTCACGGCCAATGGTTCAAGGCGCGTCGACACTGCTCGAGCACAGCTGCTGCTGCAAGGAGGGGACGATGAAGGCCGCCGTTCTGAATCATCAACCGGGTGAATTGGACATCGAGGATCTGCTGATCGATGACCCGGGCCCTGGTGAGGTGTTGCTGCGCACCGTCGGCGCGGGGCTGTGCCACAGCGACCTGCACTTCATGGAGGGCCTCTTCCCGCTGAAGGTGCCGGCCGTGCTCGGTCACGAGTCCGCCGGTGTGGTCGAGGCGGTCGGAGAGGGCGTCACCTACGTCGCTCCCGGCGATCACGTCGTGTGCTGCCTGTCGATCTTCTGCGGGACCTGCCGCCAGTGCCTGAGCGGTCATCCGAACCGCTGCGTCAACCCTGCGGCAACTGCCCGCCCGCGCGGCGCACAAGCACGGCTGTCACGCCCGGACGGGACGTCGATCGGGCAGTTCGCCCGGCTCGGCGGGTTCGCGGAGATGATGCTCGTCCACCAGAACGGCGTCGTGAAGATCACGCCGGACGTCCCCCTCGACAAGGCTTCGCTGATCGGCTGCGGCGTGCTCACCGGCTCGGGCGCCGTGTTCCGCACCGCCGGCGTCGAGGCCGGGAGCAGGGTCTGCGTGATCGGCGCGGGCGGGATCGGCCTGGCCGCGATCCAGGCGGCACGGATCGCCGGCGCAGGGATGGTGATCGTCGTCGACGTCAGCGAGTCCAAGCTCGAGACGGCGAAGCACCTGGGCGCCACCGTGACGGTCAACGCGGCCGACACCGATGTCGTCGAGGCGGTCCGAGAGTTGTCGGGCGGCGGCGTGGACTACAGCTTCGAGGCGATCGGCAAGAAGGCGACGTGCGAGCAGGCGTTCCGGATGCTCGATCTCGGTGGCACGGCCACCGTCATCGGGATGGTGCCCGACAGCGAGCGCCTCGAGATCAAAGGGATGGATCTCCTCGGAGAGAAGAAGCTGCAGGGCTCGATGATGGGCTCCAACCAGTTCCGCAGCGACATCCCGCGGCTGATCACGATGTACATGGACGGCCGGCTCGACCTCGACTCGATGGTGTCGAAGACCTTGACGCTCGAAGAGGTCAACGAGGGGTACGCGCTGATGAAGCGCGGCGAGGTGGCGCGCTCGGTGATCTCCTTCCCCGAATAGCCTGCACGAGGTCGTCGGACGTAGGAGCGGCGTGACATTCAAGTTGGAGAGCATCGGTGCGATCACCTTGTTCGTCGAGGATGTCGACCGTTCCAAGGCGTGGTATCAGCACGTCTTCGACCGACCGTTGATCTACGAGGACGACGCGTCCGCTGTGATCAAGTTCGACAACACGATCATCAACCTGCTGATGATCCCAGCCGCCCACGCGCTGATCTCCCCGGCAGTCGTCGGCAGCCTCCGTTCGGGGACCCACTCCCAGTTCACGATCTGGGTCGACGACGCCGACGGGGTGTGCGACGAACTGCTGCGGCGCGGCGTCACGCTGATCAACGGCCCGATGGACCGCGAGTGGGGACAGCGCACCGCCTGCTTCGCAGACCTCGACGGTCACATCTGGGAGGTTGCCCAGACGTTGTCGTGAGCGGGCGGCGATGTCGACGACCCTGGCGCCCGACTGTGGACCGGCCCGGCGGACGCGGCAAGCTGACGGCATCGACACCGAAGCCACCGTCAACGAGTTCATCCGCCGGATCGTCACCGGCGACTTCACGGGGGCGGGCGAGCTCGTCGCCGACGACCTCGAGTACGACAACGTCCCGATCGGCAAGAACATCGGACGCGACGCGATGGTCAAGATCCTCGGGGCGATGATGAAGGGCGTCGACGAGGTGCAGTTCGAGACCCACCGCCAGACCACGACGGGCAACGTCGTGATGAACGAACGCACCGACAAGTTCCGCATCGGCGAGACCTGGGTCGCGCTGCCGGTCGCCGGCGTCTTCGAGGTCGGCGCCGACGGGCGGATCGTGCTGTGGCGGGACTACTTCGACTTCGCCACGTTCCAGAACCAGATGGCGGCGGTCACGCCGGCATCGTGAGCCGGCCGCGGCCCTCGGCGGCGGGGCTGGGCGACCTGCCCGTTGCCGAGCCGTGGTTCGTCGTCGAGCAGGTCGGCAACGGCGTCACTCACGTCAGCGAGCCTCACGTCCACCGTCTGCTGCGCTGCAACGTCTGGCTCGTGCGTGGCCGCGACCTCGACCTCGTCGTCGATACGTCGCTCGGGCTGCGCCCGCTGCGGCACCTCGTCGAGCGCGAGTTGAACCACCGGCTGCTCGCGGTCGCCACCCACGTCCACGCCGACCACGTCGGAGGGATGCACGAGTTCGACGGGCGGGCGATCCACTCCTCCGAGGCGCAACCGCTTGCCTCGCCGGGGGTCGTCACCGTCGACATCAGCGAGTACGGCCCGGCGGTGCGACGGCCTTACCTCGACGCCGGTTACGACGTGCCGGACATCCTCCTCGACGCCGTGCCCGCCGGCGGCCTCGCCGGCTGCACGCTCGAACGCCGCGCCGCACCGGCGACCCTGCTGCTCGAGGACGGCGACATCGTCGATCTCGGTGACCGAGCCTTCGAGGTGCTGCACCTTCCGGGCCACTCGCCGGGGAGCATCGCACTGTGGGAGGCCGCGACCGGGGTGCTGTTCTCCGGCGACGCCGTCTACGACGGCCCGTTGCTCGACGAGCTCGACGGCTGCGACATCCCTGCCTACGTCGAGACGATGCGGCGATTGCGCGAGCTGCCCGTGACGGTGGTCCACGGAGGCCACGAAGCGAGCTTCGGACAGGCGCGGCTGATCGAGCTGTGCGACGCGTACCTCGCCACCCGCGCCTGACGACGGCCTGGGTTACGAGTCCAGCGGGGCGATGTCGTCGAGCTCCTCGGAGTCGGCGCCCTCGTTCGGGACGACGAGACCTGTCGCCGAGGGAAAGACCTGCTCCGGCTCGTCCTCGGGTGCGACCGGAAGTGGATCGGGAGTCGGTTCACTCGTCATGCCCCCGGTCTACCCCCTCCGCCAGTCGCCGAGACGACAGGCGGCGGACCCCGACGGCCGGCGAACGAGGACCCGCGACGACGGACGGGGTGCCCGGGGGTGCCCGCACCGACAGGTCGCCGCCCGATCGCACCCCGACGGCCATTGCGGCGCCACGCCGTCGGGAGCACGATGCGCTCGTGCTGATCCTGTCGAGAAGCGAGGTCGAGCGGTTGCTCGACTTCGACGCGCTCGTCGACGTCCTGGCCGATGCGATGGCGGATCTGAGCGCCGGTCGAACGTCGATGCCGCCCCGCGGCGCCGCCGTCGTCGCTGAACGCGAGGCGCTGCTCGCCGCGATGCCGGCCTACCTGCCGTCACGCCGGGCGCTGACCACGAAGCTGGTCTCGGTGTTCCCGCACAACCGGGACCGGCCCACCCACCAGGCACTGATCTGCTGCTTCGATCCCGACGATGGCACGCCGCTCGCCGTGATGGACGGCACCCATGTGACCGCGGCACGGACAGCGGCGTGCTCCGCCCTCGCCACGCGCTACCTGGCCCGCGACGGGTCACGGGTGCTGGCGATCATCGGGACCGGCGTGCAGGCGCTGACCCATGCGCGCGCGATCGGCCGCCACCGGGGGATCGAGCTCACGAGGGTTGCGGGACGCGACAGGGCCGCAGTCGAACGCCTCGTCGCGACGCTCCGTGCCACCGGGATCGTCGCCGAACCGGCAGAGAGCATCGAGGACGCGGTGCGATCGGCGGACGTCGTCTGCGCCGCGACGCATGCCGATGTGCCGGTCGTGCGACGTGCCTGGGTTCGCCAGGGCACGCACGTCAACTCCGTCGGCTACAACACCGCCGGGCAGGGCGAGGTGGACGCCGAGTTGATCCGCGACGCGGTCGTCGTCGTCGAGTCGAGGCGAGCCGCCCTGGCCCCTCCACCGTCAGGTGCCGTCGAACTGCACCGGGCGGTCGACGCCGGGATCGTCACCGCCGACCACATCCGAGCAGAGCTCGGCGAGATCGTCGCCGGCACCGCGACCGGCCGGACCGACGACGACCAGATCACGTTGTACAAATCCGTCGGCCTTGCGGTGCAAGACGCGGCCGCGGCGGCGCTCGTCCTCGCCGCCGCGGCGCGATCCGGGATCGGCACCACCGTCGACCTGGACTGAGCCGGCGCCTCTGCGCGCCCCAAGTCCGAGCCAGGTGGGCGCGAGTTGTGCCACCCATCGGCACACAACGCGCCCATCCCAGCTGGCCGCCGGCCAGGTGGGCGCAAGCTGTGCCACCCCTTGGCACACAACGCGCCCACCTGGACCTCACCGACCGCCGGCCAGGTGGGCGCAAGCTGTGCCACCTCTTGGCACACAACGCGCCCAGCTGCCCGGACGAGGCGGTGCCGCTGGGGACCGGGGCGCTGAACCGGGGCCAGGGGTCCGCTGCGTCACGACTTCGCGGCAGAATCGCAGGTGTGGACGGGGGGCGAACGACGTGACCGGACGAGGTGGCGGCACGGGGCCGCGCGGGTCGGTCGCGTTGCTCCCCGAGGCGCCGGGGGTGTACCGCTTCCGTGACGAACGGGGCGTGGTGATGTACCTGGGCCGAGCGGTCAACCTGCGCCGACGGGTCGGGTCGTACTGGACAAGCCTCGGCGATCGCCGTCGGTTGGTGCGGATGGTCGCGCGCATCGCGTCCTTCGAGGCCGTGCCCTGCGACTCGGCCCACGAGGCGGCCTGGCTGGAGCGCAACCTGCTCGAGCGAGCCCTGCCGCGCTTCAACAGGACCCGCGGCGGTCAGGAGGTGCCCGGTTACCTGCGCCTCGATCTGCGCGCCCGGACGCGTGGGGTGGCCGCCGTCCACACCGCTGACGCGATCCGCGGGGTGACGAACTTCGGGCCGTACCTCGGGGGCGCCCGGCTGCGGCTCGCCGCGTCGGGCCTGAACCGTCTGTACCCGATCCGGTTGGCGTCGTGCGGGCTGACCGGCACCGAACGTGACATGGCCGCGGCGCGCGGCATCTCGGCGGCCGTGGCCGAGGTCGAGCGGATGCCGGCCGACGTCGTCGCGGTCCTGGAGCGCGACCCGGCGGCAGTGGCCGCAGCGCTGACCGAGCTGACCCGGCTTCGTGACGCCACGGCCCAACGCCTGGCGTTCGAGGTCGCGGCGCGGCTGCAGGCCGAGATCGAGGCGCTGGTGTGGGTGTCGGCAGAGCAGAAGGTGACGACGACCGGAGACGTCGACGTCGACCTCCACGGCTGGTCCGGCGGCGCGCTCGTCACGTTCGAGATCCGCGGCGGACACGTGCGGCGCTGGACCCAGCGCGCCTGCCCGGAGGAGACCGCACGCGCCCGCGTGGCACGGACGCCTCCTCACTGGCAGCCGTTCGTCGATCGCGCCGCGGAGCTCGCGGGGCGGATCGGCGCGTCCTGACGCCGGTCTGCAGATCGTCGCGCCCAGGGTGCGATGCTCTGCGTCGACAGCTCGACCGACGTGGCTCGACCGATGTGGAGGGGATCTCGATGACCGCAGTACCGGAGCGTGGCGTCGTGGCGGTGACCGGCGCGGCCGGGTTCATCGGCGGTTGGGTGGTGCACCGCCTGCTCGAACGCGGGCACCGGGTGCGGGCCTGCGTTCGCAACGTTGGCGACGACTCGCGCGTCGGGTTCTTGCGCGAGATGAACGCCTACGCGTCCGGACGGCTGACGCTGCATCCCGCCGACCTCGACAACCCCGGCTGCTTCGACGAGATCTTCGCCGGGTGCGACGGCGTCGCCCACGTCTCCCACGTCAGCACCTACGACGACTCGGAGTACGTCCAGCGGACCTGCGACCACATCATCAACAGCGTCGAGCAGTCGGGGACGGTCGGACGAGTCGTCGTCACGTCGAGCGTCGCTGCGGTGATCTCGGAGGCCGACATCAACGAGCTCGTCCGCCGGCCGGTGTGTGACGAGGACCGCTACCCCGACGAGTCCAACCCGAAGCGCACCCCCGAGCGCGGGCAGGGCTACTCGATGGGCAAGGTGATCGCCCAGCGCGCGTTCTCCGATGCCGCCGAGCACAGCGGCCGGTGGGACGCGATCACCGTGTGTCCCGCCGACAACGTCGGGCCGATCCTCTCCGCGCACCAGAAGGGCGGCGGCCCGTGGCAGCACCTGATCGGGCGCATGCTCCAGGGTCGCTGCGAGATCTTCCAAGGCACAGGCCCGTACCGGCCGTGGATGACAGTCGACGTGCGTGACGACGCTGCGTGCCACGTCGGCCTGCTCGAGAGCGACCAGGTCGCCAACGGTGAGCGGTACATCGCCTGGTCGACGGAGACGCGCACGTACGAGGACATCTGCGCGTCGATCGACCGGTTGCTCCCGGAGCTGCGCCACGAACCAGGCCCGATCGTGGATGCGACCCCGGAACGGCTGAAGGCCCGCGAAGCCGAGTTCCGCTCGATCTGGGCAGGCTGCATCCTCCGCAACGACCGCATCCGTGCGGTCCTGCCGATCACCTTCCGCCCGCTCGACGACTCGACCCGCGACTGCGTCGAGTCGCTGCTGGCGATCGCAAAGATCGAACCGAACCGCCGCCCGGCCTGAGCTGCAGCGACGCACACGGCTACCGTCTGCTTGCAACAGGTTCGAAGGAGTGCTGATGGACGAAGTGGTTGTCACCAATGCACGGATCGTCGACGGCACGGGCCGTGCCGGCTTCATGGGCGACGTGGCGATCAACGCCGGCCGGATCACCGCGGTCGGCGCGTTGGGCCGCCCGGCCGCGCGGCGGGTGATCGATGCTGACGGCCTGCTGCTCACGCCGGGCTTCGTCGACATCCACACCCACTTCGATGGACAGGTGTGCTGGGACAAGCAGGTCACGCCATCGAGCTGGCACGGGGTGACGACGGTGGTGATGGGCAACTGCGGTGTCGGGTTCGCTCCCGTCCGCCCCGGCAGCGAGGACGAGCTCGTCCAGCTGATGGAGAGCGTCGAGGACATCCCCGGGACGGCGCTGCACGAGGGCATCCCGTGGGGCTGGGAGACGTTCGGCGAGTACCTCGACGCGATCGACACGCCGTACACGGTCGACGTCGGCACGCAGGTGCCGCACGTCGCGTTGCGCCACTACGTGATGGGCAAGCGCTGCTACGACGATGCCACCGCCGAGGACATGGCGGCGATGTCGGCGATCACCAGGCAGGCCCTCGCGGCTGGCGCGCTGGGGTTCTCGACCTCGCGCTTCTACGGCCACATCGACAAGGCCGGCAACCTCATCCCGGGCACCAACGCCACCGCCGACGAGATGGTCGCGATCGCCGAGGCGTTCGTCGGGCTCGATCACGGCACGATCGAGATCCTCTCCGACCACCTCGACGACGCCGCCGAGCTGGCCTGGATCGAGCACATCGCACGGCTCACCGGCCGCCCGATGACGTTCCTCATCGGGTCGAACACCGGCTCGGCGATCTGGGCGCTGGCCGATCGGCTCAACGGCGAAGGGCTCGCGCTGCGCCCTCAGGTCGGAGCGAGGCCTGCGTCGGTGTTGATGATGCTGGAAGGCACGCTCAACCCGATGCGCCAGTTCCCCGCGTATGACGAGATCAAGGATCGTCCGCTCGACGAGCAGCGCCGCGCGCTGCTCGATCCGACGTTCCGCGCCAAGATCGTCGCCGACGACGCCAAGGCGTCGCGCTACGCCGACACCAACACGATGATCTCGACGTGGCATCGGATGTACGTGCTGCCGGCGGATCTCAGCTACGAGCCGACGTACGCGGACTCGATCGCCGGGATCGCCGAGGTCCAGGGCCTCCACGTTCGCGAAGTCCTGATGGACGTGATGGCCGCCGGGCGGCCGCTGCTGTTCCTGTTCGGCAAGTACCAGGGCGACCTCGACGAGCAGGTCTCGGCGATCCAGCGCGAGCACTCCGTGTTCGGGTTGTCCGACGGCGGGGCGCACTGTGGTGTGCTGTGCGACGCCAGCGTGCCCACCTACATGCTCGCCTACATGACCCGCGATCGCGTCAGGGGCGCGACGATGCCGGTCGAGACGGTGGTGCACAAGATGAGCCAGGACACGGCGCAGCTGTACGGGATGCGCGACCGCGGGGTGATCGCCCCCGGCTACCGCGCCGACCTCAACCTGATCGACTACGACGCGCTCGGACTCGAGCAACCAGAGATGGTGTACGACCTCCCTGCCGGCGGCAAGCGGCTCGTCCAACGAGCCCACGGGTACCGGGCGACGATCTGCAACGGCGAGGTCACGTACGAGAACGGCGAGCACACCGGCGCCTACCCCGGCCGCCTCGTGCGCGGTGGCGCCGTACGAAGCGTCTGAGCCCGGCGCCCGCCACGGCCGGCTTCTCGATCCGCGAACGGCGCGCCCTGCGCGCTCGGGTGGGCGAGGAGCTGGCGCGGCTGGACGACCAGATCGCGTCCCTGTCACGGAGCTTCGACGACATCGTCGAGGCTGCCGCCCTGACCAGCACCGACGACGAGCACGATCCGGAGGGCAGCACGATCGCCTTCGAACGGTCGCAGGTCAGTGCCCTGCTGCGCCAGGCTCGGGCCGACGCAGGGATCCTGCGCACCACGCTGGCGCGGGCCGATGACACCGACTTCGGAGCGTGCGCGACCTGCGCGCAGTTCATCGGTGTCGAGCGTCTTCTCGCGTTGCCCTCCGCCACTCGCTGCATCTCGTGTGCCCGATGAGTTCGCCGGTCCGGTCGCGGTCGCCGGACACGCGCTCCGGCACACCGCATGCCCGCTCGGGTGTGACTACGTCGACCGGGATGTTCGTGGGAACAGGCCGGCGAGCGCCCGGCCGTCGGGCGCGCCGAGCCCGGTGCACGGGTCCCAGCCCTTTGCCGCTCGGTATGTCCCGTTGGTGCCGGATGTGATGTCCCGGAAGCCCGGAGGGACCACTCCGGGTCGGGCCGCTTGATAGAGCACCGGTTGGAGCAACCCGAGCCGGCGCCCTGCCGACTGCGCCAGGCGGCAGGTGAGCGCTGCCCACAACGGCGCTACGGCGCTCGTGCCGCCGTACACCGCGGACTTGCCGTCGACGAACACCTGGTAGCCGGTCTGCGGGTCGGCGTCGGCAGCAACGTCGGGAACACCCCGGCCGGCGCCTCCGCCACTCCGCGTCGGGACACCTGCGGTCTTCTGCCAGGTGGGCACCGGCCACACGTCGCTGATCCCTCCGCCTGTCGCACCGCCGCCGGACCCGTCGTTCCACACGGTCTCGCTGCTGACCTTGCCGGTGGTCGTGTCGGCGTGCAGGCTCGTTCCTCCGCAGGCGAGCACATGCGGGCTGGACGCCGGGAAGTCGACGTGCACCCCGCGCGTCGAGGTGGTGCTGTCGCTGCTGCCGTTGTCGCCTGACGCGGCCGTGACCGTCACCCCCATCGTCGCCGCGTCGGCGAACGCCTGATCCATCGCCCGGCGCGCCTGGGCCGTCCATTGCTCCTCGCTCTGACCCCAGCTGATGCTGATCGCGGCGGGTGTCGGCGTGGCGTGGGCGGCCGTCGACACTGCATCGAGGAACCCGGCGTCGGTGTTCGGGGCGAAGTAGACGACGATGCTCGCCCTCGGCACGATCGCGCCGGCGACCTCGATGTCGAGCAGCACCTCGCCGTCAGCACCCTTCGGATCCTTGCCGGCGACGTTGCTCGCGCCGTCGACGCCGACGGCGCGTACCGACGGCACCGGGAGTCCGAGCCCTGTGAAGTAGGTCTTCAGGTCGGACGGACCGTACCCACCACCCAGCTCGATGATCGCCAACGTCTGGCCTGTCCCGTCCGTACCGGTCGGCAGCCGGTAGATCTTCGCCAGTTGCACCGGGGTGTAGCTCGTCGTCACTGCGGCGTGGGCGACGGCGAAGTGGGCGCGTGCCTGCGGACGGTCGTCGAGACCGAGCACCGCGACGACGATCCCCTCCAACGCCAGCGGCACGCTCAGACCGCCGGTTCGTTGACGGTGCTCGACCGGTACGCCGGTCGTCGGCTCCGGGTGCTCGACACGCGTCAGACGCGTCCCGAACAGATCCGACAGCACCGCCGACGTGCCCTCGATCCGCACCCGCCGGGAGGCTGCGTCGACCTCGATGACGGTCGCGCCCGCCGCGACCACCGTCGCGGTGACCGCGACGACGTCGTCGGGCGACGCCCCGTGCCGCTGCCCGAGCTCCTCCGGCGCCAGGGTGCCGGCGGCGACGTCGGCGACGTCGATCTCGGCGCGACGCCGCAGCACGAGGGTGACCTGGATCCGTTCGTCGGCACCGACGGGACCGACCTCGCGGGCCTGCGCCACCGGCTGACGGATGCTTCCGGGAAGCTCAACTCGTTCTTCGCTCATCGCCGACATCCTGCATCAGGGGTGCACCACAGATTCCGACGCGACCGGAACGCGTCAACGCCTCGGACGCCGATGCCCTCATACGTCGCCGAGTGCTTTGGACATCGTCGTCGCGACGACGCGGTAGCCCAGCGAGTCGTACAGACCGCGGGCGCGCTCGTTGAACCCGAACACGTTCAGCGCCACAGCGCGGAAGCCGGCGCCTGCCAGCAGCTGCTCGGCGGCCGTCATCGCCGCCTTGCCGAAGCCTCGGCTGCGCTGGGCCTCCTCGATCTCGATGTCGAAGACGTACCCAGTGTCGGGACGCGCCGGGTGCCGGCCGAGCCACAGCGTGCCGACGCCAGTCCCGTCGTCGTCGACGACGGTCATCAGCCAGGTGCGATCGCTGTCGAGTCCATCCGGGAGCAGCCTGGGGAACTCCTCCCGGGCCCGCTCCAACGCGGCCGGCAGCGGGGTGCCGGTTGCCTTGGCGAGGTCAGCGGCGAACGAGCTGATCGAGCGGTCCTTCCACGCCCCGAACTCCTCCGCCGTCATCCGTCGCAGCGTCACCGTCACCTCGATCTCCTGCGTCCGTCGAGAACCACCGAGGCGAGGGTAGGCGAGGCACGTGTGCTGACGAACCGTGCCGGAGCGAGCGCGTGCCGGGCACGTGATCAGCTGCCGATGTGCTCGGGCGGACGGTCGGACGGTTCCTCGGCGACGGCGCGGTCGGCCAGGTTGAGGTCGGTGAGCGCGTCCAGCACGTCGCCTGGCGCCTCCTCGACAGCGATGAGCATGTTGTCGGCCTCCTCGCTGACGCGGAGCAGCTCGTCGAGCTTGCGTTGTGTCGCCGACGTCTGGCGTGCGTTGGTGTGCTGGATGACGAACACCATCACGAACGTCACCGTCGCCGTGACGCAGTAGAGGATGGTCTGCCACCAGCTCGGGAAGCCGGCGAGCGCGCCGATGACGGCCCAGATCACCATCAGGCCGGCGGCGACGATCCCCGCGCTCGAGTTGGCGACCACGTCACCGACGCGGTGCAGCAGCCGGCTGGTCCAATGCCGCCGCTCGGGGATCTCAGCGGGATCGCTGCTCAAGCCAACGCGGGCCAGGCGCCGCCTCAGCCTCCCGTTGTGGCGTCGGGCGTGCAGCCGGCGTCGCCGGTGCTGCACCCAGCGGCGGCGATCGTCACCGTCGACGTCACCGTCGATCCTGGGCCCGGCTCGTTGCACCCGGTCCTGCCTACCGCTCAGGATCGCTCGTTCCAATGTCCGCGCCTCCCCGCCGCCCATCCCCGTCGATTCTGCACCGGCCGCCTGGCGGTCGGCGGGTCAGCCGCCGCGACGACCGCTACGCGGTGAGATCGGCGCCGAGAGCGCCCACGACGGCGGCGAGCGCGTCGAGGTGACCATGCACCGATCCGAGCCCGGCGTTCATCGTGTTGATCGACAGATGCGTCGCTCCCGCCTCGCGCCACCGGCCGACCTGCTCGACCAGCTTGTCGACACCGGCGTCGGACCAGCTGACCCGCCCTTCCATGCCGAGCGTCGCAGGATCCCGTCCTGCGTTGTGCGCCGCCTCCTCGACGATCGCGCGGGCCTCGTCGAGCTTCGGCCCGGGCGCCACCTGTGGGAACCAGCCGTCGGCCAGCCGCCCGATGCGACGGTAGGCCGGTGCGGACTGGCCACCGATCCAGATCGGGATCGGCTGCTGCACCGGGAGCGGCGCGAGCCCGGCGCCGGTGACCCGTTCGAACTGGCCGTCGTGGTTCACCGACGGTTCCGTCCAGAGGCGGCGGAGCAAGGCGATCTGCTCGCTCATCCGCGGCCCGCGGTTCGTGAAGGTCTTGTCCAGCGCCTCGTACTCGACCGCGTTCCAGCCGAGCCCGACGCCGAGCCGGAACCTGCCGTTCGTGAGCAGGTCCACCTCGGCCGCCTGTTTGGCGACGAGCGCGGTCTGGCGCTGAGGAAGGATGATGACGCCGGTGACGAGCTCCAGCGACGTCAGCGCGGCGAGATAGCCGAACAGCACGAACGGCTCGTGGAACGTCGTGTGCACGTTGTACGGACCGGCCCAGGGCTTGTGCACCTCGGGATCGGCGCCGAGCACGTGGTCGTAAGCGAGCAAGTGCGCGAACCCGAGCTCCTCGACCCGCAACCCATAGGCCCGCACATCGCCGAACCCGGCGCCGATCTCCGTTTGTGGGAACACCACTCCGATCTGCATGCCCACGTTCTAGCCCGGGCGATCCGCGGCAGGCCGATCAGGCCGATCAGGCCGATCAGGCCGATCAGGCCGATCAGGCCGATCAGGCCGATCGACAGCGTTCCACCAGGAACGAACGTGTGCGCTGCTCGTCCTCATCAGTGGAAGCAAGGATGCTCCCGCTGAACTCGTCGACGCCGATCGAGGCGAGGTGGTCGAGGGTCTCGCCCACGAACTGCTCGTCTCCGATGATCGCGACATCTCCTGCCGCTTCGAAGCCCTCGCGATCGAGCATCGCCCGATAGGCGGGCTGCATGCCGTAGATCGCCAGCGTCTTCGCCGCGAACGCCCGTGCGGTCGCGCTGTCGTCGGTGACGCAGACGGGGAACCCCGCGACGACCTCGGCCTGCCGGCCGCCCCCGTCGGGCTGGTGCATCTTCGGGATCACGTGATCCGCCAAGGTGCGCGGGCCGGTCATCCAGGTGATCGTGCCTGCGGTTCGCGCCGCTGCGATCTTCAGCAGTTGAGGACCGAGCGCCGCGACATAGACGAGCGGCGCGACGGCACCGGGGATGTCCAGCGCACCCCGCGTCGTGACGATCTCACCCGTCGCGTCAGCGGGCTTACCGTCGAGCAGCGGCAGGAGACCATCCAGGTACTCGTTCAACCGGCGGACGTGCCGGTCCCAGGAGATCCCCCACATCCCGTCGCTGATCATCGGATGGGTCATCCCGATGCCGAGCTTCAGCCGACCGTTCGAGATCAGGCTCAACGTCAATGCCTGCTGGGCGAGCACCATCGGATGACGGGACTGAACAGGGATCACCCCGGTCCCGACCGTGATCCCGTCGACCTCGCGCATCGCCACGGCGAGCATCGTCATCAGATCCGGCTCCCACGGCAGCTGCGGGACCCACATCGTGCTGAACCCGTCGTCGCGAGTTCGGCGGACCTCCTCGACGAACACGTCGACGACAGATCTCCCGCCTCCGTTGCCCATGAACCGAAAGAAACTCGTCTGCATCAGAACACCCCTCGCCCAAGAAACTCGTCCCGGACACTTCCGTCCGCGGTCGGCGGACCGTGATCTCGAGCGAACAGTAGCGCTTCGAATTCGTCCCGATGAATGGACGTGATGTGCGTCGGCCGCTTGCCAAACCGCGGCCCGAGCGGCCACCATTGGACCCTGACCATCGAGACGTGCGCGTCCTGAGACCAGAGGAATGGCCGCCATGAACCAGACGATGACCCAGGCAGAGACGCGGATCGACGACGGCGCATTCGGGGCGCTGCGCGCCGTCTTCGCCGGCGAGCTGATCCGCTCCGCCGACCCCGGCTATGACGCGGCCCGGCAGGTGTGGAACGGCAACGTCGACCGGCGCCCGGCGATGATCGCCCGTTGCCAGGGGGTCGCGGACGTGCAGCGCGCACTGGCTTTCGCAATCGACCGTGGGCTGACGGTGTCGGTACGTGGTGGCGGCCACAGTGCACCGGGATACGGCACCAACGACGGCGGGCTCGTCATCGACCTGTCCCCGCTAAAAGGCATCCGCGTCGACCCGACGACGAGCTCGGCACGTGCCCAGGGCGGTGTGCTGTGGCGCGAGCTCGACCACGAGACGCAGGCGTTCGGTCTCGCCACGACGGGGGGCACCGTGTCCAACACGGGCATCGCCGGCCTGACGCTCGGCGGCGGCCTCGGCTGGTTGATGGGCAAGCACGGCCTCACCGTCGACAACCTGCTCTCCGCCGATGTGATCACGGCCGACGGGACCTTCCGGACCGTCAGCGCCGACACCGACGCCGACCTGTTCTGGGCGCTGCGCGGCGGTGGTGGGAACTTCGGCGTCGTCGTCTCGTTGGAATACGCCCTGCACCCCGTCGACACGGTCCTCGGCGGCCTCGTCGTCTACGGACTCGACCAGGCGACGGAGGTGATGCGCTTCTATCGCGAGTTCTGTCCGACGTTGCCGGACGAGGCCGAGGCATATCTCGGCGTGCTCACCGATCCGCAGGCGGGCGTGCCGGTGGTCGCGATGGTGCTCGGATACAACGGCGACCTGCAAGAGGGTGAGCGCGTCCTTGCCCGCGCCCGCGAGTTCGGACAGCCGCTGATCGATCTCGTCGGTCCCGTTCCGTATGCCGCGCGGCAGCGCATGCTCGACGAACCGAACGCGTTGCACGGTCTCCACCGCTACTGGCGGTCGGCGTTCACCGACGTGATCTCCGACGACCTGATCGATGGGGTGGTCGAGCACGCAAGCCGGTTCAGCTCACCGCTCTCGGCGATGCTGTTCTTCTACCTCCATGGCGCGGCGGCACGCGTCCCGGCACAAGACACCGCGTTCTCGGCGCGGCGCCCATTGTGGGATTTCGACGCGATCGGGCAATGGGTCGACGGCGGAGAGTCCGAGCAGCACACGGCCTGGGTGCGCACCGCGTGGAGCGGGTTCGAGCCCCACCTCAACGGCAACGGTTACATCAATCACATCTCCGCGGACGACAATCCGGAGAAGGTCAGGGCGTCATACGGCAGCAACCTCGACCGGCTGCGTCGGCTGAAGACGAGATACGACCCGGAGAACGTGTTCCGGATGAACCCCAACATCGCGCCCGGCTAACGCGTTCGCAGACCCGGCAGGCGGCGACGCGAGCGTCGTCGCCTCGTCGTCGCCCGACGTCGTTCAGAACGCCGCGTCGAGGATCTCGATCACGTCCTCGGCGCCGCGGACCGGTCGCGGGTTCGTCGCCTTCGACACGTCGGCGAGGACGTGCTCGGCCACGCCGGGGAAGTCGTCGCGGCTGACGCCGACGTCGCGCAGGCGGCGGGGGAGGCCGAGCTCGTCGGTCAGGCGCTCGATCCATCCGGCCACCGCGCCGGCGTCGGCGAGGCCGAGCGTCGCCGCGGCACGAGCGAGCTGACGGCCGCACTGGGGTGCGTTCCAGCGCACCACGTGCGGGAACACGATCGTCGAGGCGACACCATGAGGCACACCGAGCGCACCACCGAGTTGATGGCGCAGCGCCGCGACGAGCCCGAGACCGACGCCGACCAGCTGGGGCAAGGTCATCGCCACGGCGAACTGGCACCAGCCGCGGCCGACGAGATCGCCGGGATCGGCCGTCGACGGAGCGAGGTGCTCGCCGAGGATCACCAGCGCGCCCGAGGCGGTGGCGTCCGACAGCGGCGTCGCGCGCTGCGAGCAGAGCACCTCGACCGTGTCGGCGAGGACCTTCATCCCGGTGCCGGCCCACAGCGACGGCGGGGTCGCCCGCGTCAGCTCCGGGTCGAGGACCACCCACCGCGGGGCGAGCTGCGGGTCCATGTACGCACGCTTCTCGCCGCTGGCGGGATCGGTGATCCCGGCGACCCCGGTGAACTCGGCGCCCGACAGCGTCGTCGGCAGCGAGACGTGGGCGAGCTTCGCCCGGCCCGGGCCGGACCGCCCGCCGCCTCGGGTCTGGGACCGGCGAGCACCAAGATCGGTGCCGTCGGCGAGGACCAGCGCGACGCCCTTCGTGAGGTCGATCACCGAGCTGCCGCCGACGCTGACGAGGCAATCGGCGCCGGCGGCGCGTGCCTGTTCCGCGGCGGCCAGCACGACAGGAGCGGGCGTGTGCTCGCGGGACCCGTCGAACACACCGACCGGGTCCATGCCGAGCGCGGCGATCACGTCGGCGGCCAGCCCGGCTCGCGCCACCGATCCAGTCGTGACCACGAACGGGCGCACGACCTCCATCCGGGCCAGCAGGCCGGCCAGCGAGCGCCCTGTCGAGCCGGGGCCGTAGACGATCCCTTCGCCGGCAGGGTGGAGGATCCGTCCCGCGAGTGGTGTGCCCTGGTCCACGCGGCGGATGCTACCGAGGCGCTCCGAACCGCCGGCTGTCGAACGCAGGCCGTGCAGCGCTCAGCTCGGCGACGGGTCGATGAGCACCCCAGGGTTCATGATCCCGCCCGGGTCGACGGCGTGCTTGGCAGCGCGCAGCGCGCCGGCGAACAGCTCAGGTCGTTGGCGATCGTACTGTGGTCGGTGCATGCGGCCGACGGCGTGATGGTGGGTGATCGTGCCGCCCGCTTCGAGGATGGCCTCGCCGGCGGCGGCTTTCACCTCGGCCCACTGCGTCAGCTCGGAGCCCTGGCGGCCCATCCCGATCCACGTGTAGTACGGCGCGGGACCATCGGGGTAGACGTGGGTGAAGCGGCACGACAGCTCGGCCGCCGGGCCGAACACCTCGTGCAGGGCGCGCGTCACTCGCTCGCGCACCTGAGCGTCGAACACCGGCCAGCGGTCCCACGTGATCGCGGTCTCGAACGTGTCGGCGACGAGACCGAGGCTCGTGTCGACGCCGGCGTCCACGCCGATGAACGCATCGCGCCACGCCCCGACGCTCCCGCCGCGCCCGGTCGGCTCGCCGCGGCCGTCGTCGATGACGATGTCGTCGTCGGCGACGAGGCCGCCGCAGGCGCGGGCGATGTCCACCGCGGCGGCGATCGCGTGGCGCTGGGAGAGCTCGGCCGACTCGAAGCTGACGATGGCCAGCGATGCTGCGCCGTCGAGCCCGGCCGCCCGAGCCGCTTCGGCCGGGTCGAGGATGCGGCAGTTCGCCGGCCACAACTTGGCCTGCACGATCTGGCGGACGGCGTCCGTCCCCGCCGCCCACGTCGGGAACACGATGCCGGCCGTGGCGCGGAAAGACGGACGGCGTTGGATGCGCATCCATGCCTCGGTGATGACACCGAGGATCCCCTCACTGCCGATGACCATGCGGTCGGGGCTCGGTCCTGCACCGGAGCCGGGCAGCCGGCGGCTCTCCCACCAACCCTGCGGTGTGAGCATCCGCACCGACTCGACGAAGTCGTCGATGTGCGTGTGGTTGGTGGCGTAGTGCCCGCCGGAACGCGTCGCGATCCAGCCGCCGAGCGTCGAAAAGCGGAAGCTCTGCGGGAAGTGGCGCAGCGTGAACCCGTGCGGGCGGAGCTGATCCTCGAGCGCCGGGCCATAGACACCGGCCTGGATGCGTGCCGCCCGGGAGATCGGATCGACCTCGAGGACGCGGTCGAAGCGGTCCATCGCGACGGTGACGACAGCATCCGCCTCGGGCGGGTTGACGCCCCACACCACCGACGATCCCGCGCCGAACGGGATGACCTTCACGCCATCGGCGCCACACCAGTCGAGCACGGCTGCCAGCTCCGCTTCCGTGCGCGGGTGGGCGACCACGTCTGTCGGGTTCGGGAAGCTGAGGTTGAACGCCTCGGTGCGGTCGGTGAGATGCGCGCCGTGGGAGTGGAACGCGCGCTCCCACGGCTCCGTCGTGCAGATCCCGGCGAGTGTGTCGGGCACGGCGATGCGCGGCGGGCGCAGCACTGCGTCGGCCAACTTCGGCACCGGCCGGGGAGTGATCGACACCCCGAACCGCTTCGACAGGTGCTCGGCGCGAAGAGCACGGTCGGCGTCGGTCGGCTCCTCGCCCTCGAGACCCCAAGCCCAGAACGATCGACGCGGCGACACAGCAAGCGACCCTAGGTCGGCGCCTGGCGACGACAGCGACCGTAGGCCACCCGGCCAGAGGTCGCCGGCGCGCTCCGTCAGCGATGCCGAACCGTGCGCGGCCGTTTCAGACTCGCTGCGCAAGGTTCGGGCCGAGTGCAGCCAGAGTCACAGGCGCGACGCGGCGCCCCGCTACGGTTCCGGCGTGTTCGCAGCGCTCGGCAGTCGAGGCCAGGAGGCGATCGAGGTCGCCCGCGCGATCGGCGGCAGCGCGTTCGTCGCCAACCACGCTCCGCGCCCACCCGCCTTCGGGACCTTGGTCCTCGGCGACGATCGCGCCGCCGTGGAGCGCGTCGCCGACATCGGCCTGTACGCGGTCGAGGTGCGCCCGATGCGCCACCAGCGCCGCTTCTGGCCGGCGGACACCGCGAGCCCCGGCGTGACCGCCGCGTTCGCGATGGTGCGGCGGTCGGACCTCACCCACGAGCAGTCGGACGCGCACTGGCGCGACGTCCACGCGCCGCTGGCGCTGCGCCACCATCCGGGGATGTGGCACTACCACCAGGTCACCGTCGACGACGTGCTCGACGGCCCCGCGTACGACGGCATCGCGCTGTGTGCCTTCGCGTCCGAGCAGGAGCTGACCGAGCGGTTCTTCGGCGACCCGGAGGACAGGGCGGTGATCATTGCCGACGTGGCGACCTTCGCCGACACGACGAGCTCGCCGCGCCAGGTGCGGATGACGGAGTGGCGGTTCGGCGCGGAGTAGCCGCTCGCAGCGGTCGCCGGCCACGGTCGCCGCCCTGGCGCCGCGCCGAGCACCATCGCCGGCCGCCGGTTCGCGGCCACGATGCGCACGGGCAGCGGATGCCAGTCGGCGAGCCGGTCTGCATCGACGCCGATGCCAACGTGCATGCGATCGGCGCTCCGGCGATCGGCGCTCAGGCGGCGGCGTCGGCGTTCGGTGGAAGGCTCATTGCACTGAAGCGCCTTGAGCCTCGACCGATCGTGGTCGGCGCGCCGGCGGAGCCGCAGTTGCCGTCGCAACTCATCCGGCAGGTGCCGATGGGAGCGCCCCGACAGCGTGCCGCGCCGCCGCGGCGCCTGCGGTGATCGCGTCGGGCAGGGAGCTCGGCAGGAGATCTGCGTCCACGAACAGGTCGGCACCGAGGTCCCAACGGCTGGTGCCGTCGGTGAGCACGCCACGGATCCCGGCACCGGCATCGACGCGTTCGACGACGGTGACCTCGTCGTAGACGACGACGTTGAGATCCGCCACGCAGTGGTGCTTGATCACCTCTTCGAACGCGCGCGGCCTGATCGTCAACGGATCCAGCGCGTCGAAGTACGGGCGGAGGATGTCGACGAGGCCGTGCCGTTCGAGGTCGGCGGTCGCGTCGGCGCCGAGCGCCACCGGTGTGTCGTCGCCGATCACCTCGTGGCCGGCGAGCAGGCACGGCACGCCGTAACCGGCGGCGATCTTGGCCACGACCAGCGCGGCCGGGCCACGACCGACGATCAGCAGCGGTGTGTCGATGCGCATCGCCGTCCCCCGGGCCGAGTCGTCGGTCAGAACAGGGCCAGCGGGTTGACTGGGCTGCCGGTCACGCCCTGGAACCGGATCGGTGCAAGCACGAACTGGAACTCCCACCGACCGAGCCGCGTGCACGTTTCGGCGAGACCCTCGAGCTGGCAGTTGTCGATCAGCCACAGGCCCATCGCGACGATCCCGACCATGTGGATCGGCATGTGCACGGTGCGGTAGCCCGTCGGCGTCGGATCCTGGGCAACGTCGGAGGCCAGCATGGCCACGCCGCGCTCGTGCAGCCACGGCAGGCACGCCGCCTGGAAACCCGAGCGCGGCTTGTTGGCGTTGTAGTCGCGGCCGGCGGCGCGCCGAGCTCCGCCCTCACCGGTGCGCATCAGCACCACATCGCCGGGTTCGACACGAATGCCGGCGGCACGCTCGGCCTCCTCGAGATCCTCGGGGTGGACGTGGTCGTCGGCGGCGAGCACGTCCACGCCGCGCAGCCGGGCGATGTCGAGCAGGACCCCGCGCGTGGTCACCCCGTCGGCGACCGCGAGCACGTCGTGCACGAGCGCGCCCTGCCGGTCCGAGACCATCGAAGCGGGGAAGCCGCCGTACAGCTTGCCGTCCCAGAAGATGTGGGCGAGCGAGTCGAGGTGGGTGACATCGAGCCCGTGGAAGACCATGCCGATGAACTCCTGCGCGCCGCCGGCGCGGCCCCCGCCCATCAGGCCCTTGCGGCCCTCGTCGGCCAGCCCGAGACCCGTCGAGAGCATGTACCGCTGGTTCTCGACGGTGGCGCCCGGCTGGCGGCCGGTGCGCATGTCCCAGCTGCACGACACGGACACGCCGTCGCGCACGAGTGCTGCGGCCGCGACCCGCTTCTCGGGCGTGATGTGGTTGAGCGTGCCGAGTCGATCGTCGGCTCCCCACCGGTTCCAGTTCGACAGACTGTCGAACCACGTCAACACCTCTTCCTCGGACGGCGCCGTCGACATGCTCGCTCCTCACACTCGGCCCGTCCCATCATGTCCTGCGCGGGTCGCGTCTGCCATGCCGAGCCGGGAGCTGCATGCGGCAGTTCTGCGAGGATCAGCCGATGAGGTCGCTCTCGTTGCACACGTCGGATGGTCAGCAGCTCGCCGCAGACATCGCCGAGTCGGAAGGATCCGCGGTCGGAGCGGTCGTGCTCTGTCACCCCCACCCGCTGCACGGCGGCAACCGCTTCAACGTCGTCGTCGACGCCCTCTTCACGGCATTGCCGGTGGCCGGGTTCACCACGATCCGCTTCGACTTCAGGGCCGCTCACGACAACGGGGTCGGCGAGCGCCTCGACGTCGTCGCTGCCCTGGACGCCGTCGCTGGCGCGGATCTGCCGCTGTTCGTCGTCGGCTACTCCTTCGGAGCGCTCGTTGCGCTGACCACCGACGACCTGCGCGTCGCGGCAAAGGTGGCCGTCGCTGCGCCGCTCACACCGAACGTCCCAGAGCCGACGGTGCCGACGCTGCTGCTGGTGCCACGCCACGACCAGTTCTGCCCTCCCGACACAGCGGCCGCGCTCGTCGGGGCGTGGTCGCACACCGAGCTCGATGTGGTCGAGGACGCCGACCACTTCCTCGCCGGCCGTACGCGATGGGTCGCCGAGCGAAGCGTCACGTGGCTGGCGGACCGGCATCGGCAGCTCTTCTCCTGAGAGCCACCTGCACCGGTTTTCGCCCGATCACCCGCCGACGCGTGCACGAGATCTGCTCAGCGATGAGCAGATCCGGTCCGTGCGTCGACGGGTGGGCAGCGGATCATCCCTGTGCGCGGGCGCGCCCCGTCCGTGTCCGGGTGGCCGACGACGTGCGCGGACGCGACATGCGGCGGGCGGTGGCCTGCGGCCGGATCGTTGCGGCGACGAGGTCGGCGTAGGACTGCTCGAGGCAGTCGGCGTAGAACCCCGGGTCGGGGAGCATGTCACGGTCGGAGACGATCGAGATCGCCAGTTCACCGCAGTAGCTGGTGACGCCATGGAGCAGTCCCATGCCGTCGACGACGGCGGCGCCGCCGAAGAACGTGACCAGCCGCGCACCCGCGAAGTACAGCGGGATCTGCGGGCCGGGAACGTTGCTGACGACGGTGTTGACCACCGGCGACGTCCGCGTTGCCGTGTCGAACTGGCTGGCGAGGCGCGCACCGAGCACGGCCAGTGTTCCTGGCATCAGCTCCGACAGCTCGCTCAGGGCGCGGGCATCGACTGCCTCGGCGGCGGCCTTTGACGCCTTCGTCGACTCGTGCACCGCGACGAGCCGCTCGCGTGCGTCGGCGACGTCGGTGCCGAGATCGGCGATCATCGCCGACACCTGGTTGCCGGCGGTACCGGCCTGCTCCGCGGTCCTCGTCGAGATCGGCACCAACACCCGCAACGTGGTCTCCGGCAGCTCACCCTTGCTGTCGAGGTACAGACGCAGCGCACCGCCGACGATCGCGATCGCCGCGTCGTTGACCGACGCCCCCGGCACGGAGGCCTTGATCCGGCGGATCTCGTCGAGGTCGAAGCGGCGGGCCTCGATGACCCGATGCGGCGAGACGGACCCGCTGAAGCGGGTTCGCGGCGCAGGCACCATGCGCGGGATCTGCAGTCGCTGGCGCAGCCGTTGGTCCTGCAGGCGGGCGCCTCCCGGCGCCTGCCGGGTCATCAAACGCGCGAACCGCGCCGGCCGTGCAGCACTGTTCCTGGCGGCCCGGGCGAGGAGATCCGCAGGGCGCGGCGCATGCTCCGGCCGCCAGTCGGAGTCGATCGCGGGTGCGACCGCGTCGGGGGTGCGATCGTGCACGCTGCTCATGATCTCCAGCGACGTCACACCGTCGATCGCGGCGTGGTGGATCTTCTGCATCACCGCGAAGCCACCGCGGGGGACTCCTTCGACGTTGTTCAAGCCCTCGATCACCGTCACCTCCCACAGCGGACGGTTCGGATCGAGCGGACGTGACTGCAGACGTGCCAGTTGGATGCACAGCTGACGCCAGTCGCCGGGCGCCGGCAGCGCGATGTGGCGAACATGGAACTCGAGATCGAAATCCTCGTCCTCGATCCAATACGGATGATCGAGATCGAACGGGACCCGGACGAGCTTCTGGCGGAACACCCGGCTGGTGTGCAGCCGGCTCCTGTAGTGCTCGAGGATCGTCTTGAACGTGACCCGTCCGCCGGGCGCCGTCGACGTGTCGTAGATCAGACAGGTGAAGATGTGTTGCGGTGCCTTCGGCTTGTCGGAATAGATGAACGATGCGTCCAAACCACTGAGCTGCTTCATGTGCCCTCGCCCCCGCGATCGTCAGTTTGTCGGGCAGCGACCCCCTCGCGTCGTCCGCCCGACGGAACGCTAATCGACCGCCGAGTCGGCTCGATCAGCCGAGCGGCGCGGCTCGACGAGTCACGCCACCCCGGGCCAGCGTGACATCTCGGCATAGGTGTTGTCACTCACGACCTTGCCGTCGCGCCACGTCAGCACGGCGCAGAACGGCAACGTCCACTCGGCGCCTCGATCGGGATCGAGCAGCACGCCCTCGACCGTGACGACGTCGCCGACGGCGTGCGTCCTGTCGACGCGGATCGCCCGGCGTGGGGCGGCGGCGAGCACCCGCCGCTCGAAGCGCCGCAACCGCTCGTGTCCGAGCTCGACGCCGCTGAAGCGGCAATCAGGGGCATAGAGCTCGGTGATCAGCGCCTCGACGTCGCTGTTGAAGGCCTCCGCCCAGCGCTCGGCGAGGGAGTTGTTGTTGTGCTCGATCTGGTCGTTCATCGCGATGTCCCCTTCCTGGCTCCAGAGTAGGACGGCCGGGGCGGCACCTCGTCGCTCGGACACACGGGCGATCGGCGCCCGAGCGCGCCTACGCCGCCGGTCGGTACGTGCAGATCTGTACGCCCGTGCCTGCGGTGACCGAGCTGACGAGCTGCATCGGCCGCGCGGTCCCGTCCTCGGGGAAGATCCGCTTGCCGCCGCCGAGCAGGATCGGCTCGACCATCAAGGTCATCTCGTCGACGAGGTCTCCTGCGAGCAGGGTCCTGACGAGGCTGGCGCTGCCCCAGATCAACAGGTCGCCGCCGTCCTGGGCACGCAGCGCGGCGATGTCACCGACGACGTCGTCGGGCGACAGCAGCGTCGAGTTGTTCCACGTCAGGTCGTCGGGCCTCAGCGTGCGTGAGGCGACGTACTTCTTGACCGCGTTCATCTGGTCGGCGAACGGGTCACCGGCGCGCTCCGGCCACGCCCCCGCCATCGCCTGCCACGTGCGCCTGCCGAAGATGAGCGCGTCCACCGTGCTCATCCCCTCGCCGAGCAGCGGGCCCATCACCTCGGGATCGAAGTAGGGCATCGACCAGCCACCGTGGGCGAAGCCCCCTTCTGTGTCCTCCTCCGCGCCGCCGGGTGCCTGCACCACTCCGTCCAGACTCATGAACTCGTTGACCACAACTCGCATCGCGCACTCCTCCGTCTCGCTCTGACCTTCGACCGGACCAGCCTCGCGAACTCATCGGAACCGCTCCCACCGAGGCCCGGCCCCGCCGCCGTGTGCTTGCGGCGGGCCCACCATTGGCGCGTCGTCGTGACGGCGAGGTGTCGCCCCCAGAATCCTCGGATGACGACACGAACCCCATGCTCCGGCCGGGTCCGCCGACTCGCGACCGGCGGGCGATGACCGACCTCGAGGTCGTCATCCATGCCCGCTCGACGAGCCAGACCCACGTCGCGGGTCAGCCGTGCCCGCCGAGGCGTTGCGCTCTGCGCTGAGTTGGTACGTTGCGCGCAACGAGAGGGAGGTCAGCGTGCCGGAGACAATGCGCACCACGACAGTCGCCCGTCTGCACCACAACGCGTGGGTGACACGCGACCAGGAGGCGACGAGGCGGTTCTACGAGGACCTGATCGGCCTCCCGCTGGTGGCGACGTGGAGCGAGGCCGACGAGCTGTTCGGCGCGGAGCGGGTGTACTGCCACACGTTCTTCGGGCTGGCTGACGGCAGCGCGCTGGCGTTCTTCCAGTTCGCGAACGCCGAGGACCAGGCGCGGTTCACCCCGGCGATCCCGGAGACGCCGTTCGCGCACATCGCGCTGAAGGTCGACAGCGCCACCCAAGACGATGTCGCCAGACGGCTTGCGGACGCCGGCTACAAGGAGCCGGCGACGTTCGTTCTCGAGCACGGCTACTGCCGCTCGCTGTACGTGCGCGACCCCAATGGCCTGTTGATCGAGCTCACCGCCGACCATCCCGACGCCGACGCCATCGCCGCGACGCGCGCCTCGTCGGCGCACGAGGACCTGACGAGGTGGTTGAGCGGTGACCACACCAGCAACAACACGTATCGCTGACTGCCTCCGATGACCGCGGCAGGCCCACGCCGGGAGCTGCCGTTGATCCCGACGACGGTGATCGGGAGCTACCCGCAACCGTCCTGGCTGATCGACCATGACCTGCTCGTGGCCAAGGGCGTGCCGCGCACGCGGGCCGGCGATCTGTGGCGGATCGGGCCGGACGAGCTCGACGAGGCCCTCGACGCGGCGACGCTGCTGGCCATCCACGACCAGACCGTCGCCGGGATCGACATCATCACCGACGGCGAGATCCGTCGTGAGAGCTACTTCAACCACTTCGCCAACGCGCTGGACGGCGTCGATCGCGACCGTGTCGGCGAGGGCGTCAACCGTGTCGGCCGCCGCTCGATGGTGCCCCTCGTGAGCGGACCGATCCGCCGCGCCGCACCGGTGGAGCTCGCCGCGGCCGAGTTCCTGCGCGCCGCCACCGACAAGGTCGCCAAGGTCACCGTGCCCGGACCGTTCACCCTCAGCCAGCTGGCCCAGAACGAGCACTACCCGGACCAGCGCTCCCTCGCGCTCGCGTACGCGGACGCGATCCAGGAGGAGCTGCGCGACCTGGTCGCGGCGGGCATCGACGTGGTGCAGATCGACGAGCCGTACTTGCAGGCCAACGCCGAGGCGGCGCGGACGTTCGCGGTCGAGGCGATCAACCGCTCGCTGAGCGGCATCGACGCCACCACGGTGCTGCACACCTGCTACGGGTACGCCGTGTACGTCACCGACAAGCGCGGCGGCTACCCCTTCCTCGCGGAGCTCGCCGAGTGCGCAGCCGACCAGCTCGCCGTCGAGTTCGCCCAGCCGCGCCTCGATCCGCACGCGCTCGCACCGCTCGCGGGCAAGACGATCGTGCTCGGCGTGCTCGACCTGTCGACCAACGAGGTCGAAGCACCGGACGTGATCGCCGACAGGCTGCGCGCCGCGCTCGAGGTGGTCCCCCCGGAGCGGCTGATCGCCGCGCCGGACTGCGGGATGAAGTTCCTCCCCAGGTCGGTGGCCGCCGCCAAGCTCGCTGCGCTGGCGAGCGGTGCTGCCCAGGTCAGAGCCGAGCTGACCGGCACCGGCGGTCGCTGACCGACCCGCGGCCTGACCGTCGACCCCTCAGCTCCGCAGGACGACGGTGCGTGGAACTACGGTCCCGTCGTGACTGGAACTCGTGGATCGGCCGATCTGTTCGCCCGGATCGATGCCATCGCGCCGACCCTCGAGGCGGACATCGGGCGCGGCGAGGAGTTGCGCCGCCTGCCCGACTCGACGGTCGCGGCGATTCGTGGTGCCGGGTTGTTGCGACTGAAGGTGCCGGCGGAGTTGGGCGGGGACGAAGCGCAACCCGACCTGCAGTTCGACGTGTTCGCGCGAGTCGCTGCGATCAACGTTGCGGCTGCGTGGTGCCTGTTCATCTGGGCCGATTCTGTCGGCGCCGCCTGCGCCCGCCTGCCCGACGAGGGGGTCGCGCGGGTGCTGGCCAACGGCGACGTGCCGGTGATGTCCGGCGGCGGTGGGCTCCGACCGGGCTCCCTCCGCCGGGTACCGGGCGGCTACCGGTTGGATGGCAACTTCCGCTACGGCAGCGGCATCGATGCCGCCGAGTGGGTGTTGCTGCTCGGCCTCACGCCCGAAGGGGACGGCGAGGACAGGCGGCCGGAGGTGCGCGGCTGCATCATCGCCCGCAGCGACGTCGAGATCCTCGACAACTGGCACGTGCTCGGCATGCGCGCCACCGGCAGCACCGACTACGTCGTCCGCGACGTGTTCGTGCCCGAGGAGATGACCTACCGGGCGGCTGCGGGGCCGCTGCGTGGCGGGCGCATGTACCGCACGGGGATCGTCGGCTACCTGGGTTACCCAGTGCCGGCGGTGACGTTCGGCGTCGCCCGCCGAGTGCTCGACGAGCTGGTCGCGACGGCGGCGACGACGAAGCGCGGCTACGGCCGCCCGTCCGTGCTCGCGACGCGACCGACGTTCCAGAACTTCCTCGGTGAGGCAGACCAGCGCCTCAAGGCAGCCCGCGCGCTGATGATCGCCAGCGGCGTCGCCCTGATGGACGCCGTCGAGCGGGATCCGGGTGGGTTGCGCGCCGTCGAAGCCGACGTGCGCGCCGCCGGCGCGTACGCCGTGCGCGTCGCCGGCGATGTGCTCGCCGACACGGTGCGCTACGCCGGTGGCGCGGCGATCCGCCAAGGGTCGATCTACGAGCGGGCCGTGCGCGACCTGACCGTCGCCGCAAGCCACCTCCTCGTCAACGAGTCGGCCTATGAGAACCACGCCCAGTTCATGTTGGGCATCCCGGGCGCAGACCCGATGGCCTGACGACCGAGCCTGCCGACGTCGCGCCGCGTTCGATCAGGTGGCGGCGAGTTGTGCCGCGATGGCGTTGCGCGGGTCGCGGAGCGGGTTCCACGGGTCCTCGAGTGCGGACTCGAACAGGCGCATCGCGCCGAGCTTGTCGTCCTCGCTCAGGGCCGAGTTCATGATCAGATCGAGCGAGGGCGTCAGCTCTGCCCGGACCGCACGGAGGTCGGCGGCCAGCTGCTTGAGTGGTGTGTCTTCGGGTGGGACGACTTTGACTCGCGCTGTGGCCATGCCTCAGGGTAGGAGCGAACTGACGCCGATCAGTGATTGGTCGTGGATTCTGATGGTCGGGCTGGGCTCAGCTGGCTGAGGCGATGTCGGTGAGGTCGGTACGGTGGCACCCGTGTCGCAGTCCGTACCCCCGACCGAAGTCGTGCGCCCGGGCGTGTGGTCGATCGGCGTGCCGTTCCCGAACAACCCGCTCGGCTACACGCTCGTCTACCTGATCGAGTCCGATCGCGGGCCGGTGCTCGTCGACGCGGGCTGGGACGACGACGAGTCCTGGGACGCTCTCGTCGCTGGGTTCCGCACGGCGGGCACGGATGTGTCGCAGTGCTACGGGGTGCTCGTCACCCACGTCCACCCCGATCACCACGGCCTGTCCGGGCGGGTGCGTGAGGCGTCGGACGCCTGGGTGGCGATGCACGAGCGTGACGCCGTCACGGTCGAGCATCTCTCCCACGCGATGGAGCACGACAACCACCGGGAGCGCGCCGCGGTCCAGACGATGCCGGACTTCACCGACGAGCTGACCGCCGTGCTGCTGGACGCCGGGGCGAGCGAGGACGAGCTGACGGCCGCCCCCGCGTCTCCGGCGCGACGGCGACAGCGGCGCTTCCGACCGCTCGCGGTGCCCGATCGCCACGTCGACGATGGCGCCAGGGTCGACGTGCCGGGCTGGGACGTCACTGCGGTGTGGACACCGGGCCACACGCCGGGTCACCTCTGCTTCCACGTCCCCGAGCAGCGCATATTGCTGTCGGGCGACCACGTGCTCGCGTCGATCACGCCGCACATCTCGATCTCGCGACGCGACCGTGCCGGCGACCCGCTCGGCGACTTCCTCGACTCGCTGCAGAAGGTCGCCCGGCTCGACACCGACGAGATCCTGCCCGCGCACCGACACCGCTTCGACGACCTCCCCCGGCGGGTCGGGGAGATCACCCGTCACCACCACGAGCACCTCGCGAACATCGAAGGGATCCTCGCCTTCGGTCCGACGTCGCTCTGGCAGATCACCGCGCAGCTGACCTGGAACCGGCCGTGGGACCAGTACCCGCTCGAGCTGCGCCGGTCCGCCGTCAACGAGACGGCCGCCCACATGCGTTACCTCACCCGCCGCGGCCGGGCGGTGCGGCTCAAGGGCGTGCGACCGTTCACCTTCGCCCTCCCGGAAGGCGCTCCTGCCTGACCAGTGTGAGCGGGCCCTTCGTCGCTTCGTCGGCGTCGGGCCGATGGTGACACCGTGTCGGCATGACAGTGGGTGATGGCACGGTCGACGGGCT
>JBBQTN010000015.1:0-42675 GCA_038213195.1 Acidimicrobiales bacterium | reverse complement strand
GATGGACGTCGGAACTTGGCGCCAACGCGGTGTATAGGTAGACGCGCAGCCCGTCGGGTGGCTTCGCGCCGGCACGTGTTGCGATTGTGGTGAACCGGGCGAGCGCCTCGACTGCGGAGATTCTGGTTCGTGGTTGCCACTCCGCCCATTGCTCGGTGAGCCAGCGTCGCGCCCACTCGTGCACAGCGAGGTCTCCGAGTGGTGTCTGCCAGGTGTCGGGTTCGCCGCTGGACTCGTCGAAACGGCTCCCGTCCTGCACCGCTTGGAGCAGGCGACCGCGGTAGCGGTCGGCTTCGATGCGGGTGCGGAACGACTTGGACCGGTGGCGGCCGTCGATGGTGTAACGCACCACCCACGGCAGCTTCGCCTGCGTGGTCGTGCGGCGATCCTGGACCCCGTAGATCTTGACGACTTGCATCGGTCGGACCATCACTCATCACCCCCAGCCATCTGACCGTCATTGACCGCGAGTGGCCGGCAGTCTTGGGAAGGCTGTGGGATGACACTAGCCCGAGCGCTCCTGCCGATGTCGCTGACCTGGTCGAACACGGGTTCTGACTGGAGGGTCCCTAAACCGTTGTGCAACGACTCATTGCACAACTTCCGTGGAGCCACAACGTGGAGCTGCTCTCGGCCCTCGACGCCGCAGCCGAACGGGTCTGGTACGCAGAGCAGGCGACCGCCTCCGCTCCCCACAACGCCATCACGGCATCGCCCATGGGCTTGTCCACGCGACCGCCGAACGCCGCGATCACCGCGTCGAGTCGACGCCACAGACCGTTCATCAACCCGGCGAGGAGCTCGGCGTCGAGCGTCTCGGCCAGGGCGGTGAAGCCGCTGACGTCAGCGAACACCACCGTGATCTGCCGGCGCCGCATGCCGGTGCCGTCCAGATCGTCCAGGCTCCGGCGCAGCAAAGTGACCGCCGCATCGAGAACTTCGTCGGGCGCACGACACCGCGCAACCCCTCCTGCGCCGTGATGGCCGCCACGAATGTGGTCCCTTGTCTCAGGTGCGGGCGAACAGGGCGATGCTGGCCGCCGTTTGGGCGGCGACATCGGGGAGCACGGCGGCGAACACGTCCATGCCGTGGGACGTGCCCATCACGATGCGGCATTGCGCGCTGACGCCGGCGCGCAGCAGCAGCCGGTAGAAGTCGATGCCCTCGTCGCGCAGTGGGTCCGCTTCGTTGACGCTGATGAACGTGGGCGCCAAGCCGTGGACATCGTCGTCGGTGGCGTGCGACGGCCACGCCAAGGGGTTCCCGGCGTCGAGCTGTTCGATGCCGTAGGCGACTGCGCCGCGATTGTGGTGCAGGTTGAGGAGAATGCCTTCGTTCTCGATCGACGAGGGGAACCGCTCCTGCGGCCAGCGTCCGGCGATGTACGGGCACAGCGCGTACAGGCCATGGACGAGTCCCATGTCGCCGTCGCGTAGCAGCCGCATGCCGGTCGCCAGGGTCAGGTTCCCGCCGCCGCTCTCACCCGCGACGATGACACGATCTGGGTCGATGCCGAGCTCGACCGCGTTGGCGGCCGTCCAACGCACCCCGGCCACACAGTCGTTCAGGCCAGCTGGGAACGGCGCGATCTCGGGCGCCGACGAGGGCGTGAGGCAGTTGCGGAAGTCGATCATCGCCACCGCCAGTCCGTGATGGGCCAGCACGCGGCCCCACATCCGGTACATCGCGTTGAAGCACGAGCCCGTCTGCATGCCTCCGCCATGGAGGTACACGACGCCGGGGACGATGTCGTCGCTGTCGGGACGGATGAACTGGACCTTGACGGTGTTGCCGTCGGGCGCCGAAGCGAATTCTCGGGTCTCGAGTCGCAGACCGTCGAACGGTGCCACGTCGGCGGTGTCGAAGCGTGCGTAGAGGCTCTCGAGCTTGGCCGCAATTGCTATGGCCGACTCGGAATTGGAGATCTCGACCAGTCGCTCGCGGCTGTCGATGTCGTTCAACGGCCGCGAGGGGACGCTCCGCAGCGCGCGCTTGACGCGCGGGTCGAGACGGTGATCGTTCTGCACGTCCGGTTGCGACGCGGTATCCGTGCCGGTCGACATCTCAGGCGCCTTCGCCGGTCGTGACCCCACCGAAGATCGCGTCGGCGAGCGCCGAACGATACCTCTCCGGCGAGTCTTGACTCAGCTCGCCGAACACGAGTGGCACGGCCGGCGTGTGCTCGGACCCGAAGCGCGCGAAGCGTATGGAGGAGGGTTCGATGTCGTTCTCGGTGATGGTCGGCATCGGCTCAGTCTTGCCCGACGAGGTCGCCCGTTGTCGACCGGAAGGAGCGGATCACGGCAGACGCGACCCACCGGCACATCGGTGACGCGCACAACGCTGCTGAGAGCGCACACCGGCTCAGTCAAACGGAGGCCGCCTCTATGGGAAGATGCACCACAACTCGACCTCTCATCCCGTCGATCGTGATGGTGCTTCCGTCAGGGATCTCGTCACATGCTCGCGTCAGGTTCGCCACGCATGGAAGTCCGTACTCGCGCGAAATCATGACAGCGTGGGCGACAACCCCGCCGGTCTCGACGACCACGCCACCGACGATTGAGAACACGGTGGTCCAGCCGGGATCCGTGGCGACCGTGACGAGGATGTCGCCAGGTTTCACCTTGCCGATCTCCGAGAGATCGCGACAGACCCGCGCGGTTCCCGTCACCACACCGCTACTCGAGCCGATGCCCACAAGAGCGCCTTCGGCGTCCACGTTGTTGTCGTCGAACGGCTCCCAACCGCGGATGTACTTGGGCGGTTCCTGTCGGGAGTACTTGTTGTACACGCGGCGCCGGGAGCGTACGCGGTGCGCCACCTGCCGCGCCGTCAGGCCGCCGGCTCCAGCCATGCGCATCTCCTCCCGGCCAAGGAAGAAGATGTCGTCAACCTCGTCGAGCACTCCAGCGCGGGTCAGCTTGCGCCCGATCGCTTGATAGAGATGCCGTGGACGGGCCATGTTCTTGTCATTGTAGAACCGCTCGTAGTCGCGGTAATAGCAATAGTCCTGAACTAGGTCAACCAGCCACTCGAAGACTTCGGCGCGTTCGTTGAGTTGGCCACCGCCCATCCGGCTCAGTGTCAGGACCCAGTTGAATTCGCCTAGGTCGTCTGACTCGCCGCTCAACCTGGCAACGCACTCAGCCTTCGTGTGTAGCATTTCCGCTCGTTGTCGTGCCTCATGAGCTTCTGGGGACTGATGCTCATTCAGATCGATCATGAGTCTGAGCGATTGGAAGATGAGCGCCGGGTTGTCCAGCCAGCGCATGTGGTAGGCGTCTCGCTCGGCACCGCCGCGGTGACCGTATTCCGCTACGAAGGTGTCGAAGGCAACGAGGAACTGTCGACCAGCGTCGGTCATCGCGAGAGCATTGATCAGGTCCGAGTCCTCGGTCCGCTCGACAATCTCTCGTAGTTCCGGTGACGTCGCGACGCCGCGCGACAATCGCCAGAGGGCGATATTCTCCTCTGCCGTCTTGGTTTGCAGCCCGCCGACGAGCCGATTGTAGATGCGTGCGTCGTTGTCGTCGAGCCAGGCCTGACAGAGCGCTTCCAGTGCCGCGGGTAGCACGTAAAGATAAATCGTGAAGGGAAGGGTGACATTCTCGCCGAACTTCGAATCCGTGTGTGACGTCATTTGCTCGTCGAGAATCTCATCGACGCTCGCCTGGTCGAGGTCGAACGTATCCCAAAATAGTTGCTCCTCGGCTGTCCAGCGGACCAGCCCCTCGTACATCACCTTGGTGGTGCCGAGTAGGGAGACGTCGGGGTTCGAGTCGTGGAGCATCTGCAACAGCCCGAGATACGTGTCCCAGTCGAATGGCATCGACTTGATCTCATGGCGTTCCTCAGCCGGGAATGGCCACAGCGCGGCCTCCGTTCGCGCGAAGGGAGGAATGAAGCGCCGGATTCGCTCGCGTTCGAACGCCAAATTGTAGTAGGCGCGCGCTCCGTACCAGCGGAAGTACGGGAAATCAAGAAAGTTGTCGGCACCGAACTCCAACAGGTGATCGGTCTTGGTGAGGGTGAGGGCCATGGCCTTCAGGTAGGTCATGCCGAGCTGGAGCACGGTGTAGAAGGAGGGCGTCGACGGGCCGGTCTGCACCTCGTCGGAGTAGGCCCGCGACCAGGTCCAACGCTCGTCGTACATCGTGGCCAAGGCATCGGGTGTCTTCCACAACTCGAGCTCCCTCCCCAGATCGAGATCCGCACCGGTAATCTCGCGTGTCTGCAGAATCGCGAACCGATCTTCGGCGAAGCCCCATTCGATGTCCTGGTAATATCCGAAGTGCTCCTCGATACGTTGACCCAGCTCGCACAGCTCGCGGACTCGAGCGTCCTCCAATGACTGGACCCTGCGGAGATCGTCGGGGACGGCGACGGTCGCAGACCCTTGGCCCGAAGCATCACGGGCTGTCATGACCAACTTTTCGTTGATCGTTCGGTCGACGACCTCGAGTGACTGTTTGTCGACGATGAGCTGATCGGGGTTGACGTGTCCTGACACGATCGCCTCGCCGAGGCCCCAGCTCACGTTCAGGAAGAACTGGGAGGGGTTGGAGGTCAATGGGTTCGCTGTGAACATGACGCCGGAGACCTCAGACGCGAACATCTCCTGGACGACAACAGCAAGTAGGACGGACTCATGATCAAACCCCTGGGTGTGACGGTACGCAATGGCGCGGTCGGTCCACAGTGATGACCAGCAGCATCGGACCGCGTCGATCAACGCTTCACGTCCAGAGATGTACAGGTAGGTGTCCTGTTGGCCGGCGAACGACATCCCCGGGAGATCCTCGGCTGTTGCCGAGGACCGTACAGACACGGCAACACCGGGACCGAGCCGCTCTTCAAGGGCCTGATAAGCGGTGGCAATTTGTCCTGCGAGCTCCTCCGGCACCGGGGAGTCGAGGATCAGGTTGCGGATCGTTGAGGCACGGGCCTCGATCCCGGCTGGGTCCGAGTAGTCGACTTCATGCAGGAGCTCGCCCAGGCGTGCGGACAGACCGTAGTGGTCGACGAACCAGCGGTACGCCTCCGTCGTGACGCAGAACGCGGCGGGCACAGGGACTCCCGCGGCGACGAGCTCGCCCAGGTTCGCTCCCTTGCCGCCAACCAACGCGACACTGTCGGCGTCAACCTCATCCAGCGTTCGAATGACTCGTTCCATGTCCCCTCCTGGCGGCCCCCCCAGCCGTCGTGGACCGAGCCCGTATGGATTGCTCGGCCGTCGAACCTCCTGAAGACCGACTTGGCATTACCTACGGCCTCGTAGATAGTGTCGAAGATGGGGTCCGCTGTCAAGCGCGGTTGCGCAGTCAGGAGATGAGGTGGAGAGGATCACGAGCGTGAAGCCGTCTATTGTGCGAGGGGTGTTGTTCGATGTGGGCGGCACGCTGTTCGGCTACAGCGCCAACATGGGTGCTGCGACTGGGGCTGCGCTGCGACGGATGCAGTTCGACCCGACCAGTGCGGAGGTGGGGCAGGCGCTTCGTACTGCTTCGGAGGAGACGAGCCGTGCCTTTGCCTCGCGCTCGGCGTACCTCCACCGGGATCTGTTCCGCGCCCAATTCTCGCGCGTGGCGAGCCTGCTTGGGCGCGACGTATCGCCCGCCGAGCTGGATCGATTCGAGGACGAGAATCGCAGGAATATCATCAAACACATGCGGCTTCGTGAGGGTGTCGCGGCGGTGCTCCGGGCACTTCAGGAACGCGGGGTGTATCGAGGAGTGGTCTCGAACGCCGACGACGATTTTCTCGGGCCGACACTTGCACGTGGCGGCATTGACGACCTACTGGACGCCTGGACGAGTTCGGAGGAGGCGGGGTCGTGCAAGCCCGACACTCTGATCTACCTGTTCGCACTCGAGAAAGCCGGCCTCCCTGCGGAGACGGTACTCTTCGTCGGCGACTCGCTGCAGCACGACATCGCCGGCGCGAACGCTGCAGGCCTGCGGACGGTGTTGATAGACAACGGTCTCCCCGTGGCGCCGTTCTCGCACGGCCTGAACTCGCTTGTCTCGCCTGACTTCGAGGTGACGACGTTGCACGACGTCATCAACATTGTGGACGCGCTCAACGGGGCCGCATGACCGGTCCGATCGAGTCGTCGCGACGGCGAGGGCGGCCGCGGAGCATCCCCGGGTCAGGTGTCGAGCCGAGGGAGGAAGTTCTGCAGTGCGCCGCACGACTCTTCTCCACGAACGGTGTCGGAGCCACTCGCGTGACCGACATCGCAGCCGCTGTAGGTGTTGCTGCGCCCACGATCTACTACCACTTCGACAACCTCGACGCGATCGTCGAGGCTCTGTTGCGCTACGTGGTTGAGGAGTCCGCCGCATTCGCACTCAACGAGGCGAAGCAGCCGGGCGGTGCACGTGAACGTCTGCACTCCCTGCTACGCCAGCATGTCAGCCGTCTGACGTCAGGACCCTACGACCTCTGGTTCGTCGTGGGGCTGTCCCAGCCCGATTCTGGTCGGTTTCCCACGATCACCCATCACGCGACACAGTGGCGACGAGCCGTCGTGCGGCTCATCGAACGAGGGATCGCCGACGGCGTGTTCCGTCCGATCGACTCTCGCATGGCGCTCGCCATGGTGACCGGAAGCGTGTACGGCGCACTGCAGTTGCGGCACGAATTCGGCGTCGTGGATCCAGACGAGATTTCCGACCACGTACTGCGCTCGATCGTTGTGAACCAGCGAACGACTGAGTCTTAGCGAAGGGTTCGCGAGACCCAGTCTCGCCGCAGACGAAGCCGATCGAAGCTCAACGCTGTAGCCCAGCCGAAGAGCGGTCTCGGCGGGCACGGTGAACCGCCGTCGTCGTGATCCTGCCTCCACTTGGCGGTCGGGTTTCCCTCACGAGCGATCGTGCTCGGGTCCGGTGGGAATGCCTTGGAGTGGTCGACACCGCCTGAACGTCGGCTCACCCGGCGACGTATCTGCGAGTCCCGGCGCGGAAGCGAGCGTATTGGTGTCCGCTACCACCGGGAGTCCGACCCGGGGAGCGTCCACCCCACGGCTGAATCCGCGAGGGTTGGGAGATCAGCGTCTTGTTGGTCGGTGGCTCGCTTCGGTCTCGGGCTGATCGTCGCTTCGCTCGTAGGGGCGATGTCCGACGTCGGGTTGACCGCAGCGCAATCGTCCGCACAGCGGTCCAACTCGTTGAGATGGCACGCAGCGCGCTCGCTCCGGACTCACGCACACTGACACGAGGTTGCGGGAGCACTTGCAGCTGACGGCGGTCGCGAGTGCGACGGCGTTCACTTCCTTGGACTTCGTTCGCCGTGTCCTTTGGTTGATGGCCGGGGGTCGCGGTCGGGCGCTTTGGTTCAGTCGAGTTGTCGGAGTTCGCGCATCTCGGCGTGGAATCGTTGCAATTCGTGGCGGTGGAGGTTGCTGAGCGCTGCGAGTTTGCGTTCGCCCCCGTCGGTGAGGCTGAGCAGGACTCGTCGTGCGTCGGTTGGGTCGCGTTGGCGGTCGACGAGGCGTTCGTCGACTGCTCGTCCGACCAGTTCGGTGGTCGAGTGCAGCTGCAGGCAGAGCGCATCGGCGGCGTCGCTGATCGACGGTTTGCCCGGCCCGGGATGACCGCGGATGGCGAGCAGCAACTGGTGCTGGTTCGGTGTCAGACTGACGTTGCGGGCCGCCGCTTCGGAGAACGCGACGAATTGCCGCAGCCGCTTGCGGAACGCTGCGAGTGTCTGGTAGTCGCGCTCCGACAGCGCTCGACCGCTCATGCGGGTGCTGTGCCGAGGTCGTGTTCGACGCCTGGATCGGGCGAAGGATCGGTGTCCGCCGAGGCGCCGGGGGCGTCGACGCTGAGGCGACGCTGTTGGCTGTGGATCACGGTCACGCCCGAGGTGAGCACGAGGCTGACCATGGCCGCGATCAGTGTGGTTGGCAGGATCGTGAACCCGGCCATCTCCGTCACGACGAGCGTGGAGCCGAGCGGCGTCTTGGTCACCCCGACGTTGCAGGCCACCATCAGTCCGGCGGCGAGCACCATGCTGTTCCCACCCAAGAGGTGGCCCTCGGTGAGCCGGCCGAGGCAGAACCCGACGAAGAACAGGGGGATGATGAACCCGCCGCGGAACCCGGTGACGACGGCGACGGCGGCCGAACACAGCTTGGCGAGCGCAGCGACGGCCAACGTCGCGACCACGACCCGGTGCCTGAGCAGGTCGTTGATCTGACCCTCGCCGTTGGTCAGGACATATGGCGTCGCCATCGCGCCGAGACCAATGACCAGCCCGCCGAGCGCCGGCCGCACCCCGGTCGGGACAGCAGCGACGGCTCGGCGCAGCCCGATCGTGAGATAGGTGAACACGATCGCGACGCCGGCACCGACGACACCGGCAGCGATCGCCCAGGCGAGGTCGGCGGGATGGAGTGCAGCGACGGTCGGGAACTGCCACAGCGGACCGAGCCCGACGACGCGTGCTGCGGCGGCCACCCCGAACCCGCACAGCGAACCGATGATCGCCGGCATCAACGCCTCGTAGTACTCCATGCCTCGGCGATGGAGGATCTCGAGGGCGAACACGGCTGAGCCGAGCGGGGCCCCGAACAGCACGGTGAACCCTGCGGCCATCCCCGTGATCGCCACCATGCGCACCTCGGTCACGGACAGGTGTTGGCGGTGAGCGAGCAACGAACCGACCGTTCCGGTGGCGGTCACCAATGGCGCTTCCGGGCCGAGCGGGCCTCCGGCGCCGACACACAGCAGTGAAGCAGGGATCAACGAGCGTAACCCGCGGACCTCGCGCGGGCCGCCGAGGATGTGGATGTTGCCGACGAGCAACTCGACGTCGTCGGGCGCCCCGAGCCAGTGGACGAGCACTCCCACCCCGACTCCAATTGCGACGAGCAGCAGCAGGTGCGTCCACGTTGCGAAGTGCGCGGGACCGATCAGCCAGGTGGTGCCACGGAGTGTCCACAGGTACGCCGCGCCGATCAAACCGCCGAGCACACCTGTGGCGATGACTGCGAGGACGATCGGGCGGCGGGCAAGGGCGGCGACACGCAACAGCAACACGAATAGATCGTAGAGCGATCTTTTGTGCGATGCTGGTGTCCATGTCGGACGCCTCGCCACGCCAGCCCGCCCGCGACGACTCCGGAGGCGATCCGGCATGCTGGGCACATCTCGACGAACGGCCGCTGCACCTGGACGACCCGACCCTCGCACAGCTCGTCCGCGTCCTCGCAGACGCCGTGGTCGTCGCAGATCGCAACGGAACGATCACACTCTGGAACGCTGCTGCCGCCCGGCTCTTCGGATGGACCTCAAGCGAAGCCCTCGGCCAACCCCTGACGATGATCATCCCCGAACGCCTACGAACCCGCCACACCAACGGCTACGCACGAGTGATGGACACCGGCGCGACACAGTACGGAGACCGGTTGCTGCGGGTTCCAGCCCTGCGACGCGACGGCCGCCCGCTCTCGATCGCGTTCACCGTCACACTGCTCCACGACCAGATGCGCAACCCGGTCGGCGTCGCAGCAGTGATCCGCGACGACACCGAAGCGTGGCGGCAACGACAGGCAACACGGACCGAAACAACCGTCCAGCCGCCGTAGTACCGCCACCCAGCAACAACCTGCGCAACCTCGGACGTCAGGTCTCCGGGTGAACGGGAACGACCCCACGACCGATGCGACCGCGCCGGACCTGTCAAGCCGTGTGCCGGCATCCCACACGGCGGCCACAGCTCGCAAGTGCGATGCAGTCGTGACAGCCGCGGGCGACGCCTCCGAGGACCTTCGACCGTACGCGACCGACGGCACTCACTGCTTTCACCAGTGCGGTGTCCACCGTCGGGCAAGGGAGGAGTGGCCGCACGCGATCGACCCCGCCGACAAGGGCCGCATGGGCCGGGGGTGAGTTGACTGGCGCGGACCGGGTGCCCGGCTGGGGGCGACCCGCTCGAACTCGGTCCGGGCAACGTCCCGCCGCCGCCCTTCGTCATCGGCTCGGCGGGACAGGAGTAGCGTGAGTCCATCTGCCGGGGGGCCGTGACAAGGGGAAAGCATGGCTGGGGCACGGCTCATCGCCGGCCGCTCCGGAACGTCGACAGGAGGCGAGGCGATGACGACATTCGCGCTGCGCGATGGTCCATTGACGGGGATCACGGTGGTCGATATGACCGTCGCGATCCAGGGGCCGCACGCCGCGGTGTTCCTGGCCGACATGGGCGCGGAGGTGATCAAGGTCGAGCGGCCGGGCGGTGAGCTCAGCCGTTATGTGCGCGGGCCGGGCTTCGTCGGCGCGCCCGAGGTGATGAGCCCGGTGTACGTCGCGATGAATCGCAACAAGCGCGGCATCGCCGTCGATGCCCATTCTGCGGTCGGTCGCGAGGTGATGCAGCGGCTGCTCGCGACGGCCGATGTGTTCGTCACCAACTACCGGCGTGAGGCGCTCGAGCGGATGGGGCTCGACTACGCGTCGGTCGCCGAGCACAACCCGCGGCTGGTGTATGGGCGCGCGTCCGGCTTCGGACCGCTCGGGCCCGATGCGGACAAGGCGATGCTCGACGGCGCGGCGCAGGCTCGCGGTGGGCTGGCGGCGATCTCGGGGCCGACGGACGGCTTGCCAATGCCGCCTGGCGCGGCGATCGCCGATCACTCCGGCGCGACGCAGCTGGCGCTGGGGATCATGACCGCGCTGTATGCGCGCGAGCGCACGGGTCGGGGGCAGGAGGTCAACACCTCGGCGCTCGGCGCGCTGATGTGGATCCAGTCGTGGGAGCTTTGCCACACCTCGATGAGCGACGGGTCGCTGCACCGCAGCGGCCACCACAACCCGAACCTGCTCTGCCCGCATGGCGTCTACGCGACCAAGGACGGCGGTGCCTTCCTGTTCGTGGTGGCGATGAGCGACGAGTCGTGGGACGACTTCTGGGTGTTCGTCGACCGGCCCGAGGTGGTGGTCGAGCGGCGCTGGAACAACGTCGCCAAGCGCATCGGCGCACGGGGCTCGATGGACGGCGTCGACGAGATCCGCGCCCACGTGCGCGCAGCCTTCGCCAGCAAGACGACCGCGGAGTGGACGGCCTTCTTCGCCGGTCAGCCGGAGATCATCTTCGAACGGGTGCAGGACTACAACGATCTGTTCGTCGACCCGCAGGTGCTCGCCAACGACTACCTCGTCGACGTCGAAGTCCCGAAGTTCGGGACAGCTCGCGTCGTCAGCAACGTGATCCGGCTCAGCGATACGCCGGGTGGGAGCGTGCGCCGACCACCGCCGCTCCTCGGTGAGCACACCGCCGAGGTGATGGGCGAGTTGGGCTTCGACCGCGACAAGATTGACGAGGCGCTGAGCGAGTCCGAGGGCTGTGCCGAAGCGATCATCGGCGCCATTTACGACGACTGAAGGTCCAACCGCTGCACCGGGGTCACCGACATCACCATCGAAGGCGACGTCGCCCGTCATCCACCTCGATTCGCCGCCCGTCAACGCCGTCCCAGAACACGCAGCGCGCTGCTCGTTCGAGGCGCGGCAGATCGCCGGTTCTACGGGTGATCCACGTCCAGGGTTGTGGTCGAGGGCGAGCGAGCTGGCCGGGACCGCCGCGGATTGGATGTGAGCCTGTTGCACGAACTCGGGTGAGCGAACATCGGGTACCCAGATCTGGATCGGTCGCAGTCCCTGTGCGCGCAGCCGCTCGCGATGTGCTCGCACTCGCACCGCCGGAGTCATTGCCGAATCGACGACAACGTCGCCCGTTTGCACGACGCACCACGCACGACCCACGACGCACGTGACGCTGGGGGCGCTCGGCGGCTGCGTCGTCCGCACAGGTCAGAGCGGTGCATGGTGGGTGGCGGGCGCAGGCGCCGGTTGTGCAGACTGCGAGCTGGGTAGCGGTCGGTCGTGACCGTGACCGAGCAGACCTTCGACGTGTCCTGCGTGCAGCTCTTCGCAGTGCTGTCCGAGCCGGAGACCTACCCACGTTGGCTCGTCGGCGCGAAGAACATCCGCGAGGTGAGGGACGGATGGCCGGCAGTCGGCAGCTCGTTCAAGCACGTCGTCGGGTTCGGCCCGCTCGTGATCCCGGACCGAACGACCGTACGCGAGATCGATGCGCCGCGCGTGCTCGAGCTGCTCGTCCGCGCCCGTCCACTGCTCGAGGCCGTCGTCCGCTTCGAGCTGACGGACCTCGCCACCGGCTGCCACCTGCGGATGACGGAGACCCCGGTCGGGATCTACAGGTTCATCACGCCGATCGCGCAACCGCTCATCCGGGCCCGCAACGAACGGTCGCTGCACCGGCTGCAAGACGTCGTGTCCGCACGCACGCCGGCGTGATCGAGCCCGACTGTGAGCGACGTCGACGCGATCGTCATCGGAGCCGGCCAGAACGGCCTCGTGGCCGCCAACCTGCTGGCGGATGCGGGCTGGAAGGTGCTGGTGCTGGAGGCCAACGCCGAGTGCGGCGGTGCGGTGCGGACCGCCGAGATCACTGCCCCGGGCTTCCGCAACGACCTGTTCAGCGCGTTCTACCCGTTCACAGCAGCCTCGCCGGTGATCCGCGACCTGCACCTGGCCGACGAGGGCCTGCGGTGGACCCATGCTCCGAAGGTCCTCGCCCATCCGCGTGCGAACAGTCCTGCTGCGGTGCTGAGCCGGGACATCGATGTGACGGCCGCGAGCCTCGATGCCGATGCGGCGGGTGATGGCGACGCGCATCGCCGCCTCTACGACGCATGGCTCCGCGTCGCCGACCCGTTGATCGACTCGTTGCTCCGACCGTTCCCGCCGGTTCGGCCGGCCGCACGGCTGGTGGGAGCGGCCGGTCTGCGTCAGCTGCGCGATCTGGCGAGGCTGGCCCTGATGCCGCTCGATCGCTTCGTGGACGAGCAGTTCGGAGGCTTCAACGCCCCGATGATCTACGCCGGCAACGCGTTGCACGCCGACCTCACGCCTCAGAATGCCGGCAGCGCACTGTTCGGGTGGCTGCTCGTCTGCCTCGGCCAGCAGCTGGGGTTCCCGGTGCCCGTCGGTGGGGCCAGCGGCATCGTGGACGCGCTCGTCCGTCGGCTCGAACGGCGCGGCGGCGCGATCCTCTGCAACACCGCGGTGACCGGGATCGTCATTCGCCGCAATCGTGCCGTCGGTGTCGTCAGTGCAGCGGGAACCGAGTTCGGTGCGTCGCGTTCGGTGCTCGCCGACACGGATGCGACGAGTCTGTACCTGTCGCTCGTCGGGGCCGATCGCCTGCCCGCCGCGTTCGTCGCCAACGTCCGCCGGATCGAGCGCAGCTCGAGCACGTTCAAGATCGACTGGGCGTTGTCGAGCCCGATCCCATGGACGGATCCGACGGTGCACGGCGCCGGCACCGTCCACATCGCCGACGGGTTGGGCGAGCTGAACAACTCGGCCCACCAGCTCACCTCCGGCCTCGTGCCCGATCGCCCGTTCCTCCTGATCGGCCAGATGACGACGGCCGACGCCACCCGTTCGCCGGCCGGTACCGAGTCGGCCTGGGCCTACACGCACGTCCCGCAACGCATCCTCGGGGACGCCGGCGGCGACGGGCTCGCCGGTAGCTGGGACCCATCCGAGCGGGAGCGGTTCGCCGCGCGGATGGAGGCGCGCATCGAAGTGCACGCACCCGGCTTCCGCGACCGGATCCTGGCACGCCACCTCATGTCGCCACCTGACCTGCAGGCGTCCAACCGCAACCTCGTCGGCGGCGACATCTCCGGCGGCACGGCGCAGCTGCACCAGCAGCTGATCTTCCGCCCGGTGCCGGGTCTCGCTCGAGCCGAAACCCCTGTCAGACGGCTCTACCTCGCCTCAGCTTCAGCGCATCCGGGCGGAGCGGTCCACGGTGCGCCGGGTGCGAACGCGGCGCGTGCAGCGCTGCTCCACCACCGTCTGCGCCGCTGATGATCAACTCGTCTCGGCATTCCGATCACGGATGCGGAGCGGAGCGCAAGAGACCGCGGGGCGCATCGAGAGGCGCGTCCGCTGTCGAGACGAGCACGCTTCCGTCCGTCATCGGGATCGTGTCGCGCTGCAGCGCGAAGCGTCGATACAGCGGCCCGACGAGGCGGACGTAGACGGGTGCTGCGAAGCGGAAGCCGGCGACGACGAACTGGTTCGCCCAGCCGACCGTCACCCGCCGGCGTCTGTGATCAACGGCGCCGACGATGGTCTCGGCGACCGTCTCCGGTCGGTACACGGGCGGCGGCGGCTTACCGGCGTGGCCTTGCACGTTGGCGGCGCGCCGGTAGATGGGCGTGTCGACCGCACCGGGCGACACGGTGGTCACGACGATCCCCGGGACATCCGCGGTCTCGAGCTGCAACACGCGGGCCAACCCGTTCTGGGCCCACTTGCCGGTGATGTAGGCACCGATGCCGGGCACCGGAACCGAGGCGAGCAGTGAGGTGACGATCACCAGCGAACCGCGGCCCTGGGCGCGGAACACTCGCAGCGCTGCGCGGGCGACGCGCACCGTCCCGTGCGTCGCGGTGTCTGCGACGCGATCGATCACAGCGAGCGAGAGCGCTTCGATCGTGCCGTACGCCATCACCATCGCTGCGTGGACGACGACATCGACTCGACCGAACCTGGCGACCGCGTCGGTGAACGCCGCATCGATGGCCACGTCGTCGAGCACGTCGGCTGCGACCGCGGTGACAGATGCTGCGCCTGCCGCCCGGCAGGCAGTCGCAGCGTCGGCGAGTCGCTCATGACCGCGAGCGACGAGCACCAGGTCCGCGCCGCGCCCGGCATAGGCGATCGCCGTTGACCGACCGATGCCGCTCGACGCACCGGTGACGATGACGACCTCGACGGTCACCCGACGACCGTCGTGCCCGGGTTGAAGACGATCTTCACGGCGTCGTCCTGCTTCTTCTGGAAGATCTCGTAGGCGTGCGGGGCCGACTCGAGCGGGAGGTGGTGGCTGGCGAAGTCCTCGACGTGGAGGACGTCCTCGTCGACCACCAGCGGCAGGATGTCGTCCATCCAGCGCTTGACGTTGGCTTGCCCCATGCGTAGCTGGATCTGCTTGTCGAACAGCACCATCAGCGGCAGTGGGTCGGTCATGCCGCCGTACACGCCGGCCAGCGAGATCGTCCCGCCGCGGCGCACCACGTCGATGGCCGTGTGCAGCGCCGCCAAGCGGTCGATGCCGGCGCGCTGCATCAACTTCTCGTTGAGCTTGTCGGGGAGGAATGCGGTCAGCGACTGGGCGAACTTCGCGCCGCCCGAGCCGTGCGCCTCCATCCCGACTGCGTCGATCACCGCGTCCGGCCCGCCTCCGGTCAGGTCCCGGATCGCGCCGACGAGCGCCTTGCGACCATCGAAATCGCGGAGGTCGACGACCACCGCCCCGTGTGCCTCGGCGCGCTTCAGTCGCGCCGGGACGAGGTCGACGCCGACGACCTTCGCGGCACCGAGGTGGGTGGCGATCCGCGCCGCCATCGACCCGATCGGACCCAGCCCGAGGACGACGACGGTCCCCCCGGCGGGCACGTCCGCGTATCGCACGGCCTGCCACGCAGTCGGCAGGACGTCGGAGAGGTAGACGAACCGATCATCGGAGGGGCCCTCCGGCACCTTGATCGGGCCGTAGTGCGCTTGGGGCACGCGCAACAGCTCCGCCTGCCCGCCGGCCACCTGCCCGTAGAGCTTGGTGTACCCGAACAGCGCTGCGCCCTTGTCGTACTCGCGCACCTGGGTCGTCTCGCACTGGGACTGCAGCCCGGCGCCGCACATGCCGCAGTGACCGCAGGAGATGTTGAACGGGATCACGACCCGGTCGCCCGCAGCGATGTGGTGGACGTCACTGCCGACCGCCTCGACGATGCCCATCGGTTCGTGGCCGAGGATGTCGCCGGCGGTCATGAACGGCGCCATCACCTCGTAGAGGTGCAGGTCCGATCCGCACAGGCCTGTCGACGTGATCCTCACGATCGCATCGGTCGGTTCCCGGATCGTCGGATCGGGAACGGTGTCCACCTTGACGTCGCGCCGGCCATGCCAGACCACTGCCCTCATCTGTCGCCTCCAACTGTCATCGGCCTCGAAGCCATCACGGTGATGGCAGCAGCCGTCTCTGAGGCCACCTACCCGACACCACCGACAACAACCTGCTGCGTACCGAACGCGGCAGCCGTTCACCCCGTTGCGCCGGCTACCGACAATGCATCCGGTTCGTTCCCCCCATCGGCGGGCAGTGGGCCGGGATGATGACTGCAGCAGCGGCACGTGACTGAGCTCCGAGCCGGCGTGATCTTCGACCTCGACGGCACGTTGGTCGACAGCAACTACCTCCACACCGTCGCCTGGTGGCGAGCGTTGCAGCACGCCGGCTTCGCGCACCCGATGAACGCCATCCACCGTCTGATCGGCATGGGCTCGGACCAGCTGCTGCCGCGCCTCATCGGACGTCAGGACGCCGAGATCGCGTCGGCGCGTGACGACGAGTACGCGAAGATGATCGGCGATGTCCTCGCCTTCCCGGGCGCCGAGGAGCTGCTCGGTGCGGTGCGCGAAGTCGGCCTCCAAGTGGTCCTGGCCACGTCGTCGTCGCCCGACGACTTCGCGCAGATGATCGAGCTCGTCGGCGGCACCGACGCGCTCGATGCTCACACGACGATCGACGACGTGACGCGCTCGAAGCCGGATGGCGAGATCTTCCTCAAGGCGATGGAGATCGGGCGTCTCGACGCATCGCGCAGCATCGCAGTCGGCGATAGCCGTTGGGACATCGAAGCCGCGGACGCGGCCGGGCTCGCATGCATCGGGGTCGAGACCGGTGGGACGAGCCGCGACGAGCTGCTGCGCGCGGGCGCCGTGCACGTCTACCGCGACGTTCACCAGCTACGCGAGCACCTCACCGTCAGCCCGATTGGCGCGCTGACGCGTAGCACCGCGGGTCCTCGCACCTAGCGCCCCAACGGCGCCACGATCCCGCGCCTACCTCGCGCTGAACGATGCCCCGACGCACGACACGCAGACGCGGTCTACCAACAGCGCATGACCGAACTCGGCGTCGCCGCCCCTTCCCTCACCGCGATCAGCGCCGCAGCCAGCCACTCACCTTCGACGCCAAGCAGTGTTGGGCGACAGATCGCCGGGTGATGCCGCCTGTCGTCGTGACGCCGTCGCCCACGCGGGTCAGGAGACTGCGGCTGGTGCCCAGCCGAAGATGCGCTGGAGCGTGCCGCCCATGAGCGCGTGGCGGTCGGCGTCGCCGAGGCGGTCGGTGTCGCGGAACGCGGCCACGGCGTCGCTGTACGAGCAGTGCCCGACGGCTCGGGTCCAGTCGGTGCCCCACATCAACCGGTCGACGCCGAACGCGTCGATCATCCGACCGATCGGCCCCCAGAGATCATCGAACGGGTAGGGCTCGTGCGACAGCGTGCAGGCACCGGTGACCTTGACGACGACGTTGGGGTAGGTGGCCAGCGCCAGCACGCTGCCCAGGTCGCCGAACGGGTCGGGGGGAGGCGGGGGCTTCATCGTCTGCACCAGCCCGAGATGATCGACGACGATCGTCGTGCCCGGATGGTGCCTGGCAAGGTCGTCGACGAAGTCCATCCGACCCCAGCTCAACACGCACACCGGGAACCCAGCGCGCTCGGCGCCTGCCAGCACCGCGGCCACGCCCGGGTCCTGGGCACCAGCGGCTGGCGGCTTCCAAAACACCAAGCGGACACCGACCGCACCGGGCGTGGCCGCCCAGGCGGCGACCGCATCGCCGACGTCGGGCCGCGAGAAGTCGAACGGTGCGATCAGCGCGAAGCGGTCGGGATGGTCGTGGTGAACCTCGACGGCATAGCTGTAGTCGTCGCGGTACAACGTCCACGGCGACACGAGCAGGGCGCCGTCCACACCCACCGCATCCATAGCCGACACCATGTCATCGCCGGTCACTTCTGGCGGCCCCTCGAGGTGGGCGACCCACGGTCGCCCGGGGTGGTCGCGTTCGTAGGCATGGACCTGAGCATCGATCATCGCCATCACCCAGACGCTGCCACATCCCCGCGGCCCCGCGAACCGCAATCGGCAGATCGTGCGACACACGCACCCTGCTCAGCCCGTGTGGACGCGCGAGCGCTCGAGACGGAGGCACCCGATATTGATCGCCGATCCCACCATGTCGGCGGCCGAATGATCTGGCGCCGCGGCCTCACGTTGACTCGGCGATGGCGGAGAGCTGCTCCTGGGCGTACGCGACGATCTCGAGGTCGGTCATGGTCTCGCCACGGCGGCGTGCGATGGTTGCACGTTCGGCGGGCTGTGTGAGGTTGACCAGTGCGGTGGCCTCGCTCCGGTAACCGAGCGTCTGCTCCATTCCGTACGACGGCATGTGTGCGTCGAGGTGGCCGAGCAGGACCCCGGCGCCTTCGACGTCACCTGCTTTGGCGAGTGTCAGCGTCACGTCGTCGAGGATCTGCCAGGTCTTCTGCCACAGCCGCACGGAGTGCGCCATCCGCAGAGCGTCGTGGCACAGCTCCGGGGCATCGACGGCGCCGAGGCCGGTGGCGGCCATCGCCAGCGCCCGGCGCGACTGAATCTCGGCGAGCGTGTTACCAGCGCTCGTCGCCCAGCGCAGGCTCTCGAGGTAGTACTGGGCTGCGGTAGCCAGATCGCCGTCCCTCGCACCGGCGACGTGTCCGTCCGTGAGCGACGTGTTCCAGCGCAATGTTGGGGCGGCGACCATCGCCTCCACCAAGCGTGCCCGTTCGCGCAGCCGGCCGAGCGCGATCAGATCGACGTTCAGCGCGGCGTCCATCGCCTCGATCAAGTTCCACCAGTCCTCGCGGTCGTCGTTGTGCTCGAGACAGCGCTCGATGTGGGCGAGCGCGTCACGAGCCTGCTCACTGGTGCCGCTGTAGAACGGTGACGCAGCACAGCTCAGCTCCCACGCCATCACCATGAACGGTTCGTGCGGGTCGTCGGCCACCTCGATCGCCTGCCGTCCAAGCTGAATCGCGGTGAGCTCGTCACCGAGCATCCCCGTCCAATACGCGAGCGTCACGAGGGTGCGCGCCCGCAGCGCGCCTGCGGCCTGCTCACCGTCCATCAGCGCGGCGGTCATCAGTTGGTGGGTGTGTCGCATCTGCAGATACGAGCTGACGAACGAAGCGTCGTTGATCCGCTGTGCTGCGTCGACATCGTTCGACTCGAGCGCCCACATGTGGGCGCTGCGGATGTTCTCCCACTCCGCCGCGAACTGCTGGCGGGCCAGGACCTCATCGCTGCCGTGGCTGTCGCGCTCGAACCGCTCGGTGAACGCGACCACCTCGGCGAGGTGGCGATCGCGGATCTCGACTGTCTCGCCACGCGCGTCCAACCGCTCCTCGGCGAACTGGCGGATCGTCTCAAGCAATCGGTATCGGGTGCCCAGCGGCCCGCGTTCGCGGGTCACCAGACACTTGTGAACGAGCGCGTGGAGGTGCTCACCGAGGTCCGGTTCGTCGAGGTCACCGAAGCCGCAGACCTGCTCGGCCACCCTCGCCGTCCAACCGTCGGCGAACACCGACAGCCGGTCCAAGAGGCACTGCTCCTCACTCGACAGAAGGGCGTAAGACCACGACACCGTGGCACGCAGCGTCTGGTGACGGTCCAGGCCGCCGCGGCCGCCGCGCAGCACCCGGAATCGATCGTGCAGGCGTTCCAACAGCTCGGCCGGCGACATTGAACCCATCCGTGCCGCGGCGAGTTCGACCGCGAGCGGGATGCCGTCGAGACGTGCGCAAATCGCATGGACAACGTCGTGATCGCCGGAGAGTCGGAAACCTGCGTCGACTGCACGTGCCCGATCTACGAACAGTTCAGTCGCCGTGGACGCAGGATCGAGCGACTCCACCCGGAGCACCTGCTCACCGCTCAGACCAAGCGGCTCGCGGCTCGTCGCCAGCACGTTGGTCTGCGGGCAATGCTCGACAATCGCGTCCACGAGGTGAGCGACCGCGGCGACGAGGTGCTCGCAGTTGTCGACGATGATCAACAGCCGTTGCTCGGCGATCCACGACAGTGCAGCATCGGTCATCGAGTCTCCGCTGAGGACCATCGGCAAGGCGCTGACCAATGCACTGGGCACGGCATCCGGATCGGTGACCGGAGCCAGGTCGACGAACCACATGCCGTCGGGAAACCGCCCCGCAACTCGCCGGGCCTGCTCCACCGCGAGGCGGGTTTTGCCGACGCCGCCCGTGCCGGTCAGTGTGACGATCGGCGACCGCTCGAGCGCCTCGCCCAGCGCGGCCAGCACCGCCGGTGGTTCGATGAACGTCGACGCATGGAGCCGGGGCAAGTTGTTCGCCGCGGCATGGACACCGCGCAGCGGCGGGAACTCCGCCTGCAAATCGGGATGGTCGAGCTGGAAGATCCCGATGCGACCGACATCGCGCACCAACTGGCCGCCCAGATCGCGCCACGATGCGTCCGATGGCAGTGCGGCGACAATCCGCCGCAACGGCTCGCTGGCCACGATTTGGCCGCCGTGAGCGCTCGCCGCGATCCGCGCCGCGTGGTGCACGGGCAGCCCGATCAGGTCGCCGTCGTGATCGGTGACCTCGCCAGCGTGCATGCCGATGCGCACCCGCAGCCGCTGCCCTGCGGGCCACGACCACGCCTCGATGCGCCGCTGCACGCCGACCGCCGCCATCGCTGCGCCCGTCGGTGACATGAACGAGATGAAGAACGAATCGCCTTCGGTACCATGCTCAGTGCCGCCCGCTGCGGCGACCTCCTCACGCACAATTCGTCGGTGGATGTCAAGCAACGTCGCGTAGCCCGCGCCGGCACGCTCCAGCAACGCGGTCGAGCCTTCGATGTCGGAGAACATCAACGTCCGAACGGACGACCCCATCGGTGTCCGATCATACGACCCGGGCAATCAGCGTCACTACGACGACCGACACCTCAAACGTGCCCCCGCCCCGCCACCGAGCACGGCGGCGCACCCCACATCCTTCGATCACTGCACGCCGCTGCGCCATGATCCTCTGCACGCGGCGAGTCCGATAGCAACACCCAGAGCTACGCCCCAACACCCGATACCGGCACGGCGCGGGGACCGTCGCTGCGTTAGGAATGTCGCATGGTGCTCAACCGGAACGAACTCGAGCGGCTCCCGGCCACGCTGAAGCGGTCACCCACGAAGGCGCAGGAGACCTACATCCACACGTTGGAGTCAGCCGAGAAGACCCACGGCGACGGTGAGGCGGCTCATCGCATCGCCCTCGCCTCGCTGAAGCACTCCTTCGAGAAGGTCGGCGACCACTGGGAGCCCAAGACAGAGAAGGGCCCGAGTGACGCACAGGACCAGAAGCGCGGGCCCGCTGCTCGCCGCAGCCGGGAGAAGACGGCGGGCGGTGTCGATGCGTTCGCCAGCAAGGCCCACTTGATGGACGTTGCCAGACGTCTCGACGTCCCGGGCAGGTCGAAGATGAGCACGGCGGAGCTGGTGGTCGCGATCGACAAGGCCAACCGCAGCACGTCGAGCAGGTCGCTCCGTCACGAGCAGCGGTGAGCCGCGCGATCGCTGCGGCGCACAGCCCGCACACCTCTTCGCTCACGATTGCCAGCGGGCGGGACGGCGATCTCCGGGCCCCGAGCGGTGCCCGCTGGGGCCTGGCTGACGCATCACGTTGCGCGCGCTCCGGCGTTCGCAGAGTGTGGGTGAACGTCCGTGAATATCGCCACTATCGCAAGCAGCCGGCACGGCATCAATGACGCGCACAGCCGGGGTGCTGGCGTCGTGCGGCTAGCGCAGCTGCGCGGTGCAGCTGGTCTCGTCGGGGCAGATGGTGACGTGAACGGCGTCGCCGTAGCGCGTTTCGAGCTCGTCGGCGAGGGTCTCGTTGCCTGGCATCAGTGTCACCTCGACGCCGTCGGCACCGAGTCCTCGCGAAGCAGCCTGCGCGGGCATGAGGTCGTCGGACAGTTTGGCGAACAGGGCGCGAGCGACGTCGGCGGTCACGGCCGTCTGGCAGACGATGAGTTCGTCGGGATGGGCGACGGTCTGGTTCAGCGCGTCGCGGTGGTAGTTGATGTGGTTGGTGAACGAGATGAACACCGACGCATCGTCATTGGCGTGCCAGACCAGACCGTAGCTGCCGAACTCGTCGCCGTGTCGGGTGCCGTAGTCGAGGACTTGGCCGAGCATCGGTTCGAGCCCGGTCGCTTCGGCGATCATGCTGTTGCCTTCAGCGGGTTGCGATGACGGACACGGCTGGGTCACGTGGACCGGCACGATCGCGTCGACCAGCGCGTCGTTTGTCGTGATCGGGACGAACAGCGTCGTCGCCGGCAATGCCACCGATGTCTGAGTTGATGCAGTCGCTTCATCTCGTGACGTCGGGGGACTTCCGCATCCGGCCGTCAGCACGACGATCACTTCCGCCAGCGCGGTCCACGCGCCGACCGGCAGTGGCTGTCGCGACCACGGCGATGCGCGGCTCACCCTAGAATGATGCCCGGACGAACGCTTGCCCTCATCGTCACACCGACCGCACGTTCACTCGGTCCGGGGTGAGGTCCTTCGTTTCGCTCCTCTGGTCGACCCACTTGGCGATCGCCTGATGCCGGCCCCGGAGAACCACAATGTGCCCAGGGCTGGCTCGCACGAGCGTCACCCATCGCCGGTGGTGGGCGCGGGCGAGGCGGGCGAACCATTGGTCTGATCCACCCGAACTACCCACGTCTCCACAGCTGACCGGGCGGCCGGCTCGTGCCGGAGCCACGGCACAGCGGCGATTGCTCGTGCTACCGCGTCCTCAATCGTGCTCGCGCGTACGGCCGAGAAGCCGCCGACAGCACTCCATTCGCCGCTGTCCTCTGGGTCGGAGCGGAACTCTTCAAAGCCGAACCCTCCTCCGTTCGGATCCGCGAAGACGTCCACGCAACGGCTCCCATCGTCAGCCGCAACGCTCTCTAGGACGACCCATCCACGGCGGTTGACATGCGACGGCACGTCACGATCCTATGGGTTCGAGACCGCCGTGGATATCGGGCGATGCTCGACAGGGGCCCCATAACACCCACGCTGACGCGAACAGAGACACCGTCCTGCGCACGGCCGAGCGGGTCCTCAGCGCCATCCCAGAACAACACGTGCGCGACGAACCAACGTGCGTCCTCCCGCCGGCCTGATCGCGGTCGTCGGTACACGGGGCCGAGGGCCCCAAGTAGGCCGCGCCGAGTGTTCACTGATGCTCGGTCAGATTGGTTGTTCGACCACGGCAACAGCGGACCCGAGGCGGCACCGGGACGTCTCCTGGGGCGCGCCCGGCAGGGCGCCTCACGTTTGACGCCGACTCAACGTTTACACGGCATGACCGCTTGCGACGCCACGTCACATCTCACCGCTGCCGAGCTCAGGTTCGCTCGGTTGTGGGCATTCAGCGGCGCTCCCGTCCTCGTCGGCTACGAAGCGTCGATCGTCACACTGCTGGCCCGCACGGACTTGCCGATGTACGAGCAACTGACCTCAGCCGACCTCGATGACCCTGCAGCAGTGCTCACAGCCCTCGATGCCATCAACGCTTGGCGGCTCGAGATGGCCGCCGGCACACGTTCAATCGCCTTCGGACCTCGCGTTGGCGAACCCGTTCCAAGCTGACCGCTCGGTTCGCCCGACTTCCCCGGGCGGGCCAAGCCCGCCTCCGCCATGACGCCGGGGTGATCCACAGGATCGCGCGACGCGCAGGTCGCGTCGTCGACGTCGACCTGCGCTGTGTCCCAAGAGCAGAATGCCGCGAGGCAGGCGCCCACCTCAGTCGCCACACGCAGCTGCGTCGGGTCACAATGCGCTGATCCAGCGAACGCCCACTGGACCGAGCGCGTCGACGACTGCGCTGCCACACGCAACGCAACCGAACAGCAACACGGCGAACAGCCCCCTGGACCAGAGCGACATGCTCGAACGCTACGACCACGGGCATGCCAGTGAGGGTCGGCCGGCTCGACCCCACGTGAGCCTGAACAGTCGACGACACGGTGACGGCGGGACCGTCCCAGAACGAACAGCACATCCGGACGACACAAGTGTCCCGGATCGCCGGGTAGGCGTGCGCGCAATCACGGCTCCTGGTGCGCGAAGGCCGGTGTCGCCTCCAGACGGCGCACGGTTTCGCGGGCGCGGGTCACAGGGACGAGGTGAACACCGTCAAATGCTCCGCTGTCGTGAATCGCGTGGACGAGGTCGCAGGCGAGCTCGACGCCGGCGAGTGGGTCTCGTTCGAGCGCTGCGGTCACCGGGGCGGGCACCGCCAGCTGCGGAACCGCTGACGTCAACTTGCGCGCCATCGCTGCACTGGCCACGACCATCACGCCGGCGTATACCGGCCCGTCGAACGAGATCTCCGAGCGCCACGCCAGCAAGCGCTCCAGCGAGAACGAAACCTGCACGAACAGGAAATCGGCCTCCTGCTTCCAATCCGGCAACGACGTCAGCTGGGTGCTGACGCCCAGCCGGAAGCTGGGGTCGAAGCGCCGAGCGTGGTCGAGCATCTGACGGACGTTCAGATCATCGGAACGACGACCAGACTCGGGCCGATCACCGAACACGAACAGAAACTCGTCGACCCCGTAGGCGGCAGAGGTGAGCAAGTCCCGACGGAAGCCCAAGAGGTTCCGATCACGAGCGTTCAAACACGCCGTCGCCCGTCCACCCATGAGGCCCACCTCATGCGCGACGGCGATGCTCGACACCGTCGCCCGCCCGATGTGGTTGTCCGGGATGAGGAACCTCGAAGTGATCGCGCTCAGCACACCGATCTGGCGCCGGACCCGGGTCAGATCAGGTCGTGTCGCCGGCTCGACCTCACAAATCAACTCGAAACGGCCGGCCATCTCTGCGAGCGTAGAGCGTCGCGAACCTGAACAGGGCCAGTGATCCGACGACCAGCGTGTGGTAGCGGCTTCTGCGACGACCAAGCGTCCGCTGTCCTGTGCGACGTAACCGCGTTGTTCAGAGAACGCCGGCAGACGAGGTGGCAGGGTCTCGTCGCTCAGTGGGGAGCGATGGGAGCGGTGTGAAGATCGTTACGCCAGCGTCCTCGAGAGACGCCGGATTCGTTCCCAGCGCTTACGGAACGAACTGGCGACGGCTCGTCGCGATCAAACGGAGGTACGACCCCACAACCTGCTCCACCTCAACCACAACGTCGATCCACGCGCGTGAGCCACCGATCGCCCGCTCGAACGCGGAGGGCGCTGTCGCCGGGCGGCGATTTCTCGCGAGCGCGCCAGAAGCGGTGATCTGGACGTTCTCGTGAGGCACCGTGGCGTACCGAACGCACGCCTCACAATCCGCATCGTCGAATCCCGCACGCGTTCACGCGGTGCGACGCCGACGCACTTCTGCGCATCGTCGGCGGCCTGTTCATGTACAACCACACCCGACGGCTACCCGAGATCTTCGCGTGGCTGGAGCAAGCCTGCGCCCTCCCTGATTTCGACCAGCAACGATTCGCCCGCCACGCCCGCCTGCACCGCGGCTATTCCCTGACCATGCAGAACCGCTTGCCGGAATCGGAACGTGAGCTTCAAACAGTGCTGGATGGCAGCCCAGGCGAGACGGACCCGCTCATGCCGCTCGGGCTGACTCTCCTCGCGTCTGCCGTCGGAAACCAAGCGCGGGTGCTGGAAATGGAGCAACTGTCGAGACGCGCCCTCATTCTCGCCACGGAAATGAGACCAGAGTACGACTACGACTGCGCTGAAGCGTATTGGCAGATGTGCTGTGCGGCGTTATTCGCCGGAACTCCCGACGTGGACCGTTCGCTGGACTACCTCGCCTTCGCCAGACAATCAGGAATGTTCGCGCCCTCGGTGGTCGACTTATCCATCGTGGTTGTTCGGATCCGGACCCCACACGCGGGATGGATTCGCTGACCGAGGCCCGAGAGCTCTTCGCCCGTTCTGGCAATGCGCGACTACACAATAGGGTTCTCTGCCGTGCACCGCTATGAAGGAGTGGCCGTGCTAGACGGTGGAACGATTGAGCCGTGTATTCGCCCGGCAGCTGCGGGCGATGCAATCGGGGAAGCACGGCGCGAACTCGGAAGCGTTCGCTACGACCAGCTGCGTGACGGAGCCGCGCTCATGTCCCCCACGGAACTCGACGAGTTCCTCCTCACCCAAGTCGGCGACCTACGTTGACCTCCGGCCTAGGGATGTGAGACGTCTGGAAGCGCGGGCGTCGCAGGGACTACGAGGCGGCTATGGATAAGCGTGGGCTCGCCGGTGCACGTTTCGATCGAAACCGTCGGGGACTCTTGCGACTGTGTTGGCGGGCTGGTCGAGCGGGCGTGACTGCCAGGCCGTCAGCTCGGCGATCACCGGTCGGTGATCGTCGAGATCGGGTCCTTGGACACCGTCGTGCCCTCGACCTCGGCGAGGTGGGCGGAGATCTCCCCAGTCGTCAGGCCCTTCGCCGACAACAACAACACATCGTCCACATCACCCCGGCGCGACTCGGGTCGCGCCCGGCAGCCATCGCTGGGACCGAGATCGCATCGCGTCTCCCGACGAACTCGTCGCGGCCGAGATGTCGGCCCGGATCGGCGATCCTGTACCTCGGCTCGAGGCTGCACGGTGGCGGTGCCAACATCACGGCGAGCACGCGTCGCCGCGGAATGCACGTGAGCTACTGCCTCGGATGGCTGCGGACGGAGGAGAACCAGTACCTGTCCACTCCGATGGAAGTCGTCCGCAGCCTGCCGCGCGGAGCGCAGGCCCTGCTCGGCTACGCGGCGCACGACGCTCTGGCTGCGGGTGGCGGCTACCTCGGCTCGGTCCACGTCCAGGACCCGATCGAACTGATCGCCACCGGCCAGCTGTAGCTCCTCGCGATCACCAGCGCTTCGGTCCACGTCTCAGTCACGACTCCGCCGCCGGTACTCAGCCTCATCGCAGCGGACGCGGAGCATGACGACTTCCGATGGGCGCAGGCCGGCCTAGTAGGTGACGGCGCCGCGGGATGACACTCACCCGAGCCCTGTCGCCACCACCTCTGACCTGGTTGAACACCCGCCCCGGCTGTCGGGTTGCCCAAAACCGGTGCTACGAGCCCTGGTGCGCCCCGGGCTGCATCCAACCGAGCTCGCGGCGGGCCGTGACGAACATCGACGCGCCTGATATGGAGCCTTCGCCCTCGCGAACCGCATGGCTGATGTTCCCTGCAACGAACTGACCGATCGAGGCGAACACTCCGGCAAGCGCGAGCGGACTGGCGAACGCGACGATGCCGCTGACCACGAAGCCGACAACAGCCATCGCGTCTACGCCTGGCGTTGGCGTCGGAACAGCGGATCACGAGCGAGCGGCTGAATCGGGCGCAGCGCTCGGGTTCGGGCAGGATGCGACTCGATGGACGTCGGGCTGCTCACCCTTGGGGACCTCCTCGGCGATCCGCTCTCGGGGTCCCGGCGCACGCACGCCGAGCGACATCGCAATCTCGTCGAGCAGGCCGTGCTCGCCGAGTCGGCGGGCTTCAGCAGCGTCCATGTCGGTGAGCACCACTTCTGTGACTACATCCTGTCGTCGCCACCCGTGGTCCTCGCTGCGATCGCCGAGCGCACGACGACCCTGCGCCTGTCCACGGGTGTCACCCTCGGCGTCAACCTCGACCCGGTGCGGATCGCCGAGGACTACGCAACGGTCGACGTGCTGTCGGGAGGCCGCGTCGAACCGTGCATCGGGCGCGGCACGTTCTTCCCGCACACGTTCGCGGCGTTCGGTCAGGACCCGAAGGACTCCCAGGTCATCTTCGCCGAACACCTCGAGCTGCTGCTCGAGCTGTGGACCCACGACGAGCTCGACTGGTCCGGGTCGTTCCGCTCCCCGCTGCGCGGCCCGACGACGACACCGCGGCCGCTGCAGCAGCCACGCCCGCCGATCTGGCTGGGCGCTGGCGCCTCGGCGAAGTCGGTCGAGCTCGCCGCCCGACTCGGGCTGTGGCTCATGCTGCCGACGGTGTTCGGAACACCCGAGATGTTCATCCCGATGGTCGAGCTGTACGAGCAACGGTGGGAGCACTACGGCCACGACCCGTCTGCGCGCCGCATCGGTTGCGTGTCACACGCCCACGTCAGCCCCAACTCGGCGACGGCTCGCGCCCGCTGGGAACCCCGCTACCGCGCGTACATCGAGTGGGTGAACGACCTGCAAGCTCGCTCGTCCGACGGCCGGGGTGGCGGCCTCGGCGGGTTCGACTTCGAGCGGCTGTGCCGCACGACGGCGATCTGTGGGAGCCCGGCCGAGGTCGTCGAGCGGATGGGCACGATACGCGAGTTGTTGCACCTCGACGTGCACGCCCTGATGCTCGACATGGGCGGTCTGCCCGACGACGAGCTGTTCGCGACGATCGAGCTCGTGGGCACGGAGGTCATCCCGGCACTCGAGTGAGCCCGAGCCGGCGGTCCAGATGGTCCTCGCTGACGACACCCTCGCGCCCATCACCGGGGTGGGTCACGGCCGGACGATCTACGGCAACATCGACCGACCGAGGTCGGGCTCGACACAACGGTGTACAAGTCGGCCCGGCGTGGACGGCGGCACCCTCTGCGCTCGCGGGTCATGGTGCTGGTCACCGAGTTGCACGGTGATGACGCAGCGCCCGTCGACGAGATCGCGGCGCATGCTTGCGTGGCTCGATGCGGGAGCGACAGCCCGACGGTCTTCGGCTGGGTGTACACGGCCGTCGCAGCGATCGCAGCCACCACAGTGCGCCGCCGCGACATCTGACCCGTCCGCGAGGACGGTGACGCGTACTCGCCCACATTGACCTCGATCTTCGTGTCAGTCCTCTCGTCTGGGTCACGGCGGGCAAGGACGCGGGCTCGTCGAACAGGACCGAGAGCGTCTTTGGTTCGTGACGATGCGCCGCCCCACGCGCCAGCGGTGGCCGATCACGACGACACGTCGTCGTGAATCGTCCGTGACGCTTCGCGGCCGGTGGTCGCCGCCGCTCGATCCCTCTTGAATCGTCCGTGACGCTTCATCGGCTCCGCCCGAGGTCGGCGAGCCGATGGCGACGGGTCGCAGACCGCGTCGGATCGCCCCGAGGCGTTTCGTCACAGACGATTCGCGAGGGATTGGGGTGGCCGACGCAGACATGTCTCCGCGGGGCCCGGTTCACCCGGACGGGCGAGGGATCCGTCATTGTCGAGCGGGCCGATCACAGCGCGCGGCGGGCACAACACGCAAAACCTGGATGCCACGACGTTGCGCGACGTCGAGCGCCGCCGCCGGTTCGGCGAGGTGCGATCGGCAAGCGACGGTGGCTGCGTGGGGCCCGCTGTCGTCCAAACCGGGTCGCCGGTACGGTCCCGCAGTTCCGGGCATGCCGTGATTCGCGCCGATCCCGCTCGGTGGCGTCCCGGGGCCTACTGGCGCTCGCCGGCGTGAGGACGGGAGCTCACGTCGGCGAAATCGAGGGCCGCCGCGCCGGCGAGATCGAAGGTCGCCCGCGCCGCGCCGCGCCGCTGCGCCTCGATCACTGCGTGAGGTGGTCGATGGCCGTGCCGAGGGGATCGAACGCGTCCTTGATGTGCGTGAGGCTGGTTCGCTCGGCGGCAGTGATCGCGCGAAAGGCCTTGGCGCACAGCTGTTTGCCGGTGTCGTCGAGCTCGTCGAGGCCGTCGTCGTACGGGTCGTCGAGGAGGATCCTGATCAGACGTTCCGCGGCGTCGAGGCGACCCCAGAGGTAGTCGTGCTCGCGTCCGGGCCGCGTGAAGAACGCGCCGAAGTGGCCGAGGCCCTTCCCGGCCAGCTTCTTCTCGACGCCGCTCTCGGTGAGCAACTTCGAGTCCAGCGGACTGACGCGGATCAGTTCGACGTGATCCCCTTCGCCCACGCCCGCGAGGGATTGCACCGGGTAGGTGACGAGATCCCACAACGGAAAGCCGAGGTCGCGGGCCTGCAACGCCGCCTGGATCGGTGCCGGCCAACCCTTGGTGGCGGTCGCGATCGCATCGTCCGTGGCGAGCTCCCATTCGTCGAGAGCCGGGCGGAGTCGCGCCCTGGTCAACTCCTGGAGTCGGTCGAGATCACCGAGATACTCGGTTGCGACCTGTCCGGGGTCGCGCCGCAAACCCCGCGCCACCGTCGGCAGCCCGAACAGCCGATCGACGAGCGACTTGATCTCCGGATCATCGAGGAGGATCGCCCCGAGCGCGTCGAGGGCGCGGAGCCGCCCATAGAGGACGTGCTTGGCGTTGTCCAACGACGCGCGGGACGGCAAGCTCGCGGTGTCTCCTTGGTGCAGGTCGCGGTACCACCAGTTGCAGGCAGCCACCAAGAACGTGAGGCGGCGGCGCTGGAACTGCAGATCGAGGCCGGCCAGGAACTCCTCTTGGCTGGCGGGCTGTGTGTCACGGTCGAGGAGGTGCCGGCCTTCGGCCCAACTGCGCACGACACTGATCACCCAGGAGGCGTGGTTCGAGGTCGGTGGGTAGCCATTGAGCTCGCACACCACAGCCCCGTAGCTGTCGACGACGTCGATGAGTCGCAGCCGCAGGTAGGTGGCATAGGTCAGCCCGGCGACCGTTGGTACCTTCGCGGCCACCTTGGCGCGCAGGCCCCCCCACGACCCCGTGTCGCGGTCGAGCGGGAGACGTCCGCCGTCCGGGGCGACGATGGCGGTCACCTCGGCCTCGATCGAATCGAAGCTGCCCTCGATCACATGACGCAACCGGCGCACGTTGGCATTGAGCCCGGCCAGGTCGAGGAGATCGTTGAGGATCGGCTCCTGCCGGGGGATCCCCGCGTACGAAGACCACACCGTGTCCAGCATCCCCGGCTGCTCGACCTTGGCGTCGCCCTGGCCCACATGCCCGCCTGGGTCGGGCTCGACGAACAGGATCCGCCGATCGACCTCAGAGGCGGCCGGCTTGAGCCGGACCGCGGCGATCGTCGCTCCGAACGGGAAGTTGTCGAGCACCCCGCCGTCGACGAACGGCGAGTGGAACGGCGACGACGCCGGGGTGTCGCCCTCACCGCTCAACACATGGAAGGGGAACAATGCTTCGAGTTGCGCCTCGAGACCCTCCCGGCCCACCGACTTGCCGTACGAGTACGGCGACACCGGCGCGAAGGCGCCCGGGAACGACGACGTCGCGCGGGCTGCAAATCCGAGTGCGAGGTTCCAGTCCGACCCGAACTGCTGACGTACCCCTGCCAGGGACGCGAGGGCACCAGCCTCGTCGTCGGCCTCGTGACGGAAATGCAGGATCTGACGATGGGTGCGGTCCCACACGATGGGCGGATCGGTGATCGGGACGCTGCGGTCCAGCCCGGCGAAATCCGTGATCGGGACGAACAGTTCGAGCTGATGGCCCGGCGGCAGCAGGGATGTCGACCCGGGTGGGCGGTTCAGCTGCGGCTCGCCGTCGTCGATCTTCTGCAGCGCCGCGTCCAGCCACGCGCACATCTCGTCACCGAGCAGCGGTGCTCTACCCCTCCCGACCCGCCGCAACGCACGTAGGGCCACGACGGGCCGCTTCAACTTCCACGGCCACTTCCGACCACCGACCAACGTCGCGATGTCGCCTTTCTCGAACCACATGTCGCGCAACGCGTCCTGCGATCGGTTCTGCACCAACGCCTTGCCAAGGAAGATCCCGTTGATGCCGCCTGCCGAAGTTCCTGAGATCACGTCGATGACCACTTGTAGCCGCGCCGCCGGCAGGCCGTCTCGCTCGCCGTTGGCCAGCGATTTGAGCAGCTCCAGGTACACCGACGCGCTGTCGTCCCCGGCGAACGGAGCGGCGTCCGGATCGTCGGCGAACGCGGTCGACGCAGCGACCAGCTTGCCCATCTCCTTGGTGATCCCGTGCATGTACACGGCGAGTGACACGCCGCCGTAGCAGACGAGCCCGATCCGCAGTTCCCGCACCGCGTTGTGCGATGGAGCGGGGAGTGGCTGTTCCGCGAAGGTCATCGCGTGATCGCTTCGTCTGTTCGCCTATCCCGGCACATCAACTCGCTCCCGACCGTCCACGGACACTCGTCTGCCTGCTCATCGAGGGAGCTCATCCACGGCGCACCACGATCGAGGCGTTCTGACCGCCGAAGCCGAAGGCATTCGCCTGAAAGGCTTCCAGCGCCACATCGGCTGGCTTGTCGACGACGACGTTGAACAACGCGCTCGGCTCGACGTTCGTGGTTCCTGCGGTGTTGGCCAGCCGGCCGGTGCGGAACGCATGCAGACCGGTGATCACGTTGAGGACACCTGCAGTTGCGCCGGTGTGGCCGACGTGGCCCTTGATGGAGGTGACGGCGAGATCGTGTCGTCCGCAGTACACGTCGTTGATCGCCGCGATCTCGGCGAGATCGCCGAGCGGTGTCGCCGTGCCGTGCGCGACGACGGCGCCGACCGCGTCGGGATCCAAGTGGGCGTCCTCGAGGGCCAAGCGCATCGCCCGCGCCTCCCACACTCCGGACGGGTCGGGTGACGACGGGTGGTACGAGTCGGAGATGGAGCCGTACCCAGCGACATAACCGTGGATCGTGGCGTGGCGCGCCGCAGCACGCGTCGCCGATTCGAGCACGATGATGCCCGCTCCGGCTCCTTCGACGATGCCGATGCGGTCGACGTCGAACGGCAGCGAGGCCCTGGTCGGATCGGCGACCGGCTTCGACATCCCGTATCGCTCCTGGCTGATGTACAGCGTCTCGCACAGCGCCCGTTCCGTGCCGCCGACGATGGCGACGTCGACCCGTCCGGACTCGATCATTCCTGCGGCGACGCCGATGGCGTCGAGCGACGAGGCGCACGCAGTCGTGATGGTCAGGCTGGGGCCATGCAGCTTCCAGCGCATGGTGATCTGGGCGGCCGGCATGTTGTGCGGGAACTGCAGGGTGAGCTTGCGCGGGACGCTCTGCGGACCCTCGACATCATGGAGGCGCTGGGCCTCCAGGAGGGCTCGCGCCCCACCCTGGTTGACGCCGATCACCACGGCAGTGCGGAACGGATCGAGCTCGTCGCCGAAGTCCTCGACGGCCTCGATTGCCGCGGCCATCGCGTACTGCGTGAACAGGTCGGTGCCGCCGATCGTGCGCTCGTCGAGGTAGCGCAGACCGTCGAAGTCCTCGACGTCGGCGACCCAGGCGAACCGACCGGTCTCCGGATCGGCCCAGGGTGCCGCAGTGATGCCGATGCGCCCGGCGTCGAGTGCCGCGGTGAAGCTCGGGAGGTCGGAGCCGATCGGGGTGAGCGCTCCCAGCCCGGTGATCGCGACGGATTCCATCTCAGAGACCCCCTGCTGTTGCATCAAGGCGGAGGGGGCACGTCGGACCCCGACCCCCGTCGAGGTTGGCATGGGTCGAACGTGGCGTCAAGGTCGGTGGTCAGACGGCGCTCAGACGCGTCGTGTCTGGCCTGTCCAGAATTGTTCGCGGAGCTCGCGTTTGAGGACTTTGCCGCTGGGGTTGCGGGGGAGCTCGTCGATGAAATCGATCGACTTCGGTCGTTTGTAGGAGGCGAGCGATCCGCGCACGAAGTTGATCAGTTCCTCTTCCGAGACGTCACTGCCGGGTTGTCGCACGACGATGGCCTTGATCGATTCGCCCCATCGTTCGTCGGGCACACCGATCACGGCAACGTCGGCAACGCCGGGGTGTTCGAACAGGATCATCTCGATCTCACGTGGATAGATGTTCTCGGCTCCGGAGATGATCATGTCTTTGATCCGGTCGGTGACGTAGAGGTAGCCCTCCTCGTCGAGGAATCCCGCGTCGCCGGTGAACAGCCATCCGTCACGCAGTGTCTCGGCGGTCTTGTCGGGGTTTCGCCAGTATTCGGTCATCATCGAAGGTCCGGTGAGGACGATCTCGCCGACGACCCGCGCGGGGACGTCGTTGGCGTGCTCATCGACGATGCGGACCGCGGCACCTGGGACGGGGCGGCCTGCTGCCTTGAGAAGTTCGGGGCGCTCGCTCAGGGCGCGGCGGTGGTCGGCCGGTTGCAGGCCGATCAACGAGTTCGTCTCGCTCAACCCGTAGAACTGGATGAAGTCGCAGCCGAAGGTGGTCATCGCCTGGCGCAGGATCGGTTCTGGCATCGGCGCCGACCCGTAGATGATCAGACCGAGGTTGTCGACGGTCTGGCCGGGGTGCTTGGTCAGCTCGGCGAGGCAGGCCGAGATCATCGCCGGCACGAGCAGCGCCCAGGTGATCCGCTCCTCGCGCAACGCGCGCAGGACGGCGGCCGGTTCGAATCCGCGTTGCACGTAGAGGCTGCCGCCCCACGTCGTCGCGATCAGCCACATCGTCGTCATCCCTGCGTGGAACATCGGCGCCGACGACAGCAGTCGCCCGTCGAGCACCCCGGTCGGCCCGAACGAGGCGTGTTGCTGCATGACCTGCAACGTCATCGCCTCGTGGCTGATCACGATCCCCTTCGGTGTCCCCGTCGTTCCGCTGGTGTAGATCTGATACATCGCCGAACCCGCCGGCAGGAACGGCAGGCCTCCCGGTCGTGCGGCCGCGACCCACTCGTCGAACGACGCCCACGACCCGGCGCTGGGCGGCTGGCCGATGCACACCAGCGTCTCGACGCGTGGGAGCGAGTCGCGCAGGCCGTCGACCGCCGCGACGTACTCCGGGTCGGCGAGCACCATCTTCGCTTCGGAGTCGTCGAGGATGAACTGCCATTCGCGCGGGTGGAGACGGAAGTTGAGCGGGACCGGCACACACCCCGACATCGCGCAACCGAGGTAGAACAGCACGTACTCGATCGAGTTCTCGGCGAGCACGGCAACCCGGTCGCCGACGCCGAGCCCTGCATCACGCTGCGCGCCGGCGATCCGGTGCGCGGTCGCGACCGCTTCGGCATACGTCACCCTCCGCCGGCCATCGGTTGCGAACTCCCGCGCCGGGTGCTCCCGGGCGACGAACTCGATCAGATCGACATAACGCATCGTTCTCGTCTCCAGTGATCAGGGTCGAATATGAGACGCGCCGGTTTCTCGCGGGCGCTGCACCGTAGGCCGTCGAGGTCATGGCGACCAGTCGAGGATCATCGGGCGCTCCCAGAGCACGCCGACCCTGTCGTTGATCGCCGCGACCTGATGAACGGTTGCGGCGCCAGGGCTGTTGTGCGAAAGTGCACTGAAGGACATCGACCAGTTCGTGGAGCAGCTCTTCGTTCCGGCATCGTTGTCCCCGGGACCTCTGCTCGCGCACGGGCTCGGATGACACCTCGCCGGGCCGTCATCTGCGCAGACACGCGCAGACTCGACTCCAAGGAGCAGAACGTGGCGACGCCGACACCGCCGCAAGCGATCGGAGGTGGCGATCGGACACCTCGTGGTCGTCCGCGCCGACGGGCGAGGAGACGACGATGCCGATCGCGCTGATCATCGTCGACGATTGCCGCCTGTACCGCGAGGGATTGGCGACGATGCTCGGCCGGGAGCCCGACATCGAGTGCGTCGCCACCGCACACGACTGGCCTTCGCTCGAGGTGCTGCTCGCCCAGCGGCGCGTCGACATCGTGCTCGTCAACCTCGCCACGGCGGCGAGCCATGCGCTGATGGACGCGCTGCACCTGCGCGCGGGCAACGTCCGCGTCATCGCGATCGGGGTGACCGACACCGACGACGAGATCATCGCCTGCGCCGAGGCCGGCATCGCGGGCTACCTGCTCCGCACTGAACCGTTCAGCCATCTGATCAAGGTGGTGCGCAGCGTGGCGGGTGGCGAGACGGTCTGTTCGCCGCGGGCGTCCGCAGCATTCATGCGCCGGCTGGCGCGCCTGGCGGCCGAACGCCAGCGTCAGGTACCGGTCCTCACGGACCGGGAGGACCAGATCCTCGGGTTGCTCGAGCACGGCTTGTCCAACCAGCAGATCGCCAAGCGTCTCGACATCGAGGTCCGCACCGTCAAGAACCACCTCCACAACCTGTTTGCCAAGCTCGGGGTGTCGCGCCGGGGCGAGGCGGCGGCGAGGGCCCGCGCGCTGCGCGGCCCATCGCTGCCCGGCGCGGAGCTCGTCGTCGCCGGGTAGACCGCCAGGAACAAGCGGCAGTCGCAACCGGAACGGTGCGTGTCCTTCCGGCTGCGACCGGAAGACCGCGGCGAGCAGGACCGGTACCGGCCGGCGCCGTCCCGGTACCTTCGCTCCATTGTCGGCTGATCGAGCGGGGTTCAGGCTGACGCGGTGCCAACCCGAGTCGCGCTCGTCGACCTCTCGGGCCTGCTCGCCGATGTGGTCACCGATGCGCTGACGAGTGAACCGGACCTGACCGTCTCGGTGCTGCCGTCGGGCAGCTCCGTGGCATCGATCCTCGAGCACCACCCCGACGTCGTGATGGTCGGCGCTACCGATCCGAGCCACTACCCGGGGGCCGCCGAGCTGCTCAGCCGCCAGCTCGGCCTGCGCGTGTTCGCGATCTCGCCGGACGCCAAGGACGCCTGGATCCATTGGTTGGGCCCGTGCACCGCGCCGTTCGCCGAGTTCAGCGCCGAGGCCCTGCGACAAGCCGTGCGCAGCGCCGTCGAGCGAGCCCACCCGTGAGCGCTTCGATCGCCGCCGAGTCGGCCCCGCCGATCGCCGGCGAGGCCCGGCCGCGGGTCAGCTGCATCATGCCGACTCGTGACCGGCGCCGCTTCGTGTCGCAGGCGGTGCGTTACTTCCTGCGCCAGGACTACCCGGACGTCGAGCTGATCGTCGTCGACGACGGCCACGACCCCGTCGGCGATCTCATCCCAGACGACGCGCGGACCGTGTACATCCGGCTGGACAGGCCGCAGTCGATCGGGGCGAAGCGCAACATCGCTTGCCGGCGGGCAAGTGGCACGCTGATCGCCCACTGGGATGACGACGACTGGTCGGCGCCACACCGCCTGCGCCGGCAGGTCGAGGCGCTGCTCGCCTCCGACGCCGACCTGTGCGGCCTGTCGGAGCTGCTCCACTACCGCCCGTTCCGCGCCGATGCCTGGCTGTACCGCGGCGAGCCCGGCAGCGCGCAGGTCGCCGGGTGCTCGATCCTCTACCGGCGTTCGGTGTGGGAGGCGCAGCCCTTCCCCGACACGTCGCTCGGAGAGGACGGCGCGTTCGTGGGGCGGCTCGCGCCGCAGCGCGTGCTCGCCCTGGCCGACCGGTCGTTGCTCGTCGCCGTGGTCCACGACCGCAACACGTCCTCGCTCGCGCTCGGGGCGCCGCAGTGGTCGCCCGCCGATCTCGACGAGACCGGATCGCTGATGCACGCCGACCGGCCGTTCTACACGGCGTTGCGCAACGGGCAGCCCTACGCCCCTCCCGCCGTCGAGTGCCAGTCACCCGAGATCACGGTCGCCTCGTCGTTCTACGTGCACTCGGGTTACGGCGTGACCGCGGAGTACCTCGCGCTCTCGCTCGCCCGGGCCGGTGCCTCGGTCCGCGCGCTGTCGTCCGGACGCGTCTACGAGGGGATGAGCGCAGAGCTGCACGGGATGGTCGACGACCCGCGACCCGGACGCGACGAGGAGCCGACGATCTACCACTCGTGGATCGCCCATGACTTCTCGACCGTGCGCGACCGGCCGAACCTGTACATCTCGACGATGTTCGAGGCCAGCCGGCTGCCCGCCGAGTGGGTGCCCGAGATCCAGCGGGCGCGCGGCGTCATCGTGCCGTCGACGTTCGTCGCCGGTGCCTGCAGGGCGAGCGGCGTGACCCGCCCGCTGTTCGTCGTCCCGCTCGGCGCCGACCCGGCGATCTACCACTGGCAACCCCGTGAGCGGCGCGCAGGACTGACGACCCTGATCGCCGCACCGATCGCCGACCGCAAGAACACCACGCTCGCGATCGAGGCGTGGAAGCAGGCGTTCGCCGGCGATCCGGATGCGTCGTTGATCATCAAGACGACGTACGGCTACCACAACTACGCGCCCGACGATCCACGCATCACCTACGTCGATCGGGTCGAGCCGACCCGTGGGATCGCCGAGTGGTACCGCCGCGCCGACATCCTGCTCGCGCTCGGCAACGAGGGCTTCGGCCTGCCGATGATCGAGGCGATGGCCACAGGGTTGCCCGTTGTCGCGCTGAACGCCGAGGGGCAGGCCGACGCCTGCCGCGACGCGATCGAGCTCGTCTTCCCCGTGCCGGCGGCGACCCTCGTCCCCTACGTCGACGGCAGCGGCAGGACGAACGGCCAGCGCTCGATCCCCGACCTCGACGCGACCGTGCGCCAGCTGCGCTGGATCGATGCGCACCGCGACGAGGCGGGCGCGATCGGCCGCGAGGCATCGGCCTGGGCCCACCGCAACCGCAACATCTGGTCGCTCGGCGCAGGCGTGCTCGACGCCGTGCAGCGCACCACCCCGCATGCGGCACGCGCCCAGCGGCGGACCTTGTGGGTGACGTCGGCCGGCAAGCCGTGCGGGGTCGCAGCGTTCACTGCGCGGTTGCACCGCTACCTGCCCGCTGCGAGGGTCTGCGTCGACGAGCCGGCCCTGCACCGGGGCGGTCTCCTCCACGTGCAGCACGAGCCGTCGTTGATCGATGACGGTCGGATGGAGCGCTTCGTCGCTCGCGCCCGCAACGCCGGGGTGACCGTCGCGGTGACCGAGCACGCCGTGCGCCACAGCGCGTCGGCGTGGGAGCCGGGCGCCGCGGCGCTGGTCGCGGCGACCACGGCAGGGGCGGCCGAGCTGCGCGACCTCCACCCGCGCTCCCGCGTCGCGCACATCCCGCTCGGGTGCGAGACCTGGAGCTTCCCGCGCAAGCCGCGCCGCGGCAGGACGATCGGGTTCTTCGGCTTCCCCGGCCGTCACAAGGGCCACGCGCGGATGGTCGAGGCGCTGCGCGAGGTCCGCGGCTGCGACGTCGTGATGTACGGCTACGACCCGGACGCCGGCGATCGGACCGCCGAATGGCCGGTCGATGTCGCGGTGCGCTCCGCGACCGCGTGGATGCCGCTGGCGGAGATCGCCGCAGGACTTGCTGCGGAGGCCGACGTGGTCGTCTTCCACTACGACGAGATCCCGCACTACTCGGCCAGCTCGGCCGTGCTCGTCGGGCTCGCCGCCGGCGTCCCCGTGCTGACGTCGGCGACTCGCTGGTTCGAGGATCTCGGCGATGCCGTGCACCGATCGGGAACGGATGCGGCAGGCCTGGCACGCGGTCTCGAGCGCCTGTTCGACGACGACGAGCTCCGCGACAGGACCACCGCTGCGGCACGCGACTACTGCGAGACGAACTCGTGGACCCGCACCGCAGCGCGCCACGTCGAGTTGTGGCGCTCACTGGCAACGCAATGAGGGAGACCGGCAGATGACAACACCGACCTATCCGGGACTGTACGTCGAGGAGATCCCCAGCGGCGTCCATCCGATCACGGGGGTGAGCACGTCGGACACAGCGTTCATCGACCGCTTCCGGCAGGGACCCCTCGGCGTGGCGACGCGGGTGACGAGCTTCGAGGACTTCCTGCGCCGCTTCGGCCCGCTCACGCCGGACAGCCCCGCGGGATACGGCGTGATGCAGTTCTTCATCAACGGCGGCCAGGTCGCCTGGATCGTGCGCGTCGCGACCAGCGACGCCGCGCCGGCATCGCTGATCCTCAGGGGCGGGTCGGCGCCGAGCGACACGCTGAGCGTCACGGCGCGATCGGCCGGCGAGTGGGGTGCGGAGGTGCAGGTCGCCGTCGACTGGACGACGCAGGCGACGACACCGCCTGGCCCGCTGTTCAACCTCGTCGTGCGGCGGATCGGCCAGATCGGCGGCCGGCCTGTCGTCATCGCCGCCGAGGTGCACCGCAACGTGACGATGACCGTCGGTGACCCGCGCAACGTCAGCGACGTCGTCGCCGCGGCATCCGCGCTGATCACCGTCGTCGACGCCCCCGGTGGCATCGGGGTGCGACCCAACGAGACCAACCCCCGTGCCTCCGTGGCCTCGGTGATCGCCGACGTGAAGAGCAAGCCGGCCGACATCGGCTTCACCGCCCTCGGCGGTGGCTCGGACGGGGCGCTCCCGGGAGCCGACGACCTGCTCGGCGGGCTCGAGGCGTTGAAGCGGATCGAACCGGCGGTCGTCAACCTGTTGTGCATCCCCGCGGCGGCCACGCTGGACGGCCCGTCGATCACGGCGACGAGCTCGCTGGCGAAGGTCGCGGGTGGCGTCGCCGAGTTCTGCGCCGACTTCCGCTGCTTCTACCTCGTCGACATCCCGCAGGGGGTCGACACGACCGAGAAGATGGAGACCTGGCTCGACCAGAACACGATCCGCGACAAGAACGCCGCAGTCGCCTTCCCCCGACTGAAGATCGTCGATCCCGATCCGCTGCGCAGCGGCTCGTTGCGCGACGTCGCCAGCAGCGGCACGCTCGCCGGGCTGTACGCGCGCACGGACTCGGACCGCGGGATCTGGAAGGCGCCGGCGGGCACCAGCACGCAGCTGCGCGCCGTGGCGACACCATCGGGACCGAAGCTCAACGACGGCGACAGCGCCGCGCTGAACCCGCTCGGGATCAACGTCATCCGCAACCTGCCCGTCTACGGGACGGTGTGCTGGGGGGCGCGCACCCTCGTCGGTGCGGACGTGATGACCAGCGAGTGGAAGTACGTGCCGATCCGACGCACTGCGCTGTACATCGAGGAGAGCCTCGTCCAGGGGCTGCGCTGGGTCGTGTTCGAGCCGAACGACGAGCCGTTGTGGGCGCAGATCCGGCTCAACGTCGGAGCGTTCATGCAGTCGATGTTCCGCCGCGGTGCGTTCCAGGGGCTGACCCCGCGCGACGCCTACCTCGTGAAGTGCGACGCCGATACCACGACGCAGGCCGACGTCGACAATGGGATCGTCAACATCCTCGTCGGCTTCGCCCCGCTGAAGCCCGCCGAGTTCGTGATCATCCAGTTGCAGCAGCTCAGCCGGCCGCCGGATCAGTGACCGATCGATCCCCAGGAGTGACAACGACATGGCTCAATTCAGCGTCAATGCCCAGCGTTTCGACCCGTACCACAACTTCAAGTTCCGGGTGAAGTGGGACGGTCGCTATGTCGCCGGGGTCAGCAAGCTCAGCGGGCTCAAGCGCACGACCGAGGTGGTGAAACACCGTGAAGGCGGCGACCCGAGCAGCAGCCGCAAGGCGCCGGGGCGCTCCGAGTTCGAGGCGGTGACGCTCGAACGCGGCATCACCCACGACCTCGAGTTCCACAACTGGACGAACAAGATCTGGAACTTCGGCGCCGCGCTGGGCGCCGAGACGTCGTTGAAGGACTTCCGCAAGGACATCATCATCGAGCTCTACAACGAGGCCGGCCAGCTCGTCATCGCCTGGAAGGTGTTCCGCTGCTGGGTTTCGGTTTACCAGCCGCCCGAGTTCGACGCCAACGCCAACGCTGTCGCGATCGAGCGGTTGAAGATCGAGAACGAGGGTTTCGAGCGGGACACGACGGTGCCGGAGCCACTCGAGCCGACGCTCGCTCCGTGACGGTCGAACGATGATCGATGCCGGCGCTGTGCTGTCCGCGTGGGAGGCGGCCGATGCCGTCTCCGGGGCGCAGCGCGCGCTGGCGATGCTCGGCGCGGACCGCGGCGCCGACGAGCCGCTCGGCCGGCGCGATGCGCGGTTGCTCGGCCTGTACCGCGAGATCCGCGGGCCGGTCGTCGACGCGCTGGCGACCTGCCCGTCGTGCGCGACCACGCTCGAGGTGCACCTCGCCGTGGACGAGCTGCTCGCGGGGTACGCGGACGGTCACGTGCGCAGGGCGGGCGACTTCGATGCCGACCCGGACGTCGACCCGGACGTCGACCCGGACGTCGCTCTGGACGTCGAAGTCGACATCGACCTGGGGTCGGCGCGCGTCCGGGCGCGCTGCCCGACGTCGAGCGACATGCTGGCGATCGCCGCCACACCGACGCTCGTCGCCGCGCGGTCGGCGCTCGTCTCGCGATGCGTGCAACGGGTCACGCGGCCGGACGGCACCGCAGGACCGCTCGGCGACGACGAGCTCGAGGAGCTGGGGCGGCAGATCGAGCTCGCCGACCCGCTCGTCGACGTGCGCATCGACATCCTCTGCGGCGAGTGCGGCCACGGATGGTCCGCGCTGCTCGATGTCCCCGAGCTGGTTTGGGCCCAGCTGCGCGGCGTCGGGCGGCGCCTGCTGCGCGAGGTCGACGCCCTCGCCAGGCGCTACGGCTGGTCGGAGGGCGAGATCCTGGCGCTCACCGAGCAACGCCGGCACGCCTACCTGGAGCTGCGATGAGTGAGTGCTGCGAGCGATCCACCAAGGACGGTGCCTCGGCGCGCAGCGCGGAGTTGCTCGTCAACACACCACAGAGGGGCGACGCGGGGTGAACGACCTGTTCGCGCGCCTCGCCGGCCGCGCCCTGGGCATCGCCGCGCCATCGATCGACGCCGAGGCGGATGCCGACCTGGACATCTCCGATGGCGACGAGCTGACGATCGCCGAGGCGCCCGCTGCCGGCGACACGCTGGTTGCGTCGGGCGACCCGACGGCGCCGAGCCCGGCGGACGGCGCGGCGCGTCACCCAACCGGCGAACCGGCCGAGCGACCGGCCGTCGCGGCGCGGCTGGTGCCGATGCCGTCGTTCGTGCCGCCGACGCGCGCCGGGCGCGACCCCTTCGACCTGGACGACGTGCCGCACCACGACGGCCGCGGCGACGATCGAACGTCCGCCGCGTCGGTCGGTGCTCGTGGCATTCCTGGGCAGGTGGTGCACCCGACATC
>JBBQTN010000014.1:0-43909 GCA_038213195.1 Acidimicrobiales bacterium | reverse complement strand
CGCCGCGATCATCTCGATCAGCGCTGCGGCGGCGCAGGCCTCCGCCACCACCTCCGCAGATCGGGGCAACCTGCCGGCCAACGAGCTGGTCGTGTACAGCGGCGACCAGCACGGCGGCCCGGCGGTGATCACCTCGGAGGCGGCGCTGGAGGCGGCACGCACCGCGGTGCAAGGGATCGCGACGACGATCGGCGCGTCGACGCCCACCGCGCTGCAACAGGCGATCGACCCGAGCGGGCCTGACGTCTTGACCGGGGGAGGTGTCCGCGGCAAGCCGCCGGCGGCGCTCGTCAAGGTCACCCGCGTCGCCAACGGCATCGACGAGGAGCTGATCGCCACGCTGTACGTCGCCACGCCCGAGTTGCTGCGCTACGAAGGCATCGACCCGGCCACGATCGAACCTGCCGCCGACGTCCTCACGCCGCGCCACGACCTCGATGGCACCGAGATCGGCGCCGGACGGCGCACGACCCTCGCGCCGAGCTTCCACCAGCTCGACCTGCCCGCGTACACGTCACAGCCGACGACGATGATCACGACCGCGGCGATGACGAAGCTCGGCCTGCAGCCGACGACGGTCGCGTGGGCGCTGCGCACCGGAACCTCGCTCACGCAGGCACAGATCGATGCCGCGTCGCGAGCTGCCGCAGCCGCCGGGCTGTCGATCGAGACGCGCAGCTCGCCGGTGTCGTACGGTCAGCTGCGCACCGACTCGACGGCGATCGGGGTGCTCGTCGCGCTGGGCGTGCTGGCGATGACCGTCGGCTTGATCCGCAGCGAGACGGCCGGGGACGTGCGGACGTTGAGCGCGACGGGCGCGAGCAGTCACACCCGCCGCACGATCACGGGCGCAACCGCCGGCGCGCTCGGCCTGCTCGGCGGCGTGCTCGGCTTGCTCGGGGCGTACCTCGCGATGCTCGCCTGGCACCACGGCAAGCTGTCGTCACTGACCCATCCGCCGATCGTCGACCTGCTCGTGATCGTCGTCGGGCTGCCGATGATCGCCGCCGCTGGCGGATGGCTGCTGGCCGGCGCAGAACCACCGGCCATCGCCAGAGCACCGCTCACGTGACCGTCGACCATATGATCCTGGCCCGGACGCCACGCTGGGCGCCGCCGTCCGCCTCGGCGCGTACGAGGGACCCGTTGGAGAGGCCATGGTCGCACTTTCGAAGGACATGCTCGTCGGGACGTTCCGGTTGGTGTCGCTCGAGGCCCGCCGATCGGACGGGGAGATTAGCCACCCCTTCGGTGACGCACCGATCGGCGTGTTCATCTTCGACCCCGATGGAAACTTCGCGGTGCAGCTGATGGACCCCGATCGCACGAGCGGAGGGGCCACGCCCGCCGGCAACGCCCACATGGCGATGTTCGGCACCTACCGCGTCGACGGCGATCAGCAGACCTTCACGCTCACGCCCGATGGCGCGACCCACCCGGCGCTGATCGGCAGCGAGGTCCTGCGGTACGTCGACTTCCGCGACGGCTTGGCGATCTTCAACACCCCAACGCAGGAGGTCGACGGCCTCGAGACCACGACGTACATCACGTGGCGGAAGGTCTCACCGACCTGAGCTCGCCGGCGCCGCTCCACCGGCCCTGGCTTCCGGGCCCGTGCGATCTGGCACGATGGCGAGGTGAGGATCTCCCGACAGATCATTGTCTTCGATGCGGCTGACCTGACCACCGAGAGCACGTTCTGGGCAGGAGTGCTGGGCGGCACGGTGATGGCCGAGGACGACTGGCACAACGTGGTGGTCGACGGCGAATGGCGACTCGGTGTGCAGCTTGCGCCCGACCACGTGCAGCCCGAGTGGCCCGACGGGACCCCGCAACAGATCCACCTCGACCTGCACGTCGACGATGTCAGAGCCGCCCACGACGAGGTCATCGAGCTGGGCGCGAAGCTGCTCAGGTCCGCGCCCGACCTCGGCTCGGCCGAGGGTTACCAGGTGTACGCCGATCCGGCTGGTCATCCGTTCTGTCTGTGCTGGGGCTGACGCCCCGTTCTGGGCGCGCGGGACAGGGCGACGCCGACCTGGGATGGTGATCGTCGTGGTCGCGACGAGCGACGACGAGGTGGCAGGGGTGCGGGCCCTGCTCAGCCGGCTCGGCGCCGACGCGGTGCAGGTGGTCGTGCCCGGCGCTGACCGCCGGTTGGTGCTGGCCGCCGTCCACGACGAGTGGGCGGCGGAGCGGATCTCTTCGGCGCTGCGCGGTGAGGGCAAGGTGGCGGTGACCCGACCCGACGATGGCGCGCGCCTCGCGGCGTGGATGGAGCACACCCGCCCGATCGCGTTCGGCGAGCGGCTCAGCGTGTGCTTCGCGTGGTCCGAGCACGACCGCGCCGGGCTGCCGGGGTTGATCGAGCTCGGCCTGGGTGGTTTCGGGAACGGCGCGCACCCGACCACGCGGCTGCTCGTGGAAGAGCTCGTGGCGCGGATCGCCGGTGGCGAACGGGTGCTCGACGTCGGCTGCGGAAGCGGCGTGCTCGGGCTGTGCGCGCTCGGGCTCGGCGCGGCCCGCGTGGTGGCGGTCGACCTCAAGCCGGAGGCGATCGAGGCGACCCGCCGCAACGCCGCTCTCAACGGCGTCGAGCGGCGGGTGGAGGCGACGCTCGGCCCGCTCAGCGCGGTCGAGGGCACCTTCGAGGTCGTTCTCGCGAACATCGGCAGGGCGGCGGTCGTCGACCTCGCCGGACAGCTCGTCGCTCGCGTCGCGCCGGGTGGTTGGCTGGCGGTCAGTGGGTTCTCGCCGTCGCAGTGCTCGCTCGTCGCCGGGTTCCTCGGTCCGCTCGTGGAGCTCGAACGCCGGACGTCCGGCGAGTGGGCTGCCATGGTGCTCGTCCCCTCCTGACGGCGGCCTCAGCCGCCGCAGTGACCGACCACTCGCGACCGCGCCAATCGACCGTTGCCGCTGAGGGCCCATTCGGCGATCGTGCCCCCGGGCTGCGACCTGCGCGGCGGGCCTCGGTAGCGTCGGCACGGACCGGGGGTGTGTGACATGGCAGGTGATGGGATGCGGGGATGGGCGGCGGTGACCGGCGTTGCGGAGCGCAAGCCGACGCGCTGGACCGACGGCGAGACCACGATCGACATGGCGGCGCGAATCGGGGTACAGGCGATCGCCGACGCCGGTCTGGAGCTCGCCGACATCGACGGGTTGATCTGCCACCCGATGGCGGGCGTGCCGATGCTCGTCCCATCGACGATCGCGGAGACGATCGGCCTGCGGGTCACATACGCCGACAGCGTCGACCTCGGTGGCGCGACGGCGGCCGGGATGGTCTGGCGCGCCGCCGCGGCGATCCACGCCGGGCAGGCACGCGCCGTGCTGTGCATCACCGCGTCGCGACGCCAACGCCGCGACGGCACGCAGCCCAGGCGCAGCGGCCAACCACTCGGCAGGGACACGTCGGCGTGGGCCGAATTCGAGGTGCCGTACGGCAACGTCGGCGCCAACGTCGGCTACGCGATGATCGCCAACCGCTACCTCCACGAGCACCACTGCGCGCCCGAGGAGCTGGCCAAGATCGCCGTCCACCAGCGCGACAACGCGCTCCGCAACCCCGACGCGTTCTTCTACGACCAGCCGATCACCGTCGACGACGTGCTCGGCTCGCCGATGGTCGTCGATCCGCTGCACCTGCTCGAGATCGTGATGCCGTCCGCCGGCGCAGCGGCGATCGTCGTGGTCGATCCCGATCTCGTGCGCAGCACGGGCCGGCCGGCGGCGTGGTTGCTGGGCGCGGGAGAATGCGTGACGCACAAGACGATCACCTATGCGCCGTCACTGATGGACACCGCGATCAAACCCGCCGCGGACCGCGCCTTCGGCCAGGCGGGCATCGAACGCAGCCGCATCGGTCTCGCATCGCTGTACGACTGCTACACGATCACCGTGCTCGTCGAGCTCGAGGAGGCCGGTTTCTGCGGACGCGGCGAAGGCGGGCGGTTCGTCGCCGAACACGACCTGCGCTGGAACGGCGACTTCCCTGTCAACACCCATGGCGGTCAGCTGAGCTTCAGCCAGCCGGGTCTCGCCGGCGCGATGAGCCACGTCACCGAGGCCGTGCGGCAGGTGCAGCAACGCGGCGGCGAGCGTCAGGTGGACGGCCTGCAGTTCGCGTTCGTGAACGGCAACGGCGGGATCATGTCCGAGGAATGCGCCCTGGTGCTCGGAGTCGAGCCGTGAGCCGCCCGCGGCCGACGCCCTCCCCGACGACGCGCCCGTTCTGGGAGGCGACCGCCGAGTGCCGGTTCCTGGTCCAGCGCTGCCCGCGCTGCGGTAGTGCGCAGTTCTACCCGAAGGCGACGTGCACGACCTGCGGCTCGCTCGACTTGGGGTGGGAGGAGGCATCCGGCAAGGGGACGGTCCACACGTTCACCGTCGCACGGCGCCCGACCAGCCCGGTGTTCGCCGACGCCGTGCCGTACGTCGTCGCGATCGTCGAGCTCGCCGAGGGGCCGCGGGTCACGGGCAACGTCGTCGGCGCGGACGTCGACGAGGTCCACGTCGGCATGCCGGTCGAGGTCGACTGGGACGAGCCGGGCGACGACGGCATCCGCCTGCCGCTCTGGCGTCCCGCCTGACCCGACCGTCAGAACGTCAGGAGGGAGCAGCCGAAGCGCAGCGGCGGCCAGTCCCGACCGTCAGAACGTCACGCCGCTTCCATCCGCCAGGACTGGTTGCCCGCGGGGAGGTTGAACAGTCGGGCCGTGTTGTCACGGAAGATCGCCTGGTGCTGCGCCTCGTCGAGGTGTGCCGCCTGCTCGCCGATCAGTTGACGCGAGAGCGGCCACGTCGAGTCGGTGTGCGGGAAGTCGCTCGCCCACAGCAGGTGCTCCAGCGGGAACAGGCCGAGCGTGTGGTACGCGGTGAGGTCGTCCTGGAACGTCGCGTAGACGTTGGCGCGGATGTACTCGCTCGGCAGCTTGGAGAGTCCCTTGATGATCCCGCCCTCGGCGTTGATCCGGGCCGCGTGGTCCATCCGGTACATGTAGTGCGGCATCCAACCGGCATCGCTCTCGGCCACGACGAGCTTGAGCCGCGGGTGGCGCTCGAACACGCCGCCGAGCACCATCATCCCGACGACGTCCTGGACGGCGCGGATGATCCCGAGGAAGCTGTTGAGCGGATGCCCGCGTGTCTCGGCGTACAGGCTGCCGGCGCGTGAGGTCAGGATGTGGAAGCAGATCGGCAGATCGAGATCGCTCGCGCACTCCCACAGCGCGTCGTAGTCGGGGTGGTCGTAGTCCTCGTGGACGGGGTCGCCTGGCATCATCATCCCGACGAAGCCCATGTCCTTGGCGCGCTGGAAGTCGGTGATCGCCGCGTCGACACCGAGCACTGCGGTCTGCGCCATCCCGAAGACCCGGTCGGGCGCGTCGGCGCACATCTCCGCCAGCCAGCGGTTGTAGGCCCACATGCACGCGTCCTTGTACTGCGCGTCGCGGTGCATGCAGATGCCCATCCCGACCGAGGCGTAGATCAGCTCGGCGGCGAGACCGTCCCGGTCCATGAATGGAACCCGCTCACGACCGACGTAGGCCGCCTCGCGCACGTCCTCGAACTTCAACGTCCTGGCGCGATCGGCCCGCTCGCGAGGCCCGAAACCCGCCCCGTCGATGAACCCGAGCGGCACGGGCCGCTTCATGCCCGGGATGACGAACGCGTCCGTGCCGTCGTCCTGGCGGACGATGCGCGGCGCGGTGTCGCGGTACTTCGGGTCGATGTGGTCGACGTAGCAGTTGGCCGGCTCGCAGACGTGCCCGTCCGCCGAGATGATGCCTGCAGGAATCATCGCCCGCTCCTCTCATGGTCCCGATGTGGTGCCATCCGACGGTAGTCCCACAGGCCGACGACGTCCCGGCTGAGCGACCGGGCCGGCCCCTCGCGCGGTCCATCGAGTCCGCAGTCTGCGTCGTCCCACAGAGCGCGCGTGCCGTCTGTGGGAGGACACAGTGAGTCCGGCTCGCGTGGAGTCTGGGGGATCAGCTCGGGTCGTAGAAGTAATGGCCTTGCTCGAGATCTTCGATCAGTCCTGGCTGCGTCGGCTGCCATCCGAGCAGCTCGCGGGTGTGCGTGCTCGAGGCCGGGCTGTCGACCCCGAGGAACCCGGCCAAGAACCCGAAGTGCTCGGCGGCGTCGTCGGGAGCGATGGCGACGACGGGGACGTCGAGATGCCTGCCGAACACGCCGGCGATGTCGCGGATCGGCACGCCCTCGTCCGCGACCGCGTGCAGCACCGATCCCACCGGGGCCTGCACCACTGCAAGTGCGAAGAGCCGCGCCGCGTCGAGCACGTGAACGGCCGGCCAGCGGCTGGAGCCATCTCCGATGTAGCCGGCGACTCCCCTGTCGCGGGCGATGCCGACCAGGGTCGCGACGAAGCCGTGATCTCCTGCGCCGTGCACCGTCGGAGGCAGTCGGACCACCGAGGAACGAACACCCCGCGACGAAAGGGCGAGCGTCATCAGCGCATTGGTCCCGCGCGTGTGCGCACCACCGACCGGCGGCGCCGAAGCGGGCGACGGGTCCAGCCCATCACGCTCGGTCGCGACGCGTCCCGGCGCGACCCCGAGCGTCCCCGAGGCGATCAAGAATGGGCGATCAGAGCCGGCGAGGGCCTCGCCGAACGCCTCGATAACCCTGCGATCCGCATCGACGGCGCCTTGGAAGTCGCCCGCGAAAGCGATGTCGTGCTTGAACGCGAGGTGGATCACGCCGTCCGATGCGGCGGCTGCGCCGGCCAAGCTGTCGAGATCGTCGAGTGTGCCGCGACGCACCTCCGCCCCGGCGGCGGTGAGGGCATCGGCCGAGGCGTCCGAGCGCGCCAGCCCGACGACCTGGTGGCCTGCGCCGATGAGCTCGCGAACGACGGGCACGCCGATCCAGCCGGATGCACCTGTGACGAAGACACGCATGACGAACCTCCAGATGGTCAATGGTCCTCGCACACGTCGTGCCGGACCGATGTCAGTTACTGCCATCACCCTACCAAGGATGTCAGCCGCTGTCATCACCGACTACGATCAGCTGCATGGTGCGCTGGGAGCCGGACAGCCGCGGCAGGCTCGTGCAGTCGGCCCTCGCCCTCTACGGCGAGCGCGGGTTCGAGAACACCACCGTTGCGGAGATCGCCGCCCGCGCGGGATTGACAGAGCGAACGTTCTTCCGGCACTTCGCCGACAAGCGCGAGGTGCTGTTCTGGGGCGCGGCCAACCTGCAGGAGCTGCTCGTCAGCACCGTCGCCGGCGCCCCCGGTTCCGCAGCGCCGCTCGACGCGGTCGCCGCCGCCCTGCAAGCCGCCGGCGCCCTCCTGCAGGAGCGTCGCGACTTCTCCCGGCAACGCCAGATGATCATCGCAGCGAGCGCAGAGCTGCGCGAGCGCGAGCTGATCAAGCTCGCCACGCTCGCCTCGGCGCTCGCCGACGCACTGCGTCGACGCGGCGTCAGCGACCCGGCCGCGAGCCTGACCGCCGAGGCAGGCATCGCCGTGTTCAGGGTCGCGGTGGAGCAGTGGATCGACGACGCCAGCCAGCGCGAGCTGTCGGACCTCATCCGCGAGACGCTCGATGAGCTGAAGGCCGTGACCGCCGGCGGATGATGCGCAGGCAGGCCGCCGCCTCGAGGCTGTGCCGCTTTTCGGGCGCGTTCCGGGCATCGACGTCACGGCCGATGCACCGCGACGGCGTGTCAGACTTGCAGGGTGGCTGCGGAGATCTGTCCGGTTGTGATCGGTCGCGATCGCGAGATCGATCTGCTCCGGTTGACGCTCGCGACAGCTGTATCGGGTGCCGGCGTCGTTGTCTTCATCGTGGGTGAGGCGGGGATCGGCAAGTCGCGTCTCGTCCGTGAGGTGTCGGCGATGGCCGCCGCCGGAGGGGCGCGGGTGTTGCGCGGGCGTGCCGTGCAGAGCTCGGAGCACGTCGCGTTCCGGCCGATCGCAGAGGCGCTCGCCGCGGCCGTCGAGTGGTTCGCAGATGACCCGGACCTGTCGGCGTGGGCTCCGGTCCTCGGACGGATCGTCCCCGGATCGACTTCGTCGCCTTTAATGGCCAACGGTGATTCGCCGGCGGCGTGGGGTGAGGCCGTCGTGCGCGCGCTCGGCCTGCTGGGTCGCCAACACGGTGCGTTGCTGATCCTCGAGGACCTGCACTGGTCGGATCCCGAGACGCTGTCGATCGTCGATCACCTCTGCGATCACATCGTGCGCACGTCGGTGCTGTGCGTCGCCACGGTGCGCTCGGAAGCCGCGTCACCGGGGCGCGACCTCGCCCGCGCTGTCGCAGCCCGTCGTGGCGGGATCGTGATCGAACTGTCCAGGTTGGAAGACGACGACGTGGGGATGATGATCGACGCCTGCTCCAGTGACACCGCTGCGCAGCAACGATCGCGGATCGTCGAGGCTGCGGATGGCGTGCCGTTCCTCGTCGAAGAGCTCCTCGCGTCGCCCGGCATGCCGGTTGCGTTCCGTGACTCGGTCGCGGATCGGATGGCAACCCTCGATCGCGACGGTCGCGCTGTCCTGAGTGCTGCGGCCACCTTCGGGCGGCGCTTCGATTGGCGCCTCCTGCCGGCGACGACGGGTTTGACGGGAGCCGTCGTGAGCCACTCGCTCGAGCTCGGCGTCGAACTGCAGTTGTTGCGCGCAGATGCGGAAGGGTTCAGCTTCCGTCACTCGCTGACGCGTGAGGCCGTGCTCGACGGACTGCTGCCACCGCGACGCGCGCAGCTCGCGGCCGACGCGTTCTCCGCGTTGACCGGAGCGCGCCCGCTGCTCGCCGGTTCTCTCCGCGACACCGCCGCGATGCTCGCCGAGCAGGCTGGCGACGCGCAGGCCGCCGGGTCGTTGTACGCGCAGGCAGGTCGGGAAGCGATCACGGCGGGAGCGCTCGTCAGCGCGATGTCGTCCTTGCGGCGAGCCCACTCCCTCCTCGCGCCGGGGGATCAGCACGACGCGGCGGCCGAGACGCTGGTCAGTGCTCTCGCCCAGGCCGGGCATGTCGACGAGGCGCTGGGGCTCGGCGGTTCGTTGGCAGAACGGATCTCGCACGATCGTGCCGCGAGCCTGCACCTGCAGCTGGCGAAGGCGGCAATCGCAGGAACTCGCTGGCCGGTCGCGTCGGACGAGATCTGTGCGGCGCGTGCGTCGATCGCGCACGCACCGTCGACGGTCCTCGACGCCGAGCTGGCGGTGTGCGAGGCCGAGATCGCCCTGGGCGCGAACCGCGTCGCCGACGGGCTCGAACGCGCGGAGGTCGCCTTGGCCTTGGCACGCACGGCCGGAGCCGCTGACGTCGAATGCGAAGCCCTGCTCCTGATCGGAAGGGGCGAGCGAGCCACGTCGCTCGAGCGGGCACGGGCGGCCTTCGCCGCCTCGCTGGCGTTGGCGACGCGAAGCGACCTGACCGTCGCGCGGCTCCATGCGGCACACGAGCTCGGCACGATCGACCTCCTCGACCGCGGGGATCTCGTGACGCTCCGCGAAGCGCGCGCCCTCGCAGTGCGGATCGGCGCACTGTCGACCGTGGCCGCGCTCGATGTCGAGCTCGCAGCGGGCTGCAGCATCGTCGGCGACATCGAGGCGATGAGTGCTCACGCGCAGCAGGCGGCGACGCTCGCCGGCCAGCTCGGCATCCCCGGCCTGGTGAGCATCGCCATGCACTTCTGCGCACTGGCCCACGTGCTCCGTGACGACGAGCCGGCGATGCGCGCAGTGGTCCGCTCTGCTTCAGCAGCCTCGCCCGCTCATCAGCAGACGCAGGCGCTCGCGGCCATCGAGTGTGAAGGGCTGCTGGCGTTGTTGCGCGGTGACAGAACGGGCGCGTCGACGGCGATGGCGCGAGGACTGGCGATGATCGGTGATGCACGCTCAGCGGCGCCCGCGACCGGTCTTGGCCTCGCGCCACTCGTGTTGTGCGCGCACTCCGATTCGCAGGCAGATCGGGCCGTCGCCGAGCTCGGGGCGTCGGGCGTCCTCGTCAATCGGGTGAACCGGGGATACCTGGAGTACTGCCGAGCGATCCAGACCGCACGCCGAGGCGATCGCGACGCCGCCCTCGTCCACGTCGGCAAGGGCGATGCGAACCTCCGCCACGGGCCACTCTGGTGGCATCTCGGACGATGGCTGCTCAGCGAGGCCGCGCGCACGGACCGGTGGGGCACGCCCGAGCAATGGACCACCGAGGCGGCGGACTTCTTCGTGGAGCACGGCTCTCCCGCTGTCGCGACCGCGATCCGGGGGGCACGTCCGCTGGAGCAGATGCCCGCGCAGTGGGTGGCGTGGGGCCTGACGCCTCGGGAAGCGGAGGTCCTCGCGCTCGTCGTCGCCGGAGCCTCGAACAAGGAGATCGCAGCTGCGCTGTACCTGTCCGTGCGCACCGTCGAGAAGCACGTGGAGAGCCTGCTCAGGAAGTGTGGTGCACGAACCAGAGCTCGCCTGGCGGCCGCCGCCGCCGGTCAGATCACCATCGGTCCGCCCTGAAGCATCGCATGCGGGATGTGGTTCCACGTCTCCCGCGGGATGTCGATGTACACCTCGATCCGATTGCCGTCGGGATCGGTCAGGTACACCGACTGCGAGACCACGTGGTCGTACGCGAACTCGGGTGACACCCCACTGGCGCGGAGATGCGCCGCGAACTCGACGAGCTGCTCGGGTCCACCTGCGAGCGACATCGCCACGTGGTGAACTGCAGCGGGTCCCGCCGACCCGCGCTCGCCGCCCTTCATCAGCGCGACATCGTGCACGTTGTCGTGCCACGCCATCGCCACGAAGCTGCGATCGTCGAACGCATCGACCTCGCGCAGACCGAAGACGTCGGTGTAGAAGCGGACCGAACGCTCGACGTCTGCCACGAGGAACGCAATGTGGTTGAGGCCGTTGAATCTCATCTGCTCATCATTCGGCCTCGGGCTTCGGCGGGCATCGGTGGGACTACGTAATCCGGGGTGTGCGGGGGAAACGAATTACGTAATTGCCCCGATGCGCACGGCCGGGCACTGAGCGCACGATCAACTTCCAACATCACGAAGGGGAGTCACGTCATGGCATCTGGAGAAGTTCAGGGATTGCTCTGGGGCGCAGCCGCCACAGATTGGGCCGAGATCGCCGAGCCCGGCCAGATACCGTTCTACGAGGCGGCGTTCGCCGCAATCGAGCTCGGCGGCAGCAGCCACCTCCTCGACGTCGGCTGCGGCGCCGGCCTCGCGTTGCAGCTGGCCGCGAAAGCGGGGGCCCGCATCGCCGGCCTCGACGCATCCAAGGGCCTCCTCGACGTTGCGCGGCAGCGACTGTCCGACGTGGATCTCCGCCGGGGCGACATCGAGGAGCTGCCGTGGGACGACGACACATTCAACGCCGTCACCGCGTTCAACTCGGTGCAATACGCCTCCGACCCGCAAGCAGTACTCGCCGAGATCCGGCGCGTCGCATCACCCGGCTCTCCGGTCGCCATCGCCACGTGGGGCCGCGTCGAGCAGTGCGAGATGCGCGTGGTCCTGGCCGCGATCGGCGGCCTCTTGCCGCCCCCGCCACCCGGGGCGGGAGGACCATTCGCGCTCGCCGCGCCCGACATGCTCGAGAACCTCGTGGCGGCGGCGGGTCTGAAGCCGCGAACGAGCATCGACGTGCCCACCCCGTACATCTATCCCGATCTCGACACCGCGGTCCGCGGCCAGATGGCCTCCGGTCCAGCGCGGATGGCGATCGAGCGCAACGGGCCCGCGACCGTGCGCGACGCGCTCGCCGATGCGCTCACGTCGGTCACGCTGCCCGACGGCTCGATCCGCCTCGACAACGTCTTCAAGGTCGTCGTCGCCACCGCGTAGAGGGAGTCATCAGAAGAAGTTGGAGAGGTTGCGCGAGAGCACAACGGTCTGTTCGAGGTAGATCGTGCGCGCCGCGATCTGGAACGACTCGCCGGCGCGGCGCAGTGTGTCGCGCCGCGAGCCGATCCACGAGTCCTCCTCGGAGTTCAGACGCGTCCGGTACAGCATGAAGTTCGAGGCGACCACCAGTTCACCGCCATCGACTTCCACCACGCGCACGTTGGTGACGAGGCGCCGGGTGCGCGAGGGCGGATCCTCCGACCACGAGCGGCCCGTGCGCAACTTCGCCACACGCCCGGCGAGCAAGGGCTTGGTGTCGTTGAAGAACGCCATCTCACCGGGCTTGGTGAACTCCTGGTCGAGCTCCCGCTGCAGGCGCGTGCGACGGATCGGCATGAAGTACGTCGCATCTTCCGCGAACAACGCAAGCCACTCGTCGTAACAGCGTGCGTCGAGCAGTGCGGCCTCCTCGTAGAGGAACTGCTCGACCTCGTGGTGGCGGACCATCGCCGCGATGCGCTCCTCGCTCACTGTCGTCGTCGTGTTGGTCGTCATGGTGATCCTCGCAGTCAGATGACGTCGGGTGGGGTCGTTGCGTCGCGCAGCTCGGACCAGTCGAGACCCTTCATCCACTGGGCCCACGCGTGATAGGTCCACAGCTGACCGTGCTCGTTCGTCAGGGTCTCGATCCTGGCGAGCCCGTGCTCCCTGATCACCTTGCCTCGTCCCAGCCCCATCTGCAGCGCGTGCTTACGCCGACGGCTCGCGAGCCCGAGCGTCTGCTTCGTCGCCTGACCCCAGTTCTCACCGTCGTCCTGCTCCAGCAATCCCGCCGGCCCGAACACGCGGGTCTGCATCGCGATGACCCTCTCGCGCACCTGCTGCGGCATGTTCTGCTCGACGAAGGAGAACCACCAGATCTCCGTCGTCGTCGGTGTCCGCGGGATGCGCAGCGAGAGCTGCGACGTCGTCGTCACCCACGTCGTCGGGAACACGCTCGGATGGCCGGCGACCGTGAGGCCGACGGGACCGAGGGCGGCCTGTGCCTCGGGCCTGACACGCCACTTCTGGTTGTCGAGGTCGCCGAGCGAGTTCGTGCGCGGACCACCGATGGCGTGCCCATACTCACCGAGGACGACGACCTGGTCGAACTTCGTACCCGTGATGCCGCCCACGGAGATGTCGAGATCCTGACCCTCCTGCATCTCGACATCGGCCATGTCGATCGCCTCGCCGGCACGAACGCTGCCGCCGGCGGGGCCCATCACACCGGGCTCGAACGCAGACGCGTGGGTGACCTGCGGGTGGTACCAATCGAGCAGGTTGTCCAGGGCGAACTTCCAATTGCAATCGAGGATGAACTTCTGGATACCCGGCACCACCACCATGTCACCTCGGCAGGCGAGCAGATCGAGCCCGAGCCGACCCGCAGCACCGAGGAACTCGTCCAGCGGCGGCGCCGTCGCATCGTGGGTCCCGAAGACGAAACCCTTGTAGCTCGCCACCTGCGCGACCGACGGCAACGAGTGCTGCGACTTGTCCAGGCCGCCCTCATAGAAGCTCTTGAAGCCCGGCACCCCCTTCAGCCGACCGTCGATCCCGTACGACCAACCATGATACGTGCACAAGAAGCTCTTCGCATTGCCCTCCTCCGCCCGGCACACCGCGTTGCCACGGTGGGCGCACGTGTTCAGCAGGCCGGCCACACCGCCGCTCTTCTGCCGCACGACCAACACGTTGTCGCGCCCCATCACCGACTGGAAGAAGTCACCCGGGTTCGGGATCTGGGACTCGTGGCAGAGGAACAACCACGCCCGACCGAAGATCAGCTCCATCTCGACTTCGAAGATCTCCGGGTCGGTGTAGATCCGACGATCCACCTCGCCCCGCTCCAGCGACACCAGTTCGTCGATCATCTCGACGGGCACAGCCATACACGACCCCCTGTCAGCTCACCGACCGGACCATACCTCCGGCTCCCGGCTCGTGTGACCGCTGGCGTCGTTGCGCGAGACTTTGGGATGGCCGGTGCTCGGTCGGGGGTGTGGACGTTTCTGCTCGCGTCGGTGGAGGACTCAGCGCTGGCGGCGGTGGAGGTCGTCGGTCCAGTTGTCGTCCGTTGTGGCGGTCGACCGTTCGCACGCGTCGGTGGTGGGCTGTGGTCGGCGTTCACCGATGCCGCTGCGGCGCTGCGGGCCGGGATCGAGGTGCGGCGCGTCGTCCGAGCGTCGTGGTCGTCGCGGTCGATGGCGATCGCGATCCACACCGGGATCGCCCGGCGCGACGCTGATGGGTACTCGGGCGCCGCCGTCGATGTCGCCGCGCATGTGTTGGAAGCCGCCAATGGCGGGCAGATCCTCGTCACCGCGGCAGCTGCCGAATCGGGTGCGGCCGACGACGCGTTGGTCGATCTCGGTATCTACCAACTCGGTGACCTCGTGGATTCGGTGGCCCTGTTCGGTGTGGCCGACCAGCACGTCGCCGAAGACGCTCGATCGCCGCGGGCACGGCGATTGCGGGTCGGCAACCTCCCGACGGCTTCCGCTCCGCTGGCCGGGCGCGACACCAGTGTCGAGCACGTCATCGACGCTGTGGCGGCGTCGCGGATCGTGACCCTGACCGGAGTCGGCGGGATCGGCAAGACATGCCTTGCGCTCGGGGTCGCCCAGCGGATCGGCCCGACGATGCGCGATGGTGCCTGGTTCGCGCGACTCGAGGTCTGCACCGCGAAGGTCGATGTGGTCGCCACACTCTTGACAGCGCTCGGCATCGAGGCTCGGGCCGGAGGCCGGCGCGACCTCGACACCCTCGTGGACGGCCTTCGTCATCGTCGGGCGTTGATCGTCCTCGACAACTGTGAACACGTCCTGGAGGAGATCGTCGGTGCGGTCGCCGCTGTCGCCGCGCTGTGCCCGGAGGTGCGCGTCCTGGCCACGTCACGTGAGCCGCTCGACGTCGCGGGCGAGGTCGTCGTCCACGTGCCGCCGTTGGACACCTCCGACGACGGCCCGGCCGTGCAGCTCTTCATCGACCGGGCCATCGCCGCAGGAGCGACGCTCGATCGCGAGGCCGATGCTTCGGTGATCGGGCAGATCTGTCGCCGCGTGGAGGGCATCCCGTTGGCGATCGAGCTCGCTGCCGCGAGGTGCCGATCGCTGCGGCCGGCGGACATCGCCGACCGCCTCGACGACATGTTCACGTTGTTGACGTCGGGGCGGCGGAGCTCACCCGAGCGGCATCGCACGTTGCGCACTGCGTTGGACTGGTCGTACGAGCTGCTCTCGATGCTCGAGCGGTCCGTGCTGAGCCGCGCCTCGGTCTTCGCCGGCCCGTTCGGAATCGACGCCGCAGAGGCGGTGTGCCGCGGAGGTTCACTGGCTGACAACGGAGTTGCCGACGTCCTCGACCGACTCGTCGTGCAGTCGCTGCTCGTCGTCATCGATGGCGGACAGCGGAGCCGGTACCGGATGTTGGAGCCAGTGCGGCAGTTCGCGCGGGAGCGGCTGAACGCGGGTGGTGAGACCGATGGGGTGCGGGCCGCACACACCGCCTGGTATGTGCACACGATGGCGAGCCTCGGTGCCCGCTGGCGGTCCGGCGAAGACCAGTCGACGTGGCCGGCCGCTGCCGACGATCTCCCGAACATGTGCGTCGCGTTCGACTCGCTGATCGAAGCAGGACGGATCGACGACGCCGAGGCGTTCGTGGTTGACGCGTTCGGTCCGGTCGACATGCACGTCGACCCGATCGTCGAATGCGAGTGGGCGCCACGAGCGCTGTCTCTCGACGTGGACCACGTCGGCCGATCCACAGCGTCGGCATGCGCGATCGCGGCGTGGGGTGTCACAGACCCCGAGGACCACCGCGCTGGAGCAAGCTGGATCCACAGAGGAGTTGCGGCGATCGGGCGCGGGTCGGTCGACGACGGTCTGCTCACCGCCGCTGCGATGCACCAGGTGCTGTTCGGTGCCGGGCTGCCGGTCAGCCAGGCGTTCCTCGATCGCTCGATCGAGCGCGCCACGGCGAGTGACGATCTTCATCGTCGGGTGTGGGTGTGCTCGTACACCCGTCGCGGTGAGGAGGCGTTGCGTGCGGCCCGTCAGCTCGGCAGCGTGACTCTCGTCGCGCTGGCCCGACTGTCGCTGGCGCGCAGCGCGCTCGCAACAGAAGACGGCGACGAAGTGGGCGCCGCGATCGATGCGCTGTGGGATGCGGCGGAGGGCTCGCACTGCCCGATCCTGCTCAACCATGCTGCGCAGATGATGGGCGACGCCCGGATCCTGGCCGGGGCCGCTCTCGACGGTCTGCTCCTGTTGCGGGCACCGCTCCAGGACTGGCATCTCGACGGCGACCCGCGAGTCTGGGACGTCTTGCAGTCGATCGCCACAGGACTCGCCCACGCCGGTGACGCCATCGGCTCGGCGATGCTGCTGGGCGGCATCGGCGGTCGGTCGTTGCCGTTCGCGGGCGCCAACCGGCAGCTCCTCCTCGCGCTGCTCGACTCGACACTGGGCACCGCCGCACGGCAGCGCCACGAGCGTGACGGGCGCCGGCTCGATCTCGGTGCGTTGGTCGCCGACGCGAACGCGCGCATCCAAGCTCTGGCCCGCCGACCACCGACGTCGGCGGAGCGGATCATGCGTTGTCGGCCCTCACCGAGCGACAGCGCGAAATCGCCAGGCACATCGCCTGCGGCCTCACGAACAAACAGATCGCCCAAGAGCTACAGCTCAGCCGCTACACCGTGGAGACCCACGTCCGCAACATCCTCTCCCGCCTCGGTGCGTCGGGCCGCGCCCAGATCGCCGCGTGGGCCGTGGTGAGTAGGGACAACGATTCGGGCGAGGCGCGTACCTGATCTCAGCGATGTTCAACACGCCGTTGCTCTCGTACCTTGCGAGTCGACACCACCTGAGGAGGAGAACGGCATGATCGAGGCGCTCAACGCTGACGCGTCGGGCTCGTTGGAGCACGAACAGTTGGAGATCTGGACTCGTACTGCCGGGACGTACATCACGTCTGCGGAAGGGCTCACCGGCCAGGCGTCCGGCGCGCTGCTCGACGCCGCAGGTGTGCACGAGGGCACAGCGCTGCTCGACATCGGCACCGGTCCCGGGACAGTCGTCGGTCCGGCGCTCGATCGAGGCGCCGTTGTCCACGCGATCGATGTCACGCCGGCGATGATCGAGCAGGCGCGTCGGCGCTACCCGCAGATCGATGCCAGGGTTGCCAACGCCAGCAGCCTGCCCTTCCCGGACCAGTCGTTCGACGCCGTGACGCTGCCGTTCAGACTCCACCACATGGCCGAGCCGATGAAAGCCCTCGCCGAAGCCCATCGCACGCTGCGCCCTGGTGGTCGGGTTGCGCTCACGGTCTGGGCACCGGATGATCGGCTCGAGGCCTTCGGCCTCGGCTTCGGCGCGCTCGGTGCCCTCCAGATCGAGCTCACTCCGCCGCGAGCCACGCCTCTCGATGGTGCTGAACCGTCGATCTACCCACAGCTCCTGGAGGCCGCGGGTTTCGACGCCCTCGAAGTGCAGGAGCTCGACATCCGATGGGATCTTCGCGACTCGACCCCGCTCGCCGACCTCCTCGCCCGCTTCCTCGGGCTCGACACGTATGGCGCCGACGTTCCTGCCGCGTACGCCAGCGCCGTCGACGCCGCCGTCCGGGAACGGACCGCCAGGGTCGGCAACAGCAGTGTCCCCAACCCGGCAGTCCTGGTCGCGGGCCGGCGCACGAACTGATCCAGCAGCCGGCTACAAGCAGAAGAGGCCGAGTTCGAGGAAGTCATCCGACACCGCGGGATGGACATGCACATGACCCTCACATTCCCACGCCGGCTGGCGGACCTCGGCTTGATCGACGTCGGCAACGAGATCATCGGAGCCGTCCGCCGAGGCGGCGATCTGTTCAGCCGGTTCGTCGCCGCCGGCATCAGCGGTTCGAGCGCAGCGGCTCAGTCGTCGACCGTGACGATCGGGTAGTAGATCGAGTGGAGGCGAGCGATCCAGGCCTCGTCGGTCAACGGTGCGACCGGCGGGGTCGCGTCGAGGTCACGGTCGCGCAAGTCGGCGGTGAACACCTCGACCACGCGCTCGGGGGTCAGTGCAGGGAGCGCGTCGGCCCGATCGTCATCGACCCGCGCCTTCCACAGGATGGAGATGCGCACCTGCTGATCCGGGTACGTGACGTGAACGACGTCCCCGTCCGTCACCACCCAACCGTCATCGCCATGGTCGATCACGGCCGACGCCGGTATCGGGGGTGGGGTCGCGGCGGCGTCGCCGACCCAACCGATGCGGTGGTACATCCGGTCGTTGTCGGCGACAACGGCGACGTTGTCGAACGGTGGTCGTCTGCTGCGCATCGCTGCCGTCAATCCGTCGGGCCAGTAGTCGTAGGCGCCACCGGCGCCGTCATACGACCACCACACGGCCCCGGCCTCGACGACCCGCCACGGTTCGAAGAGCCCGGACGTACCCATCGCTTGGAGCAGTTGCAGCGGGTAGCGGTCGCGACGAGCGCCACGGAACGACGGGATGTCGACGTGCACCGCGCCGGCCGGCATCGGCGCGTTGATGTTCACGACCACCGTCGTCGGCGTCACCTCCTCGACACCGAACAGCTCGGCGGCAGCGGTTCGGAACCGTTCGTTGTGGATGATGACGTCGGCTCCCGCGACGTTCGCCGCGCCGTTGACGACCCAGTTGCCACGGAACCAGGGCAAGGTCGTCCCGGACCCATCGATGTCGGCCGAACGCCTGGTCGCCGCCGGCGGCAGGTAGCTCGCGATGGACGGATATGGCCCGCTGCGTTGGACGAGTCGTCGGATCGCCTCAGGATCCGCGAACGCGTCGTGCACCTCGAGTGGTCTGGCCAAGCGCTCCATCGTTCCCCCGAACCGTCTTCGAGACCGTACACGCCTGCACGACGGGTTCATCGCGTGCCGGCTCTCCGGCGGCGGACGGCGATTCCTCACGGCTGGAGGTGGTCAGCAGCACGGTGAAGCGCGGCGGGCTCAGCTCGGTGAGCAGCAACCTGCCACCGTCGGCCTCGGCGAGGCTGCGCGCAAGGGCCAGGCCGATGCCGTGACCCGTCCCGTGATGACGTTCGAAGATCCGGCCCAGCTCCGCCACTGCGATCCCCTCACCCTCGTCGCTGACCTCCAGCGCAGCGCCGCCGGGCGCCGCACGAGCCACCAGCGAGATCACTCCTCGACCGTGCACCGCCGCATTGTCGATCAACACGTCGAGGATCTGCGACAACGCCGTTGCAGAACCGTTCACCGGCGCGAGGTGCGCGTCGACCGACACGTCCAACGATCGACCCGCCGCGGCGAGCCGCGGCGTCCATCGACGCTGCGCACCCGCGACGACATCGGCCAACGGGTGCGACGAGGCCGCCGGGACCTGGTCGCGGGTCAATGCGAGGAGATGCTCGACCGTCGACTGCAAGCGGTCCACCTCGCCGAGCAACTCGGATCGGACCCGCGCCTCGGCAACGTCACCTTCGATCAGCAAGCGCAAACCCGTCAACGGCGTCCGCAACTGGTGCGAGACGTTCCCGGTGAACGCTCGCTCGCGAGCGATCATCTCCGCCAGCCGGACACTGCTCGACGCCAGCGTGTCCCCCAACAGATCCAACTCGCCGACCCCGGTCGGGTCATGCCCGAGCACCACACCACCGGCGCCGAGCCGCTCGGCAGACACCGCCAGATCACTGATCGGCCGCACCAGACGCCGCGTTTGCGCCGCGGCGACCACCCACGCGATCACGAGCGCGACCACACCGGCGAGCACCATGATCAACCACGCGCGATGCACTCGCCCGTCGATCTGCGCGTCCGGCTCCGCGACACGCACAGCACCCGCGACCGCATCAGAGCCGTGCTGGTTCACGGGCACGGCATACACCAGCACCTCGGTGCTGTGGTCGAACGACGGGTCGCCGCGCAGCGCGCCCATCGTCGCGTGGTCCGCCCGCGCCGGGCCCGTCCCGGCGACCAGCATGCCGCTCGCGTCATAGACCCCGAACGGCTCAGACACCCCCTCCTCCTCGAGATCCTGCAAATCCTGCACGTCGATCGGCAAGGTCACCTCGGCGGTCGCCTCGGCGGCACGACGCTGCAGGTTGACCGTCGCCGCGTCCTCGTAGTAGCGGTGCACGACCACCGCCAACGGGATGCCGAGGATCAACAGCGTGAGCCCGGTGACAAGGATGATCGCCCGCGTCAGACGACGCCGCACGCGACCTCGCAGCCCGCTTCGAGATCATCGACGCGCCAACCCGCGCCGGTCGGCGCACAGCCCGCGGTGGACACCGAATCAGCGTAGGAGACCTGGACGGCCCCGCGCGGCCGATCCGCGCGCTTTACCGGAACTTGAAGATCCGCTCGGGCGGCAAGTGCACGTCGCGGCATCATCAGTGATCCGCAGGGGTGACCCAGGTCGGGCGCTCTCCACAACTTCTCAGCGGGCTCCCAGGTGAGACCTACGGGCAGCTCACGTCGGTCGTGTTGGGTCCAGCTCGTGGTGATCGGACCCTCGACGTGGCCGCGCGCCGATCCCTGCGACATCACCAACCTGCAAAGGTGGGTGACGATGATCATCGGTGAATCGCTGCCGCGCCACCCTGAACCGCCTGCACGATGCTCGACCGGCTGGACGTGACCGGCGACCGACCGGCGAGCTGATCCGATGGTCGGCAGGTCGGAGGCGGCACGGGTCCTGGTGATCGACGACGAGGCGTCGATCGTCGATGCCGTCGCCACGGCGTTGCGCTACGAGGGGTTCGATGTGGTCGAGATGCGCAACGGTCGCACGGGGTTGTCGACCGCCCAGGCGGAGGCGTTCGACCTGATCGTGCTCGACGTGATGCTTCCCGACTTCGATGGGTTCGAGCTCGCCCGCCGGCTGCGCGCCGACGGGAGATCGACACCGATCCTGTTCCTGACCGCGAAGGACACGCTGGAGGACAAGGTGCGTGGGTTCGGCGCCGGCGCCGACGACTACGTGACCAAGCCGTTCTCGCTCGCCGAGATCGTGCTGCGCGCCAAGGCGATCGTGCAGCGCGCCTCCGGTACTCGCGGCAGCGCCGACTCCCGGCTGTCGTTCGCCGACCTCGTCCTCGACGAGGACACCCACGAGGTCAAGCGCGCCGGCACCGCGATCGAACTGACTGCGACCGAGTTCAACCTGCTCCGGTTCTTCATGCTCAACCCGCGACGCGTGCTGTCCAAACCGCAGATCCTCGACCACGTGTGGCACTACGACTTCGACGGGGACTCGAACATCCTGGAGACCTACGTCAGCTACCTGCGCCGCAAGCTGAACAGCGCGGGATCACCGCTGATCCACACCGTCCGGCTCGTCGGCTACGTGCTGCGCGAGACCGACGCCGACGCATAGTGTCGCTGCGCGCCCGCCTCGTCGCGGGGACCTCGCTCGTTGCCTTCGTCGCCCTCTCGACGGCCGGCATCGCCACGTACACGGCCTACTCGCGGTCCCAGTTGACCCAGATCGACGACACGCTGCAGCGATCCCACGAGCCGATCGAGCAGGTCGTCACGACCGGGACGAGCGCCTCGGAGGTCGACATCGAACGAGTCGCACCCGGTCTGTACGTCGCGCTGCTCGACGGCAACGGCACCTCGCAGCTGCAGATCCCGGCTCGCGAGCCCGGGCACGAGCCGCTCGTCGCCGACCTCGACGACCTCACGTTGCCACCGCGGATCACCGGCCAGTTCGTCGACCGGCCGTACTTCTCGACCCTCGGGTCCGCTTCGGGCGGCGGCGAGTTGCGCGTCCGCACCTCGCGCCTCGGCAACGGCAACGTGCTCGTCGTCGGGCTGTCGTTGCATGCGGCAACCCGGTCACAACGCAGCCTGGTCGTCATCGAGAGCTTCGTCGCCGCAGCGGCGCTGCTCGTCGCCGCGGCCATCGGCTGGGTGCTCGTGCGCGTCGGGCTCCGGCCACTGCTGCGCGTCGAGCAGACGGCGCTGTTGATCGCTGACGGAGGCGACCTCGACCACGACGTCCCCGGAAGCGACCGGACGACAGAGATCGGCCGTCTCGCCCGCGCGCTGAACACGATGCTCGAGCGAATACGCGGCGCGTTCGCGGAACGCGACGCGACCGAACGAGCCCTGCGCGACTCCGAGGAGCGGATGCGTCGCTTCGTGGCCGACGTCTCCCACGAGCTGCGCACACCGCTCGCCGCAGTGAGCGCATATGCCGAGCTGTTCGAGCGTGGAGCGCGCGACCATCCCGCCGATCTCGAGCGGGCCTTGCGCGGCATCGAGATCGAGTCGGCGCGGATGCGTGAGCTCGTCGAGGAGCTGCTGCTGCTCGCTCACCTCGACGAAGGCCGGCCGCTGGCGAACGCGCGGCTCGATCTCAATGAGATCACCGTCGACGCGATCTCCGCAGCGCGGGCCGTCTCGCCGGAGTGGCCGATCGTGCTGCGCGCCGCCAGCCTGGTGATCATCGACGGCGACTCCAGCCGGATCCGCCAGGTCATCGACAACCTCCTCGCCAACGTGCGCACCCACACACCGGCCGGCACCTCGACGGTCGTTGCGCTCGACACCCGCGATGGTCGGGGCGTGATCACCGTCAGCGACAACGGCCCGGGGATGACGGCCGACGAGGCGGCCCACGTGTTCGAACGCTTCTACCGCGCCGATCCCTCCCGGTCGCGTTCGTCGGGCGGCGCGGGTCTCGGCATGGCGATCGTCGACGCGCTGGTTCGCGCCCATCGAGGTGTCATCCAGCTCGACACCGCGCCCGGTCGAGGCGTGACGGTGACGATCTCGTTGCCGCTCTCCGCCGACAACCTGCAGCTCGCCGACGGGGACCTCGACCCCCCGGCATCGCGGACGCGACCGCAGTGACGTGTCATGACCGGAACCGGTGCGGGCCCATCAGCGCTCACTGCATCTCGAAGCGGTATCCGATGCCGCGGATGGTGGTGATCCAGCGGGATGTCTCGGCGTCGTCGAGGAGCTTGCGGCGCAGCGCGTGGATGTGCATGTCCAGCGTCTTCGTCGACGATTCCCAGTGGAGGTCCCACACGTCGCTCAGCAGGCGGTCGCGGGTGACGACCTTGCCGGCCTCGCGGATCAGCAGCAGGAGCAGCTCGAACTCCTTCGGTCGCAGGTCGAGCTCCTGACCGTCGAGGAACACCCGATGCGAAGCGGGTTCGACGCGCAAGGCGCCGACGACGACCGGCGCGTCGGCGTCCGCGACCGGGTTGGCGCGCAGATGGGCGCGCACCCGGGCGAGCAGCACCGGGATCGAGAACGGCTTGACGATGTAGTCGTTCGCGCCTGCGTCGAGCCCGACGACGATGTCGATGTCCGAGTCGCGAGCGGTGACGATCAGGATCGGCACGCCGGCGTGCTTGCTGCGGATGAACCGGCACACGGTGAACCCGTCGATGTCAGGGAGGCCTGCATCGAGCAGCACGATGTCGGGCGCACGAAGCTCGAACGCACGCATCGCCTCGGTCCCGTTGACGCACCACTCGACCGCATAGCCCTGCGCGCGCAGCACGTCGCCCAGGCTGGCCCCGATCGTGGCGTCGTCTTCCACGAGGAGGACCGAGCTCGTCACCAGCACAGGGTAGGCCGCCGCGTCGGGCGAGTCGTCCGGCGAGGTTTGCTCGGCCGTTGGAGCGGGCGCCCACCCGTCGCCGCGATCGCCGTCGCTCATGCCGGTCACGGTCATCGTCGACGCCTGATCCGCCGGTGGCGGTGGGCGTGAGGCCGTTCGAGGATCAGCAGCGCGAGGCCACCGGCGACGACCGCGACCAGAGCGACGTCGAGCCAGCTCGCTCCCATCGCGTGCAGCGCGAACGCGCCGACGAAGGCGGTCAGCCCGTCGCCGAGAAGCGTCAGGCGTCTCATCCGGACGGTCCAGCGCCGAGCGGTTGACGGGCGACGACGGCGACGAAGTCGCGTGCGTCGGCGCTGAGGTAGCGGCTCGCCGGCTTCGCCATCCGAGCGAGCAACTTCGCGCCATGGATGCCGCTCGTGTCGTGGTGGAAGGCGTTGAACGTGACCCACGATTGATTGATGTCGAGCTCCATCGCGCGGACGGCGCCTGCGTGGTGCAGGAGTGTCGCCAGCGAGCTCACGCTCAGGCCGGACGACGCGGCGTAGAGCAGGCGCCCGTTGGCGTCGATCCCGACGCCGGATCGCCAGACGAACAACTTGTTCCCGACGGTCTGGCCCCAGCGGTTGCCGACGTTGTCGTCCAAGCCGGCGACCGGGACCCCGCCGTCGACGATCAGGTCGAGGTTCTGGCGGACGGCGGCAGGGTGGGCCGCCGCGACGCCTGAGCTCCATGAGACGACGTCGGCGGTGCCGTTCGCCGAGATCACCAGTGTCGCCGCGTTGGTCCGCAGCTTGCCGGCGAGGCGACCGTTCTCGGCGAAGCCGCCTCGGGCGTCGGCGATCCGGAAGCCGGAGTTGAAGGCCGCGAGGAGCTGCGGCAGGTCGGCCGCCGCAATCGCGTCGCCGTTCGGCCACGGACCGTTCCCGGGCTCCTGTGATCCGGGGACGAGCCGCAGCGCGGCCCTGCTCTGGTCGATCCGCACGACGCCGGCGAGCACCGTGCCATGGATCGCGTCCGGGCGGAGGTATGCGACCTGCATCGCGGTGGTGCCACCGGAGCCGTCGCCGAACGGGCGCCACACACCCTCGCCTGCGACCGCAGGTGAGGCCGTCGGAACGATCGCGTCCGGGGCGGACGTCGACGCGGCCGGTGCGGCCGAACCCGCCGCCTGGACGTCGGTCGCGGCGTGCGGGAGAGTGGTCAGTGACCCGCCTGTCCGCGGCTGATGGCGTGAGTAGTACTCGGTCTCGACCCACGAGACGAGGTTGCCGAAGTGGTGGCCGCGCAGCCATTCCACGGAGCGTTCTGTCGCAGTGAGGTTCGCCGTGCTGCTCAGCGCCGAGAGCAGCGAAACACCGCTGGCGGCGATCGCCGGGATGCACAGCACCCCGAAGACTCGGACGAACAGTCTCACTGCCCCGGGTCGGACGCGACGTTGGGTCCGGCCCGGGGCAGAACGATGACGTGTGCTGGACGTGTCGATGTGTCAGCTTGCGTATCGACGGACCAACGCCCGAGTCAACGGCGGATCTGGCAGAGGTAAACCATCATCAGGCGCACGCTCATTGCTGTTCGTCCGGGGTGATCGGGTGAGCGAGCAACGGGAACGCCCCTCCTCGCGTCGTCGCCGACAGTGGGCGTGGTCGGCTACACGCTCGGCGGCGGCCTCGGGTGGCTCGCCAGAGCGTTCGGAGCAGCCTGCGACACGGTCCGGTGGATGCGCGTCGTCCTGCCAACGGTACGACCGTGACCGCCTCGCCCGAGGAACACGTCGAACTGTTCCAGGCCCTCCGCAGCGGAGGAGGAGACGCACTCGCGGTCGTCACCGAACTGCAGATCGACCTGTACCCGGTCGACGAGGTGTACGCCGGCAACCTCGTCTATCCGGTCGCCGACGCAGGGGCGTTCACCGCCGGGTTCGCCGAATGGACCCGGCAGCTGCCCGACGAGATTGCGGTTCGCTGACTCAGCCCCCACCGGTGATGATGACCGAGATCCGCCACCTCGGCGGGGCGGTGCAGGGTCTCTTCGCTGCTGAGTGATGCTCCTTGTCGTCGCTCGACCGATCCACGTGAGTCAGCCGAGCACGGCGCGCAACACATCCAACCGCTGTGGGACGATCCGGTACCAGACCCACAGACCACGCTTGTCGCGCGTGATCAGCCCGGCGTCGAACAGGATCTTCATGTGGTGACTGACCGTGGGCTGGGACCGGCCGGACACGTCGACGAGGTCGCAGGCGCACACCTCGTCACCGCCGGCAGCGGCGACGTGGGACAACAGGCGCAGGCGGATCGGGTCGGCAAGCGCGGCGAACGACCGGGCGAGCACCTCCGCCTGCTCTTCGCCGAGCACCCCGGACCGAACGGGTGGGCAGCACGCGACCGGGTCGAGCATCGGCACACGTGCAGCAACCACACCACCACCATATCGAGACGGATCGAACTGGTGCATTGACATCCGTCGATCAGCTGCCATACTGAACACATCGACAGACGTCGAAGTGTCGACGTCGAACCGAACGAAGGAGCTCCGCTGATGTCCCGTGTCCAGCTGGCGTTGAACGTTGCCGATCTCGACGAGTCGATCGAGTTCTACAGCAGACTGTTCCGCACAACGCCGGCGAAGGTCCGCGAAGGCTACGCCAACTTCTCGATCGCCGACCCGCCGTTGAAGCTGATCCTGTTCGCCAACGCCGGCGAGCCCGGGTCGCTGAACCACATCGGCGTCGAGGTCGACTCGACCGAACAGGTCGCCGCGGCGATCGCCCAGGCCGCAGCGGAGGGGTTCACCCAGGACGTGCAGGACAACGTGTCCTGCTGCTTCGCGGTGCAGGACAAGACCTGGATCCAGGGCCCCGACAACGCGTGGGAGTTCTACACCGTGCTCGGCGACGCCCCGGAAATGGCCTGCGACGTCAACGCACCCACCGACTGCTGCGCGACCGACCGGCTCGACGTCGGCGCCAAACCCGGCTCCCGCAGCTGACGATGCTCGAATCGACGACCCACTCGACGGTGGTCCGGGCGATGCGCCCCGAGGACTGGTCGGCGGTGCGGTCCATCTACGAGGCGGGCATCGCGACCCGCAACGCGACGTTCGAGACTGCGGCACCGACGTGGAACGAATGGGATGCCAGCCATCTCCCCGACCACCGGCTGGTCGCCGACATCGACGGGCAGGTTGCCGGTTGGGCGGCGCTGTCACCGACGTCGAGTCGGTGCGTGTACGCCGGTGTCGCCGAGAACAGCGTCTACATCCACCCCGAGCACCGTGGCCGAGGCGTCGGCGGGACGCTGCTGGAGGCGCTGCTCGCCGGCGCCCGGCAAGCCGGGCTGTGGACCGTGCAGACCGGGATCTTCCCCGAGAACACGGCCAGCATCGCCCTGCACCTGCGCTGCGGGTTCCGGATCGTCGGCACCCGCGAACGGATCGGGCAACTCGACGGGATCTGGCGCGACGTCACGTTCCTCGAGCACCGCCGAACCGACGACTGATCGGAACGTGAGCGAGCTCGCCGATCAGGCCGAGACCGGGACCGGGGAGCTGCATCTCGATCTGGCCCGCCGGCTCGTCGCCGAAGCCCTCGGCACCGCGCTGCTGATCATCGCCGTCGTCGGCTCCGGGATCATGGCCAGTCGCCTGTCACCCGACGATGCCGGCCTGGAGCTGTTGGAGAACGCGGCAGCCACCTCCGGCGCGCTCGTCGCGCTGATCCTGATGTTCGGGGCCGTGTCCGGGGCGCACTTCAACCCAGCGGTCACCCTCGTCGACCGGCTGTTGGGCACGACCACCACCCGCGACACCCTCCTCTACATCCTCGCCCAGACCGCCGGCGGCTGCGTCGGGACGCTGATCGCCAACGCCATGTTCGAACTGCCCACCTTCGAGCTCTCCACCCACACTCGCTCCTCAGGAGCACTGTGGTTGTCCGAAGCCGTCGCCACGATCGGACTGCTCCTCGTCATCCACGGCTGTGTCCGCACCGGCCGCGCCGCAGCGGTCCCGTTCGCGGTCGGGATGTGGATCGGTGGCGCCTACTTCTTCACCTCATCGACCAGCTTCGCCAACCCGGCAGTGACCGTCGCGCGCACCCTGTCGAACAGCTTCGCCGGGACCAAGCCCTCCTCAGCGCCGATGTTCATCGTCATGCAACTCGCCGGCACCGGCATCGCCTTCGCGCTGATCCGCTTCCTCTATCCCACCCCCAGCACAGCCGAAAGGACCGACGATGACTGACACCCGAGCCGAGGTGCTGTTCGTGTGCATCCACAACGCCGGCCGATCACAAATGGCAGCCGCACTGCTCACGCACCACGCCGGGGACAGGATCAGCGTTCGTTCCGCCGGCACGGCCCCAGCCGCCACGATCAACCCGACCGTGATCGCAGCGATGGCCGAGATCGGCATCGACCTGACCGCCACGCCGACCAAGCTCACCGACTGCGCCGTGCGAACAGCCGACGTCGTGATCACGATGGGGTGCGGTGACCAATGCCCGTTCTACCCCGGGAGGCGTTACATCGACTGGGATCTCGACGATCCCGCCGGTCAACCCATCGACGCTGTGCGCTCCATCCGCGACGAGATCGACCTGCGCGTGCGAACCCTCATCGCCGAACTGGTCCCGTCGTCACCTTGAGATCACGCGACACCAACAATCACTCATCTGCTCATGCGAACGGGCGACTTGATGAGTATGCTTATCTGCGTGTCAACGCAGATACCCGAACCATCGGCGGATGAACTGGATCGGGCGACCGAGACCTTGAAGATGCTCGCCGACCGAACACGCCTGCACATCGTCTGGGCGCTGCTCCACGGCGAGCACTCGGTGAACGAGCTCGCCGAACACGTTCGGGTCGCTCCCGCTGCCGTCTCCCAGCACCTCGCCAAGCTCCGTCTGGCGCATCTCGTCCGCGTCCGCCGCGACGGCACCCGCCAGTTCTACATGGCCGAGAACGAACACATCCTGCGCCTGGTCACCGAGGCCCTGTTCCAAGTCGGACACGCACCATCAACCGTCACCAGACATCGCGCCCGTCGCGCAACCGCATCATGAGCCACCTCGAACACGATCACGACGAGGTTGCCCGGGACCATGTGCGTGACCACACTCACGGCGGGCACGACGACGACGGGCACGACCATCGCCGTGGTCTGCGCGGGGCGATCGACGACGTGTTCCGGCCACACAGCCACGACGCCGCAGACAACCTCGACACCGCGCTCGAGGCGAACCGGCAAGGCATCCGCGCGGTCAAGATCTCCTTCGTCGCATTGCTCGCGACCGCGGTGATCCAAGTCGTGATCATCGTCGCCACCGGTTCGGTCGCTCTGCTCGCCGACACGATCCACAACTTCTCCGACGCACTCACCGCGATCCCGTTGTTCCTCGCCTTCAAGCTCAGTCGCCGACCCGCGAACCGTCGCTACACCTACGGCTACGGCCGCGCCGAGGACCTCGCCGGCGTGTTCGTGATCACGATGATCACCCTGTCGTCGATCATCGCCGCCTACGAAGCGATCCAACGTCTGATCCACCCGCGCGACATCCACAACCTCGGCTGGCTGATCGCCGCCGGTGTCACCGGGTTCGTCGGCAACGAGCTCGTCGCCCTCTATCGGATCCGCGTCGGCCGACAGATCGGCTCCGCCGCGCTCGCCGCCGATGGCTACCACGCCCGCACAGACGGCTTCACGTCACTCGCTGTCGCGCTCGGCGCGGTCGGCGCCTCCCTCGGCTTCCGACGCGCCGACCCGATCGTCGGCCTCGCAATCTCGATCGCGATCTTCGCGGTGCTGCGTGGCGCGGCCAGACAGGTCTTCCGACGGCTGATGGACGCCGTCGACCCCGACATCGTCGAGCAGATCGAGACCGTGGCCACCACCACCCCCGGCGTCCACGACGTCAACGACATCCGCGTGCGCTGGCAAGGTCACCGCCTCACCGCCACACTCGCGATCGGCGTTGACAGCACGCTGACCGTCAGCAACGGCCACACCGTCGCCGAAGCCGTCCGCCATGAGCTCCTCCACCACGTGCGCCACCTCGACACCGCCGACATCCACGTCGACCCCGTCGGTTCCGACACCAACCCCCACGCAGACGCCGCTCACCACGCCTAGCACAGCGGACACCGCTCCGCCGGCGGCTCACCAGATCCCGCGCGAGCCGTCATCGAGCAGCGCCGAGGAACCTCGTGTCGACCTGACGAGTCCACGACGCTGACCACCTGCTCATCTCAGCCGCGCCCAGCCCGATCGCGAGAGCGCCGCCGGAGGTGCGGACGAGAAGTGCGCACCCGTTCGACGGCTGTCTCTTTCGGCGACTGCGGCTGGACCCATCGACCGACGAAGCTGGACGCACCGACATGTGCTTGCCAAGTTGCAGTGATCGTGGATGTCCGGCTGAACGTCGACGACCGACCACGGCGTTCGAGCGGCGAATGCGGTGTCCAGGGCCTCGGTGATCATGGCGACCCCGGGCGAGTCGATGAAGGTCAGCCGCTGGAGCACGAGGGTGACGGCGAGACCGTTCGTGAGCATTGCATCGAGCACTCGGGCCACGTGCGCGCTGTTTCGATCGGCGACGTCGCCGACCAACCGGACCTCGAATGCGTTCTCCCATCGGGTCACGACGACAGCGCACCCGTTCGTGACGAAGGTGATCGGAGAGGCGATCGGAAAGATCGCCGTGTGCACATCAGACGTTGCACACCGATCGTCGCGACGCGCCGGGGCAACGCTGCAGTGGTCCCGCGACAGGGACGACTCGACAGTCATGATGGTCACATCGTCCGACCGTCTCTCGGCGTTACACCGCAGCCGGAGGCGGAGGGAGCGCTGGGAACCCGCCGTGCGATAGACCAGTGGATCACGTCGCAGGAGGTCCCGGATGAGCGGCGGAGAGCCTGAGCGGGCCGCTGACCTCGATGACGCGATCGCGAATGCCCGAAAGGGTGGTGAACGCGGGCTCACTGCCCTGTTCGAGACGTTCCACCCGCGACTCCTGCGTTACCTGCGCGCACGGGATCGCCATCGCGCCGACGACCTGGCCGCCGAGACCTGGCTGGCCGTCGCTTCCCGGATCGATGCATTCGAAGGAGACGGTTCGGCATTCGCGGCCTGGGTGTTCACGATCGCACGGCAACGGCTCGCCGACGCGCGTCGCACGAGCATCCGACGACGGACGGACTCGGTCGCCGACGTGCCCGAGCACGGGCACGGACCCTCTCCGGAAGACGTCGCGCTGGACGAACTGGACGCTCAAGGCGCAGTGGACCTCATCGTCGGATCGCTGACCCGTGACCAAGCCGACGTGGTGCTGTTGCGGGTGCTGGGTGGGCTGCCCACGGCCGACATCGCCGCAGCGATGGATCGAACCGAGGTGTGGGTACGGGTCACGCACCACCGGGCGATCCGCAGGCTCCAGCAGCGCCTCGGCGAACGCGGGGCATGAAGCCGTCACCAGCGACGATCCGGCCAGGTCAGCCCGTGCGACCGGTGTAACGGTTCGACCGGTCCGGACGATACATGTGGCGTGTTTCACGATCCGGACTTCGACGACAGCTTCATGTCGCTGGGTCCGGACGACGGGGTCGCCGCAAGCCGGTTGCAGCAGGTGTTCGGGCTCGCCCGATCCTCCGGCACCGCCGAGGAGCTGTCCGGGCAAGCCGCGATCATTCCCGCGATGCTGCAGGCTGCCGTCCAGCAGCGCTTGCCGCTCGACGAGTTGCAGCAACGTCGCACGCTGCGCCAACGGGCCCGCGGCACGAAGACCGCGACCCGTGTCGCCATCGTCGTTGCCGGTGTCCTGGTCGGCGCGTCGACCGCAGCGGCGACCGGGAACCTTCCCGACGCCGCTCAGTCGGCGCTGGCGCGAGCGACGTCGCACATCGGGATCGATCTCCCCCAACCCGGGCCCGACAGCCCGTCGCAGACGACGCTGGGTGCACCGTTGAGCACCAGCACGACCACGCCCGAGGTCTCGCAGCCGACGCGAGCTGGAACGCCGTCGACGGAGGCAACAGCCCGCGGTGAAGTTCCTCCATCGACGCTGATCGGCGCTCCGACGATCAGCGCCGCGATCGACACGACCACGAGCGAGAGTGGCGTGACTGCCGGGTCGACAGCGCAGACACCGGTTGCGACACCGCCCAGCTCCGCCGCTCCCGTCTCCCCGGACACCACCACGGTGCCGTCGAGCACGACGACCACCGACGCGAAGCGCAGCGACGGACCGGACACGAGCGGACCTGCGAAGGCGGGTCTCTGCCGGGCATGGGCGGCGAAGCAGAACAACGGACACTCCGACGATCATTCGGCCGCGACGCGACAGCTGGAAGCCGCTGCGCAAGCGGCGGGTCTCACCGTCGAGCAGTACTGCGCTGACGTGCTCACGTCCACAACCCAGGCAACTCCGACCGTCGCCACGACAACAGCTGTGACGACGATTCTCACAACGACGACCGCGACCGCTCCGCCGGTTGTGACGAAGCACGACCATGCCGACCAACCGCCTTCGACTGACCCACCACCAGGTCAGTCGAAGGAGAAGAAGAAACCAAAGGAACCGACAGGGACCGACTGATCCGATACACCACAATTCACGCTTGGATCCCCGCGTCAATCGCGGGGAGTTGCCCGCGTCGGGTGACAGAATTCCGCGGCCGTGAGCGCGATGCCACGCTCGGTCAACGCCATATCAATTCGGAATATTCGGCGTCCGTTGGCACCGAAGCAGCGCTCTGACCTGCTCATTTACCTTGTCGGAGATCGGGCGCGCCCGAACAAGTCGACGCCAAAAGGCACGACGCAGTTCAGAACACTGGTTTGAACCGCCTTCGAGTTGGATATCAGCTCGGGGTCGAACGCGGAGATGCAAGCCGTCTCCCCGAGCAAGGAGGAAACATGGTTGGTTTCATCGTGTATTTGTTGGTGATCGGGCTGATCGCCGGGTTCATTGCCAGGGCGCTCGTGCCCGGCAAAGATCCGATGTCGGTCGGAGGAACGATAGTGCTCGGGGTTGTCGGCTCGTTCGTAGGGGGTTTCCTCGGCTACGTGCTGACCCACCACCACGCGTCGGACGGTGCGTTCCAGGCGTCCGGCATCATCGGATCCATCATCGGCGCGATCGTCGTTCTGCTCATCGTCCGGGCTGTCAGCGGTCGCGGCCGCCGGCATGTCGTCTAGAGGAGCACTGCGATGTCGTTCGAGCCTGATCCAACGCAACGGCGCGGCATTGTCGACGATGACCTCATCGTCGATCGCAGCATGACGCCGATCGCCGCCCAGCCCGCCGCGAACATGGTCGTAGAGCCGCCTCTGGCCCAACCTGTCGTCGGTCGACCTGTCGTAGCTCAACCAGTCATCGTGCAGGCCGCACCGCAGCAGGCCTTCGTCGAGCAGCCCGAGCTCGTCCACCGACGAGTGGCGACTGCATCAGGTCGACGCCTCGCGTTCGACTCGGTCATCGTCGGCATCATCGGTGTTGCGCTCACGATCGTCGGTCTGATCGCCGTGACCAGAGCGGGTGTCGACGGACCGATGGACCAGCCGGTCGTCAAGGTGCTCGGCTACACCCACACCGCCACGCTCGGGGCGATCGAGACAGCGATCGGCGTGTGCCTGCTGCTCTGCGCAGCGATCACCGCTCGCGCTGGGGCGATCTTCTTCGGCCTCGTCCTCGGCGTGGGTGGTGTCGTCGGCGCAGTCCAAACCGACTCGTTCCGACGCTCCCTCGCCCTGCAGTCGGGTCTGGCGTGGCTCGCCGTGATCGCAGCGGCGATCGTGGTCGTGGCCAGCCTTCTGGTGCCGAGGATGACGACGAGCCGTACCCGAGTTGATTCGTACTGATGGCCTGTCGGCGGTCGCAGAAGGCGACCGCCGGCACCGTGCTACCACCCGTGAGCTGAACGTTGTTCACCTCGTAACGACGACCCCTTCGACCGGCCTCGCATGATCCGGATCGTCACTCCTCGGGGCAGAGAGTTGCCGGCGAAGAAGAACACCTCTCGGGGTGAAGCGGCCGGTCGTGAACAGGAGCACGCTGTCACCAACGCCGGGCAATGCAGCGGGGCGCGGTGTGCGTTCATCTTGGCTGACCTCCGTTCTCACCCCGGCTCGTCGTGGTGTCAGGTGCAGCAGAGTCGAGAGGGGCGAGGCATGGAAGATCAAGCGGCGGCAGTCGTCGAGTGCTCGCGTGTCGTGTGTATGCGTGGCCGGCCCACCCGCTCGCACGGTGACCGTGAGGAAACGACGTGAACAGAGCCCAGCGATGCGACCGTTGAGGATCGGTTTGGTTGGAACGTTCCCGCCGCGGTCGTGTGGGCTCGCGACCTACGCTGCCGACCTCAACGCCGCGTTGCTGGACGCGGGGCACAGGACAGTGATCGTCGCGTCGGTCGATCACGGAGACCTCCCGGCACCGGGAGCGATCCCGTTGCGCCAGCACGACGCCGAGTCGTACGTCGAAACGGCGCGGCTGCTGTCGCAATGTGTCGACGTGGTGATGATCCAGCACGAGTTCGGCATCTACGGCGGTCCGGATGGCTGCCTGCTCGGTGCGCTCACCGACGCGTTGCGCGTCCCGTTCGCGGTCACGCTGCACACGGTGCTGAAGGACTACAGCATCAGCCAACGCACTGCGCTCACGCCGGTGCTACGCCGCGCTGGTCAGGTCCACGTGTTCACTGACGCGGCGCAGGCCCTGCTCGTCGACCAGCATTTCGTATCGGGGGCCGACGTCCGCGTCGTGGCGCACGGTGTCCCCCCACAGATCCGCCGCGCGACCCGCGACGGATCACCGAGACGACGGCTCGGTATCCCCACTGGGACGAAGGTCGTGTCGACGTTCGGATTGCTGTCGCCCGGCAAAGGCATCGAAACGGCCATCACTGCGATGGCGACGCTGCGGGACACGCTCGATTCGGTCTGTTACGTCATTGCCGGACGCACGCACCCGGACGTGGCCCGCCGCGACGGTGAAACGTACCGCAGGAGCCTCGAACAGCTGGCCAGAACCGTGGGGGTAGACGACAGCGTGATGTTCATCGACCGGTTCCTCACCGTCGACGAACTGGCCACGCTCTTGGCCGCGTCCGACGTGTTCGTCACCCCCTATCCGGGCGCGGAGCAGATCGTCAGTGGCACCCTGTCATTCGCGATCGCAGCCGGCGTGCCCTTCGTGTCCACGCCGTACCGCTACGCCCAGACGATGGCGGCCGCCGGTGCCGGGGTGATCGTTCCCTGGACCGCGGGCCATGAAGGCATCGCCCGGGCACTTCTCGAGGTGCTCACCAATCCGCAACGCCACGCCGGTCACGCGCTGGCGGCACGCTGCATCAGCCGACAAACCTCGTGGCCAGTCATCGGACGCCAGATCGGGGCACATCTCGCACACCTCGCCGACCCGGCTGTGTCGACCGCCCTGCCGACCTCGGCGGGCGCGATGACCTCGGTTTCCGTTGGATGACCGCAGTCGGCGACGAACGGAGCACACCATCCCACACGCATCGCAACGGTCGCGCGCGAAGGCCGACGACAGCCGAAACCCGGTCGGACGACTGGCCGACGAACATCCCGGAGCGGTGAAGGCCGGGCGCGCCGGATGGTTCGCCAAAGGCATCGTCTACACGATCTCGGGCTTCCTCGCGATCGCTGTTGCGGTCCGGGCGTCCGGCTGGACCACGGCCACGGCGGCGGCGGGGAAGCAGGAGGCAAGCCCCACGGGAGCGATCAAGGCGGTCGCCGGAACCGGAGGGGGCACCCTGCTGCTGTGGCTGCTGGCGATCGGGATGTTGCTGTACGCGGCGTGGCGGGTCGTATCGGCGTTGCTCCCAGGAGGCACCGACGCCAAGGCCATGGTGCAGAGAGCGGGCTTCACCGTGAGCGCAGTGATCTACACCTCATTCGCGATCAGCGCCATCACTCTCGCTCGCCATCCGGGCAAGGCGCCGAACGGCAACACCAAGGTCACCGACATCTCCGCCTCGATCATGCGCCACAATGCCGGCCGCGTCGCGGTCGCTCTCGTCGGCGTGATCGTGATCGCTGCTGGCCTGTACCGGTTCTCCAAGGGCGTGACGATGGACGTCGACGATGAGCTCGACCTGACCGGCTTGTCGCCGGCCCGCGTCGCCTGGTCTCGACGGCTCGGAGCCGTCGGCGAAGTCGGGCGAGGCATCGGCATCGGCCTGGTCGGAGTGTTCCTGTTTCTCTCCGCGATCAACTACAACCCGAGCGAAGCCACTGGCCTCGACGGTGCACTCCGCCGGCTCGCCATCCATTCGTGGGGCAGGCTCGTCGTCGCAATCGTGGGCATCGGCTTCGCCACTTACGGTCTGTTCTGCCTCGTCACATTCACCCGGCGCCGCCTCCAAGCCCCCGGATAGCGCGACGGCTCGCTGCCGTGAGATGGCGCGACGAACGATCTCCGGCTCGTGCCCGGCGTGCCTGTCCTGCCCGGCCTGCATGCCGAGCAGGCGGACATCGGACGACGTCGCGGCGATGGTCGTGCTGGCCACGGGTCGGGCGTGCGTCCGATCGTGCGGGTGGTCTCGATCACGTCAGGCCGACGGCTGCGTAGACGAGCTCGGTGAAGCGCGTCAGCTCGGCGGCGCAGTCGTCGAGCCGAGCTTGCATGTCGGTCGCGTCTGCTGCGCCGAACTGGTCGCGCACCGACAGTTCCCGATGCCATCGGCGGAGCCGATCGACGTTCTGCTCCTCTTCGTCGAGTTCGGCCAACGTGAACTTCTGGGTGGCGATCTCACGACGCAGCTCGGCGAGCGCCTTGTCGCACTCGGAAACGAACTCCGTCCACTCGGCACGTCGTGTCTCGTCGAACCTGGCGCGGATCATCGCTGTGTCGGTGACGCTCCAACCATGCGCCGCGAGCACGAGCACCTCACCGTCGCTCTGGGCGACCAGGCCGGAGATCTTGTCGATCTCCCCGGCGGTGCCGGCCGTGTCGGGTAGCGCCCAGGTCCCCTGGCCAAGCTGCACCGCACCGGCGCGGCGCAGCTCACGCCACAGCGCGACCCGGTAACGCGACGGCTCCGACGGCAACCGTGGAATGATCACCACCCACTGCTCGGGCCGGGCCTTCTCCATCAAGCGTCTGCAGGGTCGACCGACGTGCCCGTCCGGCTCACAGACGTCAGCAGCGGACGCAGCGGCGTGCGCACCAGCCAGTGGACGACACGGGTCAGCCATGGGACGAGCAAGTACCCACCCATCGTCGCGAGTGCCGCGCCGATTGCCAGACCGGCGGCCACGTCACCTGGGTAGTGCGCCCCGACGTACACCCGGGCGAACCCCATCAGCACGGCGGCAACGCACGCCACGATCCCCCAGCGGCGATTCGCGAACAGCAGACCCACAGCGACCGCCCCGGCCACCAGCGCATGATCGCTCGGGAAGGAGAAGTCTGTGGTGCGATCAACCAGAACGTGCACCTTGCTCATCTTGTCGTACGGACGTGCTCGATCGATCGGGATGCCGACCAACTGACCGACCAACAACGCGACGAGCGCGGCACCCCCCGACCAGACAGCGGCGGCGACGGAACGGTGGTCGTCGTGCTGGCGGCCCAGGGCATAGACGATCACGATCAACACCCCGAAGATGACGATCCCATCGTTGGCGTAGAACGTCATCACGCCGTGCGCCCACGAGGTCCTGTCCGCCAAACGGTTGAACCACCGATACAACCTGCCGTCCATCAGACGTGCTCCACCAAGGCAACGCGCGCGACCGCCGGGGCCAACCGTTCGAGAATTCGACGTTCGGCGGGCCACGCGGCCAACAGACGCTCAGGCGGGACCCGCCGCGCGGCGTAGCGCAAGGCCAGGGCGACCACGACGATGTCGTCGAGTGGCCCGATCACCGGGAGGAACTCGGGGATCAGGTCGATCGGCGACAACACCCACAGTCCGGCGAACGCCACCGCCAGCTTGACCCGCCTCGGCACGAGCGGATCCTTGCGCAGCCGACGCGCGGTCGTGACACACGCCGGGAGCACCGTCGCCAGATCCTTCGCCAACCCCGGCGGCAAGCGGCGCGCCAACACGATCATGACCACCCACGACAGGATCAACACCCCCGCCCCGACCAGCGCCCAACCGACCCACGACATCGTGATGACTGTAACAGCTGTTACCTACGGGCTGACCGCTCCGTCTGCAACGAGTGCCTCGTGGACTGCGAGGAACGCTTGATGCCCTGCAGGGGTGCCGCAGTACACGGTCGCATGGATGAGGATCTCTTTGATCTCCTCAACTGATACCCCGGCGGCGAGAGCCCCACGGGTGTAGATGGTGAGTTCTTGCCATCTGCTCATCGCAGTCAGCATGGCGATGTTGATCATGAAGCGCGTCTTGCGATCCAACCCAGGACGACTCCAGGCATATCCCCACGCCAGCTCCGTCACGACCCGCTGGAAGGCCATCATGAACTCGTCCGAGTTGTCGAGACTCGCATCGACGTAATCGGTGCCCAAGGCTGATCGCCGGACCTCGAGGCCGATATCGAACAGATCCCCGTCGGGCATGCGCCCTCCCCTCTCGAGCCGGGCCGACGCGTTGGGCGCCGCGACAGGCAGCCTGACACACACGCGTCCCCGAGGTCTGCCCGGTGACATCGAGGGCGTTCTCCGTGTATTCGGCGATTCAGGGACGCGTGCCGAGGCTTCGGGTGCGTGGGTCATTCGAACGGCTGCCGGGTGTTACGACCAGGGGGCGCCGTCTTTGTAATGGCGGAGCAGGTTGCGGGCCACGACCATGTGGTGCACCTCGTCGGGCCCGTCGTAGAGCCGGGCGTACCGCGCCTCGCGGTACATCTTGTCGAGCGGGCGGTCGCTGGTGACACCGAGCGCGCCGTGGACCTGGATGGCCCGGTCGATGACGTTGTGCAGCATCGTCGCTCCGTGGAACTTGATCAGGCTGATCGCGACGCGGGCATCGGCGCCGGAGTCGATGACCCGGGCGGCGTCGAGCGTCATCAGCCGGGCGCCCTGGATCTCCGCTGCCGACTGGGCGATCATCGTCTGGATTGCGCCCTTCTCGGCCAGGAGCGAACCGTGGGCGTAGCGCTCCAGGGCTCGGTCGCACATCAGCTCGAACGCACGCTGGGCCTGGCCGAGCCAGCGCATGCAGTGGAAGATGCGCCCCGGTCCGAGTCGCTTCTGGCTGATCAGGAAGCCCTCGCCGCGGTTGCCGAGAAGGTTCGTCTTCGGCACTCGCACGTTGTCGTAGACGACCTCGCAGTGCTGGCCGCCGACGTGGCCCATCGTCGGCACCGCCCGCTGGATCAGATAACCCGGCGTGTCGGTGGGCACGATGATCGAGCTGAACTGCACGTGCTTCTCGGCGTCGGGCTCGGTCTTCGCGAACACAGTCGTGAACGCAGCGCGCGACGCGCCGGAGGTGAACCACTTGTGGCCGTTGATCACCCACTCGTCGCCGTCGAGGTAGGCGTTCGTCCGCATCTGGGTGGGATCGCTGCCGGCGACCTCCGGCTCGGTGAGCCCCACCGACGGGAACCGCCCGCCGGCCACCAGCGGCGCGAGGTAGCGCTCGCGTTGGTCGTCGCTGGCGTACAGGTGGAGCATGATCGAGTCCTGCATCGTCGCAGTGCCGGCAGCGACCGAGCCGAACTCCGAGCGTCCGATGATCTCGTTGAGGTACACGAAGTCCATGAACGGCAACCCGCCGCCGCCGATCTCGGCGGGGTGCCCGAGCGCCCACAGCCCGCGGGCCTTGGCCTCGGCCTGGAGGTCGGCGATCGGGCCGACGTTGCGGCGAGTCGCCGAGTCACCGGGTCCGGGCACGCCGCGCGAGGTATCCAGGCCGCGCTCTTCGGCAACGCGGTAGAGCTCCATCGGCAGCCCGGTGGTCGGATGGAGGTCGTCCTCGGCGAGACGCTCCAGCTCTGGCTCGGCCTTGATCACCGCGTCGTCGATGAAGTCCTTCATCCGCGCCCGCAGCTCGCGAACCTCGTCGCTCATTCCGATCTGTGTCATGCACGGCACCGTACGGCTCAGCCAACCGCGGTGTAACAGTCGGACGGCGACGTCTCTGAGACGCACAGCCGATCGAGCTCGGGCCCTCCCGCCCCCAGCCACCCGTGCCGATCGCCTCTTCACTGCGAGCGGCGTGTTCGGTGACACTCGCAGGTCTGGTGTCGATCTCGCTGCAGGCCGGGAGGGCGACTTGGTCCGCTCGTGACGGATCATGGCGCGGTTGGCGTCACAATGCATGTTGCTACTCGCTGGTTGCTCTCCTGTAGATCGCCTCGACCACCTCGGACTTGGCGTTCGCGTAGTGCTGCACGTACTTCCATCGGCGTGCCGCCAGCTCGCGCTTGGTTCGCTCGTAGAGCTCCCGGTCGGAGCCGTTCGTCCGCAGGTGGTCACGAAACGCGAGCATCTTGGTGATCTCGGGGCAGCCGACGCTGAAGACGTGGATGTTGACCTCGGTGTCGGGACCCTTCAACAGCCGATGCTCGAACCAGTCGGGCTCACGAATCCTCAGCGTGTAGCCGACCGCCTCGAGCTGCGACACGTAGTCCGCCTCCGCCGCCGCGTCTGGCACGACCAGGACGATGTCGATGATCGGCTTGGCACACAGCCCCGGGACCGAAGTCGAGCCGACGTGCTCGACAAGGAGCGCCGTCGGACCGAGCACACTGCGAATGCGGGCAGCCTCTCGTTCGAACAGTGTTGGCCAGAGCGGATCGGGTTCGTCGAGGTGGATGGTGTCGTTGTGCAGGGTTGGACCGTCAATGACCATCGCCTCGATCTGCTCGTCGGTGGGACCCGTCATCGCGACGACCCTAGGAGACCGACAGAAGCGGTGTGGGCAGCGACGCGCCCGGTGGCGGCCCCACCGGTGGGGAGCCCGGAATACTGCGCGCGCTCTTGATGGCGAGGTCGTAAACGTTGACATCGCTCTTCACGCCCAAGGTTGGCGCCGGACCAGCCGCTGTGGCTGGCAAGGTGGCGTCAGTACTGCCGCTTGCTCCACTGATCGCGAGGTCGTAGACGTTGGCATGACCACTGAGACCTGAACCGGGCGCCCGACCAATCGCCGGGGCCTTCGCGGTGGAGTCGGCGTTGTTGTTCGTGCCACTGATCGCCAGTTCGTACACGTTGGCGTGGGTGGTGAGATCTGAGGTCGGCGCGTGGCCGGCACCCACGTCGGGCAAGGTCGTTGCAGCTGTGGTTCTGGGCCGTGGGCGAGTTTGGGCACCAAGCGTCAATGCGCCGGCTACGAAGCTGAGGACCGTGGTCGCGATGATCGCGATGGGCAAGTTTCGACGACCACGTGCCCGGGGCTCGACGGTCACTTCCGTGACCGCCATTGGGGTCTCGCCAATGGCAAGTTGCCGCGACCAAGTCATCGGTTCACGGTGTCGGAATCGGCCACGGGTGAGGCGGCCGGTGATGCGGTTCCCTCTCGTGTCGATGGCCGCATCGGCTGACTGCGCTCGAGCCGTGGCGGCGCGACGTTCGCGTCGCGAGCGCAGGGTGGCGAGGCGTGCGTCGGCCGATTGGCGTCTGACCTCTGGGACTGCCGCCGCTGGGTGCACGTGGTCGCACGCCGCCGACGGAGCGCAGTCAGGTCCGGTGTCTTCTCCTGTGACCGCGAGGTCAACGGTGTTGGGGAGTTCGTGGTGCGCGAGCTGCTGGCTACCGTCAAGATCACGGCCCCAGAGAACGTCGCCGACGCGGTGTGCCGCAGTGTCGATTTGCACCTGCCAGCAAGGAGTGCCCGTCCGTTCCAGTCGGACGCGAACGACGAGCAGTGCACGGTTCGCGGCCTCGGTGGCGTCGTCGAAGTTCGGCTGCGCGGGAGAGCGATGTCGGTGAGCCCCGTCGTCGACGTCAGGATCGCCGCCGGGGGGGAATGACTGTTCCGAGTGGAGCGGTACGTCGAGCTCGACAACGAGGCGGTCGGCGGTGAAGGTCGTCGTGACCGTCAGGTCATCCGGCGTCGTCATCCGGGTTGAGGGGTTGTCGGAGTGGGTCATCGTGCACGGGCTTGGCGGCGGTGACCCGGGTCGGCGCACGCCTGGCGTTCCGTGCCCAAGATCAGTGCCAGCCAGAGTTGGCTCGCAGCGGCTCGTTGCGCTCTCATGGTGGTCCCTCGCGGTTGCGGTAGATCAAAGGTCGAAATGGTGGTTCGTCCGGTTTCGGATGGAGGCGGGCTGTCGCGTCCGACGGCGCTGTTGGTGCCCAGGTCAGAGCTCGGTACTGGCCGGCGATCGTCGTCGCGTCGCTCGTCGGCAGCGTCGCGCCCTCGGCGTTCTGGAAGCGTCAATCCGAGGCAGCTTCGGCAGCGCGGATCGAGCGGTGCAACGCACGACCGTCAGAGAAGGGCACCCCATCTCGCCCGGCGTCGTCTGAGGTCGGCCTCACGACCTCGGCGTCGCCCGTCCCCACGGCCGTTGCCGACCATCACCCTGGATCGACGGACCCATCGCGAGAAGCACTCATCAAATCCGCGTCAGAGGTTGCTCACCGGCCTTGACTCGCTCCGCGATGGATCGCCGCCGCTCCAGACGTCACGGGTCCGAAACGGTCGGCGCTACGCCCGGACCGTTCCAACGTGTGCTCGTGCACCGATCAGCTGTGCTCGCCGACCGTCGCGCGGGCCCGGTCGAGGGAAACGCTGCGCGTGTGCGCCGGCCAGCGGGCGCAGAGATCGGTCAACGCCCGGACGTCGGCGTCACGGTTGCTGTGCGCGACGCTCCGTGACCAATCGACAAGTGCCGTGCGGGCGCGGAGCTCGAGCACGACACCGTGTTGTCGGGAGGCGATCGCCGTGGCCCGACGCAGCAGTCGCTCGACCGTCGCGTCGTCGCGTCCGTTGGCGGCGAGGAGCTCGGCGAGAACGAGGCAGGCGTCGGCTTCGTGGAACGGCATCGACTGCTCGACGAGCGAGAGCGCGAGCCGGGCCGGTTCGATGCCTCGTTCGGCGTGGCCAGCGTTGGCATGGGCACGAGCGAGGAGCAACAGCGCGAGCGGTTGGTTCAACGGGATCTCGCGAGCATCGTCTGCGGCCCGAGCGAGCCGGTCGACACTTCCGCGATCATCGCCCTCAGTGCTCGCCACCCACGCTTCGACAATTCGACTGATCAGCTCGAGCCCTGCGTTGCAACAGCCGTGATCGACCTGGGCGATCAGCTCCCGGGCGTCGTCGAGTCGACCGGCATCAAGGCAGTGCCAGGCCGCGAAGGCGCGCACGTACGCGGTCGTGTACGGATGCGCGATCGTGTCGGCGTGAGCCACGGCGTGCTGTGTTTGATCCTCGGCGTGTTCGAAGTCCCCGAGGTGGAAGGCGGTGAAGCCGGACCGCACCAGGCACACCGCCTTGGGGTCCTGGCCGAACCTCGCCAGATGCTCGGTTGCCCGTTCCGATGCGAAGGAGGACAGCGCGCTGGCGAGGTGGTCACGGGACGCCGTGAACTCGCCCAGCCAGAACGATGTCACTCCGAGGAGGTAGTGGCCCTCGGTGCGCAGCACCGGGTCGTCGGTCGCGGCGCCCTGGGCGAGCAGTCGTTGGCCGTTGCGGTGCGGGAGCCGGAATTCGCGTTGGGAGATGGCGAGGTTCGCTGCGGTACGCAGGGTCGTCGGGTCGGGCGGGCGGCCCAGGCGGGCACGGAGCGTGTCGGCGCGCTCGTAGATCGACGCGTCGTGCCGCTGCTGGCCCGTGCCCGCGTAGAGCGCGACGCCGAGGGGATCGAGGAAGGTCAGCTCGGATTCGTCCCGTTCGGGTGTCGCCGGGCACCGTTCGATCAGTTGCAACGCGCGATTGGCGAGTCCGATGACGTCCTGGTAGGCGTAGACACGGCGGGCGACATCGACCGCTCGCCGGTAGGAGGCGATGGCGAGCCGGTCTGCGCCTGCTCGGTCGTAGTGGGCCGCGACCTGAACCGCCACCTCGTCAGGGGCATCCCGATTGAGGCGTTCCAAGGCGTCGGCGACCGCCCGGTGGAGCTCGGCCCGCCGGGCCGGCGCGACCGCGTCGTCGGCCACCTCGCGCACCTTGCCGTGACCGAAATCGTACGTGGCGTTGCCCAGCTCACGCACGATTCCACGCCGCCAGAGCTCATCGACACCGGCCACCGCGTCGAACCAGAGGTGGGGGGTGGCGCACTGCGCGACCTGCGCGACGAGCTCGACGGTGAATGGGCGACCGATCATCGCACCGATCGCAGCCACCTGATCAGCGGCTGCGGGAAGTCGGGCGAGTCGTTGGAGGATGACCGCCCTCATCCGTTCGGGCAGCTGACCACCAGCCCCAGATCCTGATGTCCCCGCGCGGGCCATCTCGACGAGGAACAGCGGATTGCCCTCGGCGTACTCCACCACGTGGTCGACCGCGTCGGTGCGGCCGAGCAGCCCGATGGCCAGCTCGGTCGCCGCCGCCGAACTCAATGGTCCGAGTTCCAGC
>JBBQTN010000013.1:0-44818 GCA_038213195.1 Acidimicrobiales bacterium | reverse complement strand
ACCTCGTCGCCGATCACTGTGACGTCGAGCCGGATCCACACCTCGACGGGCCCGGGATCGTCCCACGAACCGTCCACGAAGCGGTGCTCGCACGCATCGGCATGGAAGCTCAGCTCGTCACCCACCGCCCAGGTGACGCGCTCGCGGTGCGCCGACTCCGGTGGCCCGAGGGGCACGTCGACGGCCAGGTTGGCGTCTGCGGGCAGGGCCAGTTCCACACGGCGGATGCGCAGGGCACGAACCCGGGCGACCTCGGTGGCGTCGTCGCGCAGCACCGCCGAGACGAGCGACACCTTGCGCCCCGGCCGCTCGACGTCGACTGCCAGCTCGAGCGGCGTCGCGACGGGGACGGGGCGGGTCAGCTCGACGGTCAGCCGGGCGATCTGCCAGTCGCCGGAGCGCACACTGCCGGCGTCGTGGACCTGCTCCACGGCGCGCGCGAGCAGCGCGCTGACCGGGCCGCCGTGGCAGTGGCGCGGGTCCCACGGACCACGGCTCATGCCGGTGGCCACGTAGCGGTCACCGTCGAGCTCGAACAGCGACGTCGGGGTCGCCGAGCTCACGTCTGGCGGGCCAGCACGATCGGCGCGGCCTCTTCGAGGTGGTCCAACCATCCGTCGGTCGAGCCCGGCTCGACGAGCGGGAGGATCACGAACTTGGTGGTGCCGACCGCGACGAACTTGTCGATCGTGGCCATCAGCTCGTCCCAGCCCTGGGGCACGAGCGAGGACGGATCGGCGAGGTCGGGGCGGCGCTTGGCGAGGCCGGCGAGCAACGCCTCGGGCACAGGACCGTTGCCGTAGGGGATCAGCGCGCCGTAGTGGTCGTCGTCGATCGACCGGCCGTGCTCGGCGGCGACCTGCTCGATCGTCTCCCGGCCGCGGGCGGCGTCGTCGGCGGTGACGAAGCTCGGCAACCAGCCGTCGGCCAGCCGTCCGACGCGACGCAGCTCGGAAGGAGCGATCCCGCCGAGCCACACGTCGACGTGGTGCTGGCGCGGCTTGGGCAGCACGCGCAGCTGGTCGTAGTGGAAGTACGTGCCCTCGAATGTGAACGGCTCTGCGCCCCACGCGCCGCGCAGCACTGCGAGCGCCTCGTCGAAAATCTTCGCCCGCTCCGTGCGGTCGACCCCGAACGCCTGCTGCTCGTGCGGATCTGCGACCCCGAGCCCGAACGCCGGCAGCAGTCGCCCGTTGGAGAGCCGGTCCATCGTCGCCAGCCCCTTGGCGAGGACCACCGGGTTGCGGCCCGGCAGGACCATCACGCTCATCCCGAACTTCAGCCTGGTGGTCCGCCCTGCGGCGAAGGCCATCGCCACCAGAGGGTCCGGCGCCTCGCCGCCGATGCGCTCGCTGAGCCACAGGCTGTCGAAGCGGAGTCGCTCGAGCGCGTCCACGACCGCGGTGAAGCCGTCGTCGTTGAGCTGGGTGCGCACGCCGAAGCCGTAGCCGATGCGGACCTTCATCGTGGCGCCGCGCTCGACGAGGGGCACATCGGGCCGGTGACGCACCGGCTCCGCATCGAGGTGACGCTGTCGGTGGTTCGCTCGCTGCACGCTGTCATCCGCCCCATCGTCGCACACGCCCGCGACCTGGCCGGGATTGCGCCCCGCGCCGCGTTGGTCGGGCGATGACGGCCTGCTAGCGGCGGCGCAGGCGCAGCGCCGAGGGGAGCGGGGCTCGCTCTGCGCTGATCCAACCAACGACCGATCCGACGGCGATGACTCCGCAGATCAGCGTCGACCCCGCGATCCGACCGGCGAACGTCACGACGATCAGCGCCGAGACGACGCTGAGGACGATCGCCAGGCGGACGGCCGTGCCCCAGCCGGTGACGGGGTGCGCCCCCGTTTCGCGTGGCTCGGTCCTGATGTCGTCGGGGCCCGTGATCTGCACAGTGCATGAGACGTCGGCGGTGGCCGAAAAGATCGACGCGTCGCACAAATTCTCCGAACCGTCCCCGTTGTCACAGAATCGACACCATGCCTGTTCCTACCGCCCTCGATCCGCTCGCTCTGTTCCGCCTCGACGGGGTCACCGCTGTCGTCACCGGAGCGTCGTCAGGCCTCGGCGACCGCTTCGCCCGCGTGCTGCACAGCGTCGGCGCCAACGTCGTCGTCGCGGCGCGGCGCACCGAACGTCTCGACGCTCTCGTCGAGGAGCTCCCGGGTTCGCTGGCCGTCGCCGCCGACCTGTCGACGGAGGTCGACCGCGAACGGCTCGTCGGGACCGCCATCGACCGCTTCGGGCACATCGGTGTGCTGGTCAACAATGCCGGCGTCGGGCACATGGTCCCGATCGAGCAGGAGAGCCTCGACACGTTCCGCGGCGCGATGGAGGTCAACGTCACCGCCCTGTGGCACCTCGCCAAGCTGTGCGCGCCGTCGATGATCGCCGAGGGCGGCGGCAGTGTGATCAACGTCGCTTCGATGCTCGGGCACGTCGGCTCGACGCCGATCAAGCAGGCGCACTACTGCGCATCGAAGGGTGCGGTGATCAATCTGACCCGCGAGCTCGCGCTGCAGTGGGCGCGCAAGGGCGTGCGCGTCAACGCGCTGTGCCCCGGCTGGTTCCAGAGCGAGATGACCGCCGGGATGGAGAGCGACGACAGCTCGCAGCGGTTCATCGGGCAGAACTCGCCGATCCCCCGGATGGGCCTCGAACACGAGCTGGACGCTGCGCTGCTGTTGCTCGCAGGGCCGGGCAGCACGTTCATGACCGGGCAGAGCCTGATCGTCGACGGCGGCTGGACCGCGCGGTAGTGCCCGCGGCCGGGTGGCGATCCGTTCAGATCGGGGGACGGCGATGGGCCCAGGGCTGGGCCGCCTCCAGCTGCGCGGCCACCCGCAGCAGCACGTCCTCGCGTCCGTAAGCGGCGACGAGCTGGATCCCGATCGGCACGGTGGTGCCCTCGTCGGTCGTCATCCAGTGCATCGGCAGGCTGATCGCCGGCTGCCCGCTGGCGTTGAACGCCGGCGTGTAGGGCACGAACGGCGCGGACCGTTCCATCGGCGCCGTCGGGTTGGCCGGGTCGTTGGCGAAGCTGCCGAGGACCGGCGGTGGTTCGCCGAGCGTCGGGGTGAGCAGCAGGTCCCACCCGTCTGCCCACCACTGCTGGACCGCGCGGCGGAACTCGACGTTCGCGGCCAGCGCGAAGGCGTAGTCGACACCATTCACCGATGCGGCGAAGTCGGCCTGCACCTGGTTGACCAGCTCGAGATCGCCGGGCACCAGGTCGCGTCCGAGCTGGGCGGCGATCCGCCGCGCCGAGACACCCATGTTCGTCGCCCACATCGCCCCGAAGCGCCGGCCGAAGTCGGGGTTGGCCAGCGCGGCAGGGAACCCTGGCTCGACGATGTGCCCCAGTGACTCGAGCAGCGCGCCCGTGGCCCGTGCGGCCTGCGCACACGCTCCGTCGACCGGGTGGCCGAACGGGTGATGGTCGAGCAGCCCGATGCGCAACCGACCGGGATCGGCGCCGACCTCGTCGGTGTACGGGCGCCCAGGGGCCGGGGCGATCACCGTGTCGCCGACACCGGGACCGTGCACCGCATCGAGCAACGCCGCGGTATCGCGCACGCTGCGGCTGAGGCACAGCTCCACGCCGAGGTTCGATTCGTCGCGCAGCGGGCCGAGGGAGATCCGGCCCTGGGTCGGCTTCAGCCCGACCAGACCGCAGCAGGACGCGGGGATGCGGATCGAGCCGCCGCCGTCGGTGGCGTGAGCGATCGGCACCAGCCCGGCGGCGACGGCCGCCCCCGAGCCGCCGCTCGACCCGCCCGGCGTGCGGGCGAGGTCCCACGGGTTGTGCGTCGCACCCCACGCGACCGGCTCGGTGGTGGGCACACTGCCGAGCTCGGGGCTGTTGGTGCGCCCGGCGGTGACGAGGCCAGCGGCGCGGAAGCGGGCCACCAGGGTGGTGTCGGCCGGCGAGCGCGGCATCACCGCCTTCAGCGCCGCGCAGCCGTTGGTCAGTGGCTGACCGGCGTAGGCCGCCCACAGGTCTTTGAGCAGGAACGGGACGCCGCGGAAAGGTCCTTCGGGCACGCCGCGGAACGGGCCGTTCTGGGCGCTGCCCGCCGCGACCTCCCGCGCGTGGTCGAACCAACGGATCGTGACCGCGTTGAGCTGCGGATCGATCGCCTCGATCCGCGCGATCGCGGCCTCGAGCAGCTCGGTGGGACCCACCTCGCCCTTGGCGACGAGGGCGGCTTGATCGGTGGCATCGAGCCACCGCGTCTGATCGGACAACGCGCTCACTGGTGCACCGCCTGCGCCGGTGTGCGGATGAGCTGTTCGGCGCTGCGCGCCGAAGCAACCTGCCTGATGATTCGTTCGCTGCGCTCGCTCATCACCGGTGTGTAGCACCGCGGCGCATGACGTCGCCGACCCGGCAATGACCCGCGTGCGGGTCGCGGTGCGCCGTTAGGGTCGGGACCCTCGTGAGCGACGTGCCGTCACCCGTGATCGCCCCGGTGTACTCGCCGGGCGCGCTGCTGCGCTTCCCACCGGTACGACGGTTGCTGTGGGCCAACCTGGTGCTGTTCACCGGCGTCGCGCTCCAGGCTGCCGCAGTCGGCAAGGAGGCGTTCGACATCAGCGGGCGCGAGGCCGACCTCGGCTGGATCGGCCTTGCCGAGTTCCTCCCCGCGGCGCTGCTCGTGCTCGTCACCGGGACGGTCGCCGACCGGTTCAATCGCAAGAGGATCGCGTTGATCGCGGTCGCGGTCGAGTTCGGCTCGTCGGTCGCGCTGCTGCTGTACGCGCGCACCAATCCGACGCACGTGTGGCCGATGTTCGTGATCTCGTTCGGCTACGGCATCGGACGGGCGTTCCAGGCCCCTGCGCTGCGCTCGATGCCGCCGATGGTCGCACCCGACGGCGCGCTGCCGAAGGTGATCGCGCTGTTCTCGGCCACGTGGACCGGCGCGGTGATCCTCGGGCCGGCGCTGTCCGGGTTCCTGTACGCCGTCGATCCCTGGGTCGCGTTCCTCGGTTCCGGACTGATGATCTTCGCCGGGTGGCTGAGCTTGTGGTTCGTCACGTTCGTACGCCAGCCCGAGGCGCCAGGTCCTGACCAGCGGCCGACCCTGCACAGCGCGTTCGAGGGGTTGCGGTTCATCCGCCGCACGCCGATCCTGTTGGCGACGATGAGCCTCGACCTGTTCGCGGTGCTGTTCGGCGGTGCCGTGGCGCTGCTCCCGGCGATCGCCGACGAGCGCCTCGGCGCGAGCGACATCGCCTACGGGTGGCTGCGCGCCGCACCAGGGATCGGCGCGGCGGCGATGGCGCTGTGCCTCGCCGTGCGGCCGATCCGCAGGCGCGTGGGCAGGACCCTGCTCACCGTCGTCGGGATTTTCGGTGTCGGCACGCTCGTGCTCGGCTTCACCCGCAGCTACGCGACGGCGTTCGTCGCGCTGATCGTCCTCTCGGCGGCCGACATGGTCAGCGTGTTCATCCGCGGCTCGCTGGTGCCGCTGGTGACCCCGGACGAGAAGCGTGGCCGCGTGCTCGCCGTCGAGAACGTGTTCATCGGCGCCTCGAACGAGCTCGGCGCGTTCGAGAGCGGGCTCGCCGCGCAGGCGCTGGGCGTGCCGACCACCGTCATCGGCGGCGGGATCGGGACGCTCGTGGTGGTCGGGGTGTGGGCCGTCGCCTTCCCGGCGCTGCGCCACGTCGACCGCTTCGAGGACCTCACCCCGCAGGATCCGGACCTCACTGCTGCGACCGCCGGATCGGGGTGATGCGGGTGTGTGCCGGACAGGAGCGTGCGCCAGCGGGATCGGGCCCGAAGTGACCCGCAAGGTCCTGACCTCGCCCGATGCGCCGGTGACTTGCGTTGCGCACCGCGAGTCGGTCGAATGGTGAGCTTGCCCCGGTTTCAACTCCTCGCCCTCGCCGCCGGCGTCGCTCTGCTGGCCGGGTGCGCGTCCGTCACGGCGTCGCCTTCGGGACCTGCTCGACAGAGTGCGCCCGGAACGCTGGGCGGCGTCGGGATCCTCCCGTCGACCATCGACAGCCGGGCCCCCGACGCGGCGTCGACCTCCGTGCCGCCGAGTGGTTCATCGACGCAGGCGCCGTCGACAGGCGCCACAGGTGCCACAGGCGCCCCCGGTGCGACGGGCCCGAGCGGCGACCCGATCAGCGCTGCCGGCTCGACCTCCTCGTCGTCCACGCTCGACCCGAACGCCGACGTGGGGCAGCGCGCGGCCGGCAACAGGGTGCTGATGATCGGCGACTCGGTGCTGGCGTCGACGTCGAGCCGCTACAGCAACGACATGTGCAAGGTCCTCGTCCCGCTCGGCTGGCGCGTCGAGCTCGACGCCGAGGTCGGACGGTTCATCGACTTCGGCAAGCAGGTGCTGGACAAGCGCCTCGACGCCGGGTGGGACGTCGGCGTGATCTTCCTCGGCAGCAACTACGGCGACAACCTCTCCGTGTACGCCAACGACCTGGACGCGCTCGTCGAGCGGTTGTCGCCGAACCCGGTCGTGCTCGTCACCGTCACCGAGTTCACGCCCAACCGCGCCGAGGTGAACGCCGTGATCCGGTTGATCGCCGCCTCGCGCACGAACGTCACCGTGCTCGACTGGGCCACGATCTCGACGGCAGCGCGTGGATTGCTCGGTGGTGACGGCCTGCACCTCACCACTTCGGGTCGCAACTCGCTGGCACTGAGCATGGCGGCGACCCTCGGTCCGGCGCCGCAGCAACCCGGGGATTGCCTGACCACGAGCTACCGCAACGACTCGGCAGGGTCCGTCCAATCCGGCACCACGTTGCCGCGACAAACGCGGTCGACGACTCGGTCGACGACCAAGCCGGTGATCACCGTTCGGCCGGTGACCTCCACGACGGTGCGCGCCGGTGGATCGGCGACGACGACAACGGCCAAGCCTTCCGCCGGGACGACGGTGGAGCCACCGAGCTCCGCCGCTGGGCCGACGACGGGCGCTCCGGCGCCGCAGACGACGGAGGCGCCCGTGAAGACGACCGTCGGGACACCGCAGACCTCGCAGCTGCTTTCGCCGTAGCGACTCGGAGCAGGTTCACCCTGGACATCTCCGGGCCGGTTCACCTTCGAGGCCGAGGAGCCCATTTCGCCGTAGAGACCTCGGACGGGCATGCCGTACCGTCGTCGCCGGCGACCGATCGGCCGTCGACCCTGTCGCTCCGGGGCTGCCGCAGCGCCGAACACCACGAAGTGGCCGTAGCCCCAGGTGAACGCGAGCCGGCTCGCCGAACCGGTATCGCCGTCGTCGCCGATCGCCTCTGCGAACACCGCCTCCGCACCGTGGTCCGGCTGACCCGCATCCACTGCGAGATCAACCCGACGCGGGTGATCGCGTAGCCGAACGTCGAGATCGCCATGTCCTGGTGGTCGAACGCCCGCGGCACGCCGGCGGTGATGACGAGCACGCCGGCGATCTGCAGCAGCGTCGCCAGCCGGTACGGAACGTCGTCGGTGTCGTACGAGGAGGCGAACCAGGTGAAGTTGACCCATGCCCACCAGATGCTGAAGAACACGATCGGGTAGGCGACGATCGCCGAGCGGACGTGACCCTCGATGATCGCCGCGTGCAGGCTCGCCGCCACCTGCGACACGCCGACGACGAAGCTGAGGTCGACGAGCAGCTCGAGCGGCGTCGATGCCCGATGGCGCTCGTGGACATCGCGCGGCTGCATCGTCCGTCGCCAGGCGATCGCGCGGGTCATCAGCTCATCTTGGCCGCTCGGCCGGTCGGGGCTTGTCGAGGGCGAGGCGACGTCAGGGAGCGAGCGACGGGAACGGCGCTGCCGGGATGTTGCGCAGCACGCCGTAGAGCAGCACGACGGCCGGGGCGACGACCATCAGCGCGCGTTGCACGCCAGCCGGCAGGCGCAGCGCCGAACGGCCCCACGACGTGCGCAGCCACGAGACCATCGCCACGACGATGGCGACCACGGCAAGTGGGGTGAACACGTTCGACGACAACGACTGGCCGAGGTGGCCGTTCAGCAACGCGTGCACGCCGCGGGTCAGCCCGCAGCCCGGGCACCACAGGCCGGTGGCGTTGCGGAACACGCACCCCGGGAAGTGGCTGCCCGGCGCCGCTGGGTCGTTGCGCGCCACCACTGCGGCGGTCCCCGCCAACGCCGCGCAGCACGCCAACGGCACTGCCCGCGCTGCCCACGAACGTGTCATCGGCCCGCTCAACCGCGCCGAGGTCGACAGCTCCACCGCACCGATCATAGATGCCGCTGTGTCGCTCCGACCCGGCGCTCGCATCACGACCGCCCGGTTCTGGGCGGTTCCGCCGCGGGCGCCGCGCCCGGGGCCGACCTCGCGGCTTCGGTGCAACGCGGTTGTCGCCGAGAGGATCGCCTGCCACCCTGGAGCGACATGTTGCAGGTGCAGGGGATCTCGGTTGAGGTGGGCGGGCGGCTGATCGTCGCCGACGCGTCCTTCACGGTGATGGCCCGCGACAAGGTCGGGCTGGTCGGGCGCAACGGAGCGGGCAAGACGAGCCTGTTCCGTGTGCTCGGCGGGGAGGTCGAGCCGAGCGTTGGCAGGGTGGTGCGTCGCGGCGGGTTCGGCTACCTGCCCCAGGACCCGCGCATCGACGCGACGATGGAGGGCCGCGAGGCGATCACCCACGTCCTCTCCGGCCGCGGGATCGACGACCAGATGGTGCGGATCGAGAAGCTGCGCATCGCGATGGAGGAGGACCCGAGCGAACGCAACGTGGCCCGCTACAGCAGGGCTCACGACGAGTTCGCCTCCTCCGGCGGGTACTCGGCCGAGAGCGAGGCACGCAGCATCGCGTCAGGCCTCGGCCTGCCCGACGACCGGATGGAGCTGCCGATCAAGGTGCTCAGCGGCGGCGAGCGGCGGCGCGTCGAGCTGGCCAGGATCCTCTTCGCCGGCAGCGACGCACTCCTGCTCGACGAGCCGACCAACCACCTCGACGTCGACGCCAAGACCTGGCTGTTGCAGTTCATGCGCACCTATCGCGGCGCGATGCTGGTGATCAGCCACGACCTCGAGCTGCTCGACGAGGCGATCACCAGGGTGATCCACCTCGACCGTCCGTACGAGGATTCCGTCGGCACGCTGATCGAGTACAAGGGCACGTACACCCAGTACCGCACGTCGCGGGCCCGCGACGAGGAGCGGCTCGCCAAGCAGGCGACGTTGCAGGGCAAGGAGATCGCCCGCCTGCAGACCATCGTCGACCGGTTCGGGGCAAAAGCGACCAAGGCGGCGATGGCGCACAGCAAGGAGAAGCAGATCGCCCGGCTGGAGGCGCAGCGGGTGCGCGTCGGACCGGCCGACCGGACGTTGCGGGTGCGCTTCCCCGACCCGCCGTCGAGCGGGATCACGGTGCTCACCACGCGCGGGCTGTCGAAGGGCTACGGCGGGCCGCCGGTGTTCGAGGACGTCTCGTTCGACCTCGGTCGCGGCGAGCGGCTGCTGGTGCTCGGCCTCAACGGCGCCGGCAAGACCAGCTTGCTGCGGATCCTCGCGGGGGAGACCCACGCCAACGTCGGCGACTTCGCCTTCGGCCACAACGTCAACGTCGGTTACTACGCACAGGAGCACGACAACCTCCTCTCCGACCGTACGCTGCTCGACAACATGCGCGTCGCGATCCCCGACGGAATCGTCTTCACGGAGACGCAGCTGCGCGGGCTGCTGGGGATGATGGGCCTCTCCGGCGAGAAGGTGCACCAGGAGAGCGGCACGCTGTCGGGCGGGGAGAAGACCAAGCTCGCGCTGGCGATGCTGATGATCGGGCGCAACAACCTGCTGCTGCTCGACGAGCCGACCAACAACCTCGACCCGCCGAGCCGCCAGTCCGTCGCCGACGCGCTCAGCGACTGGAAGGGCTCGATCGTGTTCGTCAGCCACGACACCCACTTCGTCGAGCAGCTCGCGCCGACGAAGGTGCTGCTGATGCCCGACGGCGACGTCGACTACTTCTCCGACGACTGGCTCGAGCTGGTCTCGCTGGCGTAGTCGTCGCGCCCACCGAGCGGGCGCGACGCAAGATGAGTGCGCTCACCGCTCACCGCTCACCGCGCACGGTCGCCGTTGCTCCGACCCGAGCCGGGCGCCGCCGAGTACGGTGCGGCGATGCGCTTGGGGATGGGCAGCGGGGCGATCAACGACGGCACGATCGACAAGGTGGTCGACGAGGCGCGGCGTGCCGTCGACGATGGGTTCGACACGTTCTGGGTGTCGCAGATCTTCGGCCACGACGCGCTGACCGTGCTCGGCATCGTCGGTCGCGAGGTGCCGGGGATCGAGCTCGGCACCGCCGTCGTGCCGACGTACCCGCGCCACCCGATGATGCTCGCCCAGCAGGCTCTGTCGGTGCAGGCCGCGAGCGGCGGCCGGCTGTGCCTCGGCATCGGCCTCTCGCACCGGGTCGTGGTCGAGAGCATGTGGGGGATCTCCTTCGACAAGCCGGTGCGTCACCTGCGCGAGTACCTGTCGGTGCTGATGCCGCTGCTCGCCGGTAGTTCTGTGGCGTTCGAGGGCGAGGACTACCAGGTGCACGGGGCGGTCAGCGTGGCCGGCGCGACGAGCCCGGTCGTGCTCGTCGCTGCGCTCGGCGCGCAGATGCTGCGCGTCGCCGGGACGCTGGCCGACGGGACGACGACGTGGTGCGTCGGTGCGAAGACGCTCGCCGAGCTGACCATCCCGACGATCCGCCAGGCCGCGGCCGACGCCGGTCGGCCCGAACCGCGGATCCACTGCTCGCTGCCCGTCCTCGTCACCGACGATGTCGACGCGGCGCGCACGCGCGCCGCGAAGGTGTTCGCGATCTACGACCAGCTGCCCAGCTACAAGACGATGATGGACCACGAGGGCGTCGCCGGTCCTGCGGATCTGGCGATCATCGGGTCAGCGGCGGAGGTGCGCGACCAGGTGGCCGCGCTCGCCGACATCGGCGTCACCGACTTCGGCGCAGGGATGTTCCCGGCCAACGCGGACGAAGCGGCTGCCACCATCGCTGCGCTGCATGGCCTCAACGCCTGACGCCTTACGCTCCGCGTCGTGACCGCAGCGCCGACCAGCCAGCAGCCAGGTTTCACCGTTGTGACCAAGGACGGCATCGCCACCGTCACCGTCGACAACGGCCCGGTCAACCTGTTCGACCTCGAGCTGTACACAGGGCTGGCCGAGCTCTCCCATGTGCTCGCCGCCGACGACGATGTGCGCGTCGTCGTGCTCCGCTCGGCGAACCCCGACTTCTTCATCGCCCACTTCGACGTCGGGCTGATCCTCGAGTTCCCGGCGGACATGGCGGCGCCGACCAAGCTCAGCCCGTTCCACGCGATGTGCGAGGCGATGCGCACGATGCCGAAGGCGACGATCGCCGTGGTCGAAGGTCGCGTCGGCGGCGGCGGGAGCGAGCTGCTGCTGAGCTGCGACATGCGCTTCGCCGCGTTGGATCGGGCGGTGTTCAACCAACCGGAGGTGGCGTTGGGGATCATTCCCGGTGGCAGCGGGACGGTCCGCCTCGGCCGGTTGATCGGGCGGTCGCGGGCCTTGGAGGTGATCCTCGGCTGCGACGACATCGACGCGTGCACTGCCGAGGCGTGGGGATGGGTGAACCGTGCGCTCCCGGCGGACGCGCTGTGGCCGTTCGTCGATCGTCTTGCGGCGCGGATCGCCTCGTTCCCTCAGCTCGCTGTTCGCGAGGCGAAGGCATCGGTGCTCAGCGTCGAGAAGGAGATCGAGGCGGACCTGCTCGCCGAGGCGGCGGCGTTCAACCGCACCCTCGGCGACCCGCGGGCGCGTTCGGCGATGCAGCGGTTCATGGCCGGCGGAGGTCAGACGCCGGCCGCCGAGCTGCGCCTCGGCGAGTTCGCCGGCGAGCTGGGCGAGCGCGCCGAGCCCTGACGCCGAGCCGGCTCGTCGACCGGGATCTCGGTCCGCGGCCAGGCCGAACGCGATCACGTGCTCACCTCCGGCGCAGGGCCCGGCCCAGTCCGTAGGGTGAGACGGATGCGATGCGTCGGTCGGCACGGCTCGCCCGCCGCGCCCGGGTGCACTCACCACCACCACCAGGTCCGAACGCGGTGAGCCTGGCGATCGCGCTGGCGGTGTTCCCGGTGATCTTCGTCGGCGAGCTGCCCGACAAGACGATGTTCGCCTCGCTGATGCTCGCTTCGCGTGGCCGGCCGGCCTCCGTGTGGCTCGGTGCCGCTGCGGCGTTCCTCGTGCACGTCGTCATCGCGACCACCGTCGGCGTCGGGTTGTTCAAGCTGCTCCCGCATTGCGCCGTCGAGGGGTTCGTCACGGCCCTGTTCGTGCTCGGCGCGGTGATGGCGTTCCGCGAGGCCGGCAAGCAGGACGACGGGAGCGCGCTCGTCGCACGCGAAGTGAGATCGCACAAGAAGGTCGCGGTCACCGCGTTCGCCGTGATCTTCGTCGCCGAGTGGGGCGACCTGACCCAGATCCTCACGGCCAACCTCGCCGCCCACTACCACTCGGCGGTGAGCGTCGGCGTCGGAGCGACGCTTGCGCTGTGGGCCGTGGCGGCGATCGCGGTGGTCAGCGGCGAGGGTCTGGTGCGGCGCATCTCGGTGCGTCGCCTCCGTCAGCTGACGGGGATCATCCTGCTCGTCCTGGCCGCGATCACTGCGATCTCCACGATCCGCGGCTGAGCTCGACGACCGCACGGCACACGCTGTCGTCCGCTTGCTACCCTGCGCTCGACGTCGAGGCGACGATCGCGCCAGGGTGTGAGGGCCGGCCAGCGACGACGACCGCGACTGCGAACGTGACGAGGAGGATGCCATGGCTGACGACGATCAGAGCGGCCAAGACGTGCCTGCCGACGGCTGGAGGGAGACGGGGGTCAAGGTGATCCCGGGCGGCACGCTCGACTCGAACACCGCGCAGACGCCGGGGATGGACCGCGCCGCCGCGATCAACGCGGCTCGCGTCGGCGCGCAGAAGCTGTGGGCGGGCACCGTCCACATCCACCCGAACGCGAAGACCGGGGCGCACCACCACGGCGAGCTGGAGAGCGTGATCTACATCGTCAGCGGCCGGGCCAGGATGCGTTGGGGCGAGCGCCTCGAGTTCGTCGCCGAGGCCGGTCCTGGCGACTTCATCTTCATCCCGCCGTACGTGCCGCACCAGGAGATCAATGCCAGCACCGCCGACGTCCTGCAGTGCGTGCTGGTGCGCTCGGGCAACGAGGCGATCGTCGTCAACCTCGACATCGAGCCCGTCGAGAAGCCGGACACCGTGCTGTGGCTCGATCCGATCCACCGCGACGGCGCCGCCTCGAGCTGACCGCCGCTCGGCCGGTGCGGCGGCGCCCGACCGCCGACGCGCCGTCAGGGCGGGGCGGTCAGCCGTGGACGCCGCCGTCGACCACGAACTCCTGACCCGTGCAGTAGCTCGATGCCCCACCCGCCAGGAACAGCGCCATGTTGGCGATGTCCTCCGGCGTGCCGATGCGGGTCAGCGGGGTCAGTCGCTCGTTCTTGCGCCGCTTCTCCTCGTTGACGACCATCGGGAAGTTGGCGGTCATTGGCGTGGCGATCAGCCCCGGATGGATGCTGTTGACGCGGATGCCGTACCGGCCGAGCTCCTTCGCGGCGACCTTCGTCATCCCGCGCACCGCCCACTTCGACGCCGAGTACGACACCGCGCCGAACGCGCCGGAGAGCCCGGCGATCGAGGAGATGTTGACGATCGACCCGCCGTTGCCTGCGTCGATCATCGCCCGTGCTCCGGCGCGCATCCCGAGGAACACGCCCGTCTGGTTGACGGCGATGATCCGCTCCCACTGCGCCAGCGTCTCGTTGACGATCTGCGCGGCGCGGAAGATGCCGGCGTTGTTGACGAGGATGTCGAGCCGCCCCTCTGTGGCGATGACGTCGGCGACGACGGTGTCCCACTCCTCCTCGGAGGCGACGTCGAGGTGCACGTAACGGCCGTCGATCTCCTTCGCCGTCTGCTCGCCGTCGTCGTCGATCACATCGGCGAGCACGACGGTTGCGCCCGCGTCGGCGAACAACCGACCCTCTGCGGCACCCTGCCCGCGCGCACCCCCGGTGATCAGCGCCACCTTCCCCGCCAACGTGCCTGCGTCACTCATCGCACACTCCCACTGCTCGAACGGTCCCCCGTGCGACCATACCGAGCCGTGACCGCGGTGCCGGGATCGTGTGCCCGACGCGCCCGCCGGCGGGCAGAATGGCCGCCATGGAGGTGTTCCTCGAGACAGAACGGATGATCCTGCGGCGGTTCACCACCGACGACGCCGACCTGCTGTTCGAGCTCGACAACGACCCGGACGTGATGCGCTACCACAGCCCCGGCGTCCCGGTGCCCCGCGAGGAGATCGTCGGGGAGACGCTGCCGGCGTTCCTCGCGTACTACGAACGCTCCGTCGGCTACGGCTTCTGGGCGGCCATCGACCGGTCGTCGGGCCGATTCCTCGGCTGGTTCCACTTCCGCCCGAACGAGGGCGCTGGACCGTTGGATCCCGAGCTCGGCTACCGGTTGCGCCGCTTCGCCTGGAACAGGGGCTACGCGACGGAAGGCTCGCGGGCGTTGATCGACAAGGGCTTCGCCGAGCTCGGGGTGGAGCGGGTGCACGCCGAGACGATGGCTGTCCACACCGCCTCGCGGCGGGTGATGGAGAAGGCAGGGTTGCGGCACGTGCGCACGTACCACGCCGACTGGCCGGTGCGCATCGCCGGCGACGAGCACGGCGACGTCGAGTACGCGATCGAGCGGGCCGAGTGGGAGGCCGCTCGGTCGACGGCCGAGGATCAGCGGTGAGCCTCAGCTGACCCGCACCGGGATGCCGGTGTACGGCTTGTTGACGAGGTCGAAGAAGTCGTTGCCCTTGTCGTCGACGACGATGAATGCCGGGAAGTCCTGCACCTCGATCTTCCACACCGCCTCCATCCCCAGCTCGGGGTACTCGAGCACCTCGACCTTGGTGATGCAGTCCTGCGCGAGCCGGGCGGCCGGTCCGCCGATCGAACCGAGGTAGAACCCGCCGTGGGCCTTGCACGCCTCGGTGACGGCGCGGCTGCGGTTGCCCTTGGCGAGCATGACCATGCTCCCGCCGGCGGCCTGGAACTCGTCGACGTAGCTGTCCATCCGCCCGGCGGTGGTCGGGCCGAACGAGCCGGAGGCCATGCCCTCCGGGGTCTTGGCGGGGCCGGCGTAGTACACGCAGTAGTCCTGCAGGTACTGCGGCATCCCCCCGCCGGCGTCGAGGCGCTCCTTGATCTTGGCGTGGGCGATGTCGCGGGCGACGACCATCGGGCCGGTGAGCATCACCCGCGTCTTCACCGGGTAGTTGCTCAGCTCGGCGCGGATGTCGGGCATCGGCCGGTTGAGGTCGATCTGCACGACAGCGGCGTCGGCGAGGTCGTCGTGGGTGGTGTCCGGCAGGAACCGGGCCGGGTCGGTCTCCAGTTGCTCGAGGAAGATCCCGTCGGCGGTGATCTTGCCCAGCGCCTGGCGGTCGGCGCTGCACGACACGGCCATGCCCACCGGGCAGCTCGCTCCGTGGCGGGGGAGGCGGATGATCCGGACGTCGTGGCAGAAGTACTTGCCGCCGAACTGGGCCCCGATCCCGGTCTGCTGCGACAGCTGCAGCACCTTGGCCTCCAGCTCGATGTCGCGGAACCCGTGACCGAGCTTCGAACCGGCCAGTGGGAGCGTGTCCAGGTACCGGGTCGACGCGAGCTTGGCCGTCTCGACCGCCATCTCGGCCGACGTCCCCCCGATCACGACCGCGAGGTGGTACGGCGGGCACGCCGCGGTGCCGAGCGTCTTCATCTTCTCGAACAGCCAGGGCAGCAGCGTCCTCTCGTTGAGCAGCGCCTTGGTCTCTTGGAACAGGTAGCTCTTGTTGGCGCTGCCGCCGCCTTTGGCCATGAACAGGAACTTGTACGCATCTCCGTCGATCGCGCTGATCTTGATCTCGGCGGGCAGGTTGTTGCCGGTGTTGACCTCGTCGTACATGTTCAGCGGGGCCATCTGGCTGTAGCGCAGGTTGCTGGTGAGGTAGGTGTTGAAGATCCCGCGGGCGATGGCTTCCTCGTCGCCGCCACCCGTGAACACGAGCTGACCCTTCTTCGCCTTGACGATCGCGGTGCCGGTGTCCTGGCACATCGGCAGCACCCCGCCGGCGGCGATCGAGGCGTTCTTGAGCAGGTCGAGGGCGACGAAGCGGTCGTTGGCGCTGGCCTCCGGGTCGTCGAGGATGTTGGCGAGCTGCTGGAGGTGGCCGGGGCGCAGGAAGTGGGCGATGTCGCGCATCGCCTCCTGCGTGAGCAGTGTCAGCACAGCCGGCTCGACCCGCAGGAACCGACCGAGCGGTGTTTCGACGGTGCTCACGCCCTCCGCTGCGACCTTGCGGTACGGAGTGTCGTCGTGACCGGTCGGCAGCAGCTCGGAGAACTCGAACTCAGACATGACCTCAGGCTATGACCGGTGGACGGCGCCACCGAATTCTCAGGCGGGCGCCGGACAGGCGCCGACGTTGATGACCAGCGCCTGCTCGACGAGTGCCTGCTCTGCGGTCGAGACGGGAGCGCGGGGCACGATCGCGTGCTCACTGACGAGTCTCGGCAGGTCCTCGAGCCGCACGTCGGGGCTGAACAGCACCGGCTGGTACGTCGGATCGACCCCGCTCGTCTGGTCCGGTGAGCCGGCGAGCAGGGAGAGCACGTTGCGGTCGCAGGCGGAGCGTTTCGCCCAGTCCGAGCCGTACGACAGCAGGCTGCCGAGGTTGATCACAGCAGACAGGGCGAGCACCAGCCGCCCCGCGGTGAGTGCAGGTGCGCCGATCACGCGTAGGCGGTCGATCGCCAGCGCGAACGCGGGGACGAGCAGCATCGCGCCCATGTACACGTAGCGCGACGCCTCTGCGGCCGCCATCCCGTAGCCGACGCGCTCCCACCCGACCCCGACGAACATCACCAGCGCTGTCGCACTGAGCGCGACGATCGCTGGCTGGAGGGCGTTGCCACGTCGCCAGACCACCACGGCGAGGGTCGCGACCATCGCCACCCCGGCGAGGGTGGCGATGCCGAGCAGCCCGGTGAACGTCGCGGTGAGCCCGCGCAACGCGAACGCGGCGACCTGCGACTTACCGCCCGGTTTGTTGGTTGCGGCCTCGTCGGATCCGTACACCAGCCACCACCAGCCGTAGCCGATCGCGAGGGGGACGACGGCGAACGCGGCGGCGCGCCAACGCTTGCGCAGCGCGAGGAACACCGCGATGCCGACGATGAAGAACGGTCCGAAGCCCGATGAGAGCAACCCGACGACACCGCACGCCAAACCGGCGGCGTCGCGCCAGTCGACAGGCCCGTCGTGGTCGGTGAGCACGAGTTGGGCGAGGAAGCCGAGCAGCGACAGGTTGTAGGAGATCTGGACGGCGAAGAGGATGTCCTCCCAGCCGCTGCCGAAGACCAGCAGCACAGCGCAGACCAGCGTCGAGGTCCACGCCGAGACGCCGTTGCGCCGACACAGGACGCGGACCAGCACGACGATCGCGATGTGCGGGACCATCGCCGTCAGCAGGTACGGCCAGTACGAGCCGAGGCCGGCGACGGCGTCGATCATCCGGAAGACGATCGCCGGGACGGTCAGCCAGTGCCCGTCCTGGGGCGTGAACAGCCAGGCCGCCACGCCGCGCTGGTGGAGGAGCCTGCGCCGGGTGAGCAGCAGTGCCCAGTCGTCGCGGATGAACCACTGGCGACGCCCGCCTGCGTACAGCACGACCAGGCTCGCCGCCACAGCCGCGGCCATCGCCCAACGCGCCCCGTCATCAGAGCGTGCCCAGGACCACGCCCTGTCCGTCCTGGCGGCCAGACTGCGATCAGGACCGGCGCCCGCTGTGCGATCGGGGACGACCCTCTGTTCAACGACCACGCACCACCATTCTCCACCAGAGGACGAGCAGCTGACGAGCACTGCGCGCGATGGCCGGGAGGCGGAAGAACTGCGAGCGCCCGACCGGACGGAAGTAGTGGTGCACAGGTGTCTCGACGAACCGCGCCCCGGCCTGCTGGAACGAGCGCATCATCTCCACGCAGATCACCCCGCTGGTCGACTGCAGCGGACGGTCGGTGAACAACGATCGGCGGAACAGCCGGAAGTCGCAATCGGTGTCGCGCACGTGCAGGCCGAACAGCGCCTTGACGACGTGGTGGTAGATCCGCCCGATCACCTTGCGGTACCACGTGTCGCCGCGTCCGACCTTGTAGCCCTGCACGATGTCGACGTCGTCGTTGGCCTGTGGCACCAGCCCGGCCGCCTCCCGGGGGTCGTACTGCGCGTCGCCGTCGGTGTAGAAGATCCAGTCGTGGCGCGCCGCGGTGAACCCGCTGATCAGCGCCTGCCCGTAGCCGCCGTTGCGTTCGTGGTGGACCACCCGCAGCCAGGGTCGCGACACGGCCATCCAGTCGAGCAGCTTGCCGGAGCCGTCCACGGAGCCGTCGTCGACGACGATCACCTCCACCTCGGCGACGAGCGGGCGCAGCGCGTCGTACACGTCGTCGACGAGGCCACCGATGGTCGGCTCGTCGTTGTAGCAGGGGAACACCGCCGACACGCTGGCGATGGTGCGGGCCGCGTACGGCTTCATCGATCGGCCGTCGCCCCTGCGAGCGCAGCGAGTGCGCCACACACCGTGTCGAGCTCGGCGGCGGTCATCTCCGGAAAGCACGGCACGCTGACGCACTCAGCAGCCCATCGCTCCGATTCAGGGCACGGGTCGCGCACGAACCGGGCGTAGGCCGGCTGCTGGTGCACAGCGAGTGGGTAGTGCACCGCCGATCCGACACCGCGGTCGGCGAGCTCGCCACGGGCCGCATCCCGTCCCTCCGTGCGGAACACGCACAGGTGGTGGGCGTGGCGCGGATCGTCGGTCTGCCAGCGCAGCTGCGGTGACGCAGCGCGCAGTGCGCCGGCGACGCTGCGCCGCACCTCGACGTCACCGTCCAGCTCGGCCAGCCCGAGGCGCAGCCAGGCGGCCTCGAGCTCCGAGATCCGGAAGTTCTGGCTGATCAGATCGTGGCGGTACAACCGGTCGGTCATCCCGTGCACGCGCATCCGCCGGACCAGCGCGTCCACCTCGCCCAGGTTGGTCACAACCGCGCCGCCGTCGCCGATGCCGCCGAGCACCTTGGTCGGGTAGAAGCTGTACGCCGTGGCCGCCGACCTGGCCGGATCGTGCAGCGCGCCGTGGGCCTGCGCGGCGTCCTCGATCACGGGGAGGTCCGTGGCCGGCAGCGGTGCCGGGTAACCGTAGAGGTGGACGACCACCACCGCCCGGGTGCGCGCCGTGCGGTGGTCGGCGATGTCGTCGCCGCGCAGGCAGGCCGTTCCCGGGTCGACGTCGATCAGCACCGGCACGGCGCCGAGCGCGCACACTGCCGCGGCCGTCGGCACTGCGGTGAAGCTGGGCACGATCACCTCGTCGCCGGGTCCGACGCCGACTGCTGCGAGGGCCAGTTGGATCGCTGCGGCGCCCGACGACACAGCGCACGCGTGGCGGGCGCCGGTCCACGCCGCGTACTCGTCCTCGAACGCAGCCGTCTGCTCACCGAGCAGGACCGAGCCGCCTTCGGCGATGGTCCTGGCGATCTCGCCGAAGCGCTTCGCGAAGCGGCGGCCGCGCCGGCTCACGTCGACGACAGGTACCACGGGTCTCCCTGGTAGAAGTCGACCGTGTCGACGACGCCGTCGGCCAGGTCGATCTGCGGCTCCCATCCGACGGCCGCCGTGAGGCGCGCGCTGTCGGTGCGGAACGAGCCGATGTCGATGCGCTCCTGCTCGCGGGGCCACGGCACGTACGTGAACCCGCCCGTCGAGCCGGTCGCGTCGACGATCAGCTTGGCGATCGACCCGAGCGACTCGTCGCGCGGGCTGCCGACGTTGAGCACCTGGCCGACGACCGCGTCGTCGGTGGCGGCGATGATCGCGTCCACGACGTCGCGCACGTGCAGGCAGTCGCGGCGCTGGGTGCCATCGCCGAAGATCTGGATCTCCTCGTCGAGCAGCGCCTTGCGGAAGAACACGGGGAGGAACCCGAGGCGATCGCTGCGCAGGCACTGGCGCGGGCCGTACACGTTGGTCAGCCGCAGGCTGGTGATCGGCATCGCATGGGCGTTGGCGTAGACGAGGTGGAGCTGCTCGCCGGCGAGCTTGGCGACCCCGTTGACGTCCACGGGGCGGGCGGGGTGGTCTTCGCCGACCGGTGTCGAGGTCGGGATGCCGTACACCTGGCGGGTCGAGGTGTGCACCACCCGTGCCGTCGGGTTGACGGCGCGCAGGTGCTCGAGGAACGCGGCGTGGGTGGTCGTGTTGAGGTGCAGGTCGAGCAGCGGTTCGCGCATCGAGTCGATGTGGCTGACCTGGCCGGCGAGGTTGAACACGAGGTCTGCGTCGCGCAGCACCTCGCGGACCCGCGGGTCACCGATCTCGCAACGGACGATCTCGACGTCGAGGCCGTCGACGTTGTGCTCGGCGCCACCGTGGCTGGGCACGAGCGCGTCGATGATGGTCACGGATGCGCCACCGCGGGCGAGCGCGTGCGTGAGGTTGGACCCGATGAACCCGAGACCGCCCGTGACCACGCAGCGCGTCGCCGCCAAGGTGGCCGGGTGGACCGGCTGGTTCTGCGACACTGGCGCCGATGTTAGAGGACGGTGAGAAGCCGACCGTGGCTGCTCCTGTCAGCAGGAGGTAAATGGAGCTCGACGAGTACCGCCGGATGGCCGCCGCCGCGGACTGCCACTGGTGGTACCGCGCCACCCGCACGCTGCTGGGAGAGCTGTTCGGCAGCCGACTGGCGGCACCGTCGTCGAGCACCCTGTACCTCGATGCGGCTGGAGGAACGGGCGCCACGGGCCGGTGGCTGGCGGATCGAGCGACGACCGAGCTCGCCGATCGCGAGACGTTGGCGCTCGTCGCGGCGCCGGCGGCGAGCCCCGGCTACCGGCCGGTACGTGCCGACCTCAACGCCCTCCCTCACCCCGACGGGGCCTTCGACGCGGTGCTGTGCGTCACCGCGCTGTACCACCAGCTGAACCCCGATCCGCAGCTCACGGTGCGCGAGCTGGCGCGGGTCTGCCGCCCGGGCGGGCTGGTGTGCCTGATGGAGCCGGGAGTCCGCCGGTTGCGCCGCCCGCACGACGTGGTCACCCACACCGCTCGCCGGTTCAGCCGCGGGGACCTCGTCGGGCTGGTGCGCGGCGCCGGCCTCGAGGTCGTCCGCTCCACGGGTGCGTACACGTTCCTGGTTCCCGCCGCGGCGGCGCTCGCCATCGCCCACCGCGGTGCGGCGACCAGTGACATCGATCAGCACGAAGGCGGCCTCGGCGGGTTGCTGGCCACGCTGAGCCGCGTCGAGCGCGCCGTGCTGCGCCGGTTCGACCTGCCGTTCGGCCTCTCGGTGATCGCCATCGCCCGCAAACCGGCTCAGTGACGCAACCCGCCGTGCCGGGAGCCGACACGCGCCGGCAGACGGCACGCTCACGCGATGCCGACCCGGAGACGGCGGAGCGCGGAGTCGTTCGGGACTGCGGCGGTGGCTCTGGCCGCAGCCAGCGGCGTACGAAGCGTTGCCGTCGCCACCAGTTGCCCGGACACGCCAACTTCACTTCAGTCGCTTCGGGTCGGCGCCTGCGGGGTCGACCGGCCACTGGTGCTTCGGGTAACGACCGGCCATCTCCTTGCGCACCTCCGCCCAGGTCCCCGCCCAGAACCCGGGCAGGTCGCGGGTGATCTGCACAGGGCGGTCGGCGGGCGAGAGCAGCTCGAGCGCGATCGCCACCGCACCTCCGGCGACGGTCGGGTGCTCGCGGGTGCCGAACAGGTCCTGCACCCGCACGGATGCGGTCGGGAGGTCGCGCGAGTAATCGATGGCGACCTCACGACCGGCGGCGGTGACCAGCGCCGGCGGGGCGAGATCGGCGAGCGCGCTCGACCGGTCCCACCCCAGCTGTGCGGCGAGGAGCATCCCGACGTCGAGCCGTTCGAGGTCCGCTGCCCCGGCGGCGCCGACCAGGTACGGCGTCAGCCACACGTCGAGGCTGGCCAGGAGCGCCCTGTCGCTCCAGTCCGGCCACTCGTCGCCGAGCTCGCGGCGCAGGAACGCGACGCGCTCGCGCAACGATCGTGCCGCCGGTGGCCACGTCAGCGCCGCGAGCCGGGTGGCGCGCACCCGCTCGACGAGCGCGGCGGTGGTCTCCTCACCGGCGGTCGCCGCGCCGAGCTCCTCGCTCAGCACCATCCCTCCGAGGCGGATCTCCACGCGGCGCACGAGGTCGTTGCGTTGCTTGTCCCAGACGAGGGCCTCGCGCCGCTCGATCTGATCGGCGGCGACCTCGATCAGCTCGTCGGCGTCGAGCGCTGCGCCGAGACGGATCCTGGCGTTCTCGCGCCTGCCGTCGAGGTCGGCGGCCACGACGAATCGCTCGTTCGCCAGCGGGTCGTCCTTGGCGGTCCAGGCTCCTGCTCCGGTGCGCAGCTGGAAGCTGCCCGGCTGGGCGCGCCGCACCGCGATCCGGTCGGGGTAGGCGAGGGCGAGCAACGCGCCGCAGCGCTCGGCGCGGACGTCGGCGAGCTCGAACCGCCCACCTGCGCGCCGGGCCAGGTCGGCGGCACGGTCCAGGACGCGGCGCACATCGCGGTGGTCGGCGCGGTCGTGGCCCTGCCCGGTGACCACGCCGACCCGCACTGCGAGGTCGGCGGGCAGCTCGTCGGCCCTGCCGCGCAGGACGTCGCGCTCGTCGACCAGCGCGGCGACCACGCACGCCAGCGAGCGCTCGTACGCGCCCGACCCCTCGACCATCCGCGCCAGGCGCGGGTGGACAGGCAGCGCCAGCATCCGACGACCGCGCTCGGTCGGCCGGGCGTCGGCGTCGAGCGCCCCGAGACGCTGCAGCAGCTCGACGCCTTGGCGCAGCGTGCGCGCCGGCGGCGGGTCGACGAAGCGCAGCTGCTCCACCGGCGTTCCCCACACGGCGAGCTCCAGGGCGAGCCCTGCAAGGTCCACCTGGGTGATCTCGGCCTCGAGGTGGGCGCGGCGGGTGGCGTGCTCGAGCTTGCTCCACAACCGGTAGGCGACACCGGGCTCCGTGCGCCCGGCCCGACCGGCGCGCTGGTCGGCGGAGGCGCGGCTGGTCGAGACGGTCGTCAGCCGGCTCATCCCGGTGCGCTGATCGAAGCGCGGGACCCGCGCCAGTCCGGCGTCGACGACGACCCGCACCCCGGCGACGGTCAGCGAGGACTCGGCGATGTCGGTGGCGAGCACCACACGCCGCCGGCCGGAGGGTGACGGTGCGAGCGCGAGGTCCTGCTCGGCCGGCGACAGTGCGCCGGCCAGCGGGTGCACGTCGACATCGCCGGGCAACGCGCCGGACAGCAGCTGCTGCACGCGGCGGATCTCGCCGATGCCGGGCAGGAACACGAGGACGTCGCCGGCCTCGTCGCGCAACGCCCGCCCGACCGCGGCGGCGGTGGTGTTCTCGACGCGCTCGCCCTTGGCCGGCGGCAAGAAGCGGACGTCGACGGGATGGAGCCGGCCGTCGCTGGACAGCACCGCAGCATCGTCGAGCACGGTCAGCAACCGCTGGACGTCGGGCGTTGCCGACATCGCCAGCACGCGCAGGTCGGGACGGAGGTTGGCGCGGGCGTCGAGGACGAGCGCCAGCCCGAGGTCGGTCGTCAGGTTGCGCTCGTGGACCTCGTCGAACACGACGAGGCCCGTGCCGGGCAGCGACGGGTCGTGCTGGAGGCGGCGGGTCAGCACACCTTCCGTGACGACCTCGATGCGCGTCGAGGGGCCGATGTGGCGTTCGTCGCGGGTCTGGTAGCCGACGGTCGCGCCGACCTGCTCGCCGAGCAGCGACGCCATCCGCTGCGCTGCGGCGCGCGTCGCCAGGCGGCGCGGTTCGAGCACCACGATCCGTTGCCCGGCCAGCCACGGCGCATCGACCAGCCACAACGGCGCGGCCGTCGTCTTGCCGGCCCCGGGCGGGGCGACCAGCAGCGCGTCCCGGCCGGAGGCGATGGCCGCATCGAGCTCGGCGAGGACGTCGACGACCGGGAGGTCGCGCACACCGTCGGGGAACACGGCGCGCGGTGGGTCAGGGCAACGCCGGGGTGCCGTGGAACGGCCCCGGGTCGCCCGGCGCCGGGATGGTCGGCGGCGACCACGCGGTCGCCTCGCAGATGACCTCGGCGACCGCCTTCCACTCCGCCGGGTTCCAACCCTCGGCCGCAGCGGGCACCGTCCCGTCGATGCGCAGGAACACGAACGCCGGCAGCGTGGCCAGGCCGAGGCTCCTGACGAAGATCCGGTCCGGATCGCAGAAGACCAGGAACTCCTCGGCGAGCGGGCCGAGGAACGCCCTCGCGTCGTCCGCTGCGCAGGTGAGCACGAAGTTCACCCGCGCATCGGTGCCGCTCAGCGCGGCCAGGATCCGTGCCGCGCTCTTCAACACCCACGAGCTCTCGTTGGTGTACGGGTCGAGGACCACGCTGGCCAGGTGGAACGTCGTCAGCCGCTGTTCGACCGTGTACATGTCGCCGGCCAGGGTGACGAGTTCGATGTCCGGCGACGGGGTGGTGGCCACGGGCGCAAACGGTAGCAAGCCAACGCTCACCCACCCCAACGCCCTCTGTCGCCGTGGCGCCGACCGGGCGGCGGGCGGGCGGGCGACTCGATATCGTCGCAGGGGTGCATCCGATCGAGCGACTCCGCTACGTGGCCAGGTCGCACGGCGGAGATCAGCGGCTGCTGGTGCGCGAGACGGCGGGTGCGCTGCGCGGTCTCGGACTCGACCCCGCCGGCCTCGTCGTCGCCTGCCGGCGGATCGTCGAACGCCACCCGACGTCGGGCCCGCTGTGGTGGCTGTGCTCGTCGGTGCTCGCCGCCCCGGACCCGTTCAGCGCCGCCGGGCGGCTGGCGGACGCGATCGAGGAGGACCCGACGCCGGAGGTGCTGATCGACGCGCTGCCGGTTGATTGCGTCGTCACCCTGCTCGGCTGGCCCGATCTGGCGGGCGAGGCGGTCCTGCGCCGTGGCGACATCACGGTGCTGGCCGTCGACGTCGCCGGCGAGGGTGCATCGTTCGTGCGCCGGTTGGAACGAAACGAGGTCGAGGCCGACGTGGTCGACCCTGCCGGGATCGCCGGTGCCGTGGTGGTCAGCGACCTCGTGCTGATCGAGGCGCTGGCGGCCACCCCGGGCGAGGTGCTCGCGGTGCAGGGCTCGCGCGCTGCGGCGTCTGTGGCGTACTGCAGCGAGGTGGCGGTGTGGCTCGTCGCAGGCCGTGGTCGCTGCCTGCCGGAGCCGATGTTCGCCGCCGTCGTGGAGCGGGCGCGTGCCGAGGCCGACGTGTCCTGGCGGACCGAGACCGAGCCGCTTCCCGTCGCGCTGTGCTCGCAGATCGTGCGCGACACGGCCGTGCTCGACGTGGGCGCCGCGCCGGCCGCGCTCGCATCGGACTGCCCGCTCGCGCACGAGCTGCTGCGGATGAGCTCGATGTAGACCCTCGCAGTAGGGTCGCGAGATGCCGAGCCGTCGTTCGCAGATCAACATGTCCGACGCCGAGGTCGAGGCCTACCTGGTCGAACAGACCGTCCTCAACGTCGCCACCAACGGTCCGAGCGGCCACCCCCACGTCGTCGCGATGTGGTACGCCTACCACGACGGCGAGCGTGCTTCTGGACGTTCGCCAAGAGCCAGAAGATCGTCAACCTCCGCCGCGACGCGAAGATGACCGGCCTCGTCGAGAGCGGCGAGAGCTACAGCGAGCTGCGCGGTGTCGAGCTGATCGGTTCCGGCCGGATCATCGACGACGCCGACCGAGTGCTCGAGATCGGCAAGGTCATCGGCATCAAGTACAACGGCCCCAACGCCGTCAGCGACACGGCGCTGCCGTTCATCGAGGCGCAGGCGCGCAAGCGCCTCGGTGTGGCGTTCGAGATCGCGCGGGCGGTCTCGTGGGACCACACCAAGCTCGGCGGGGCGTACTGATCGTTGGCCGCCCGGAGGTCAGCTCGCCCGACCGTCAGCTCGTCGGCGGCTCTGCGTCCTCCCACAGACGGCACGTCCGGTCCGGGGGAGGACGCAGACGAGCGCACCGCGTCACGCCGGGTCAGCGGTGGCCGGTCCGGCGGGGTGGGTGTCCGGCCGCGTCGGCGAGCTTGCCGGCGATCTGCTCGATGTCGTGGTCGATCAGCCCGACGGTGACGCGCAGGTGATCGTCGTCGGCGCGCACGAGGAACGGTTCGCCCGGCGCGGCGCCGATGCCCTGCGTTGCCAGCGTCACCAACGCGCCGCGCTCGTCGTTGACCCGCATCCACAGGTTGATCCCGTCGCCGCCCGTCCACCGCACGTTGCGCGCGGCCAGCACGCCGGTGACGACCTCCCGCCGCCGCGCGTACTCACGGCGGGCGCGCCCGACGGCATCGGTGGTCGCCTGGTCGCCGAGCATCTCGACGAGGACGGCTTGGAGGATGCGGCTGCTCCACCCCGGGCCGAGCAGCCGCCGGTTGGCGACGGCGGAGACGATCTCACCCGCTCCGCCGACCGCAGCCAGGCGCAGGTCAGGCCCGTGGCTCTTCGAGTAGCTGCGGATGTGCACCGTGCGCGCGGGCAGGTGGCCACCGAGGCTGACGAGCGGGTCGGTGGCGATGTCCCCGGCGTGGTCGTCCTCGACCACGACCGTGGTCGCCGGAGCGAGCAACGCCGCGAGCGCCTTGGCGCGCCGGGCCGACGTCGACACGCCGCTCGGGTTCTGGGCGCGCGGCTGCAGGAACACCGCCCGGACGCCGCGCTGCAGCGCCGCCCGCACGCCGTCGGGCGCGAGGCCCTCGGCATCGACGTCGACGCCGATCACCTCGGCGCCGAGCCGTTCGAGCAGGTCGAGCAGCGGCGGGAACGTCGGGTGTTCGACGGCGACCCGGTCGCCGAGGCGGACGATCACCCGGGCGACGCGGTCCAGTGCGTCGAGTGCTCCATCGACCACCGTCAGCTCCTCAGGCGGGAACGGCCATGAGGCGCGCAGCAGTTCGTCGAGCTCTGGCAGCACAGGTGTGTCGAGGTAGCTCGACGTCAACGACTGCCGGCTGACCTTGGCGATCGCCGGTCCGAGGTCGGGCAGCAGGTCCGGGTGCGGCGTGCCGGTGGCGAGGTCGAGGGCGAACTGACCCGGCCGGCCGTTGGTGGCCGAGGCGCTGACCCTGCGGTAGCGGATCGGCGAGTCCGGCCCGGTGGGCTGGCGCACGAACGTGCCCCGCCGGCCGCGGGCGTCGAGCGCGCCGACGGAGGCGACCGTCTGCCAGGCCTCCGAGACCGTCGTCGGGGACACGCCCAACGAACGCGACAGCTCACGCACCGTCGGCAGTCGGACACCGACGGCAAGATGTCCGGAGGTGATCAGCCGGCCGACCGCAGCGGCGATGCCGCGCGCGCTGCGCTCGTCGATCTGGCCGGCCAGCTCGGCGGCCGGGTTGTTGATGATCATGCCCCAGGTCCTCTCCGGAAGCGCGGGCAGCGAGGTTTCGTGACGGCAGTGTCAACGCAGTGTGACCGTTTGTGCGGGTACAAGGCTCTCATTGTGTGGATACCGGTGTCACATTACGATCCGCCCATGGCACGAATCGTGAGAGCGGCATTGCTGCAGACCGACTGGCCCGGCACGAAGGAGGCGATGCTCGACAAGCACGAGCAGGCCGCGCACGACGCCAAGGACGAGGGCGCCCAGGTGATCTGCTTCCAGGAGCTGTTCTACGGCCCGTACTTCTGCCAGGTGCAGGACCCGCAGTACTACGACTACACCGAGGCGATCCCGGAGGGCTCGACCACCCAGCGGTTCGCCGCGCTCGCCAAGGAGCTGGGGATGGTGATCGTGCTGCCGATGTACGAGGTCACCTCGCCCGGCACCTACTACAACACCGCAGCCGTGATCGACGCCGACGGCACCTACCTCGGCAAGTTCCGCAAGCAGCACATCCCGCAGACGTTCGGGTTCTGGGAGAAGTACTACTTCAAGCCGGGTAACGGCGGGTACCCGGTGTTCGACACGGCGGTCGGCAAGGTCGGCGTGTACATCTGCTACGACCGCCACTTCCCCGAGGGGTGGCGGGCGCTCGGCCTCAACGGCGCCGAGATCGTGTTCAACCCCTCGGCGACATCCCGCGGGCTCTCGGAGTACATCTGGCGGCTCGAGCAGCCTGCGGCCGCTGTGGCGAACATGTACTTCGTCGGGGCGATCAACAGGGTCGGCATCGAGGAGCTCGGCGACGACGACTTCTACGGGCAGAGCTACTTCGTCGATCCGGAAGGCAAGTTCGTCGGCGATGTCGGCGACGCGTTCAAGCCCGAGCTGATCGTGCGCGACCTCGATCTCGACATGATCAAGGCCGTACGTGATCGTTGGGCCTTCTATCGCGATCGCCGTCCCGACGCCTACGACGAGCTCGTCGCCCGATGAGGGCGAGCGACGGTGGCGGGGGTCTGAGGTGGGGGTGACGCTGATCAAGAACGGCAAGGTCGTCTCGACCACCGGGGTCATCGCCCAGGACGTGCTGATCACCGACGAGGTGATCACCGCGCTCGGCGCGCCCGGCTACTTCGCCGGTGCGGAGCAGGGCGCCGAGACGCTGATCGACGCCGCCGGCAAGTACGTCATCCCCGGCGGAATCGACGTGCACACCCACATGGAGATGCCGTTCGGCGGCACCTACGCCAGCGACACGTTCGAGACCGGCACCACAGCGGCGGCATGGGGCGGGGTGACCACCATCGTCGACTTCGCGGTGCAGAACACCGGCGGCGACGTGCAGGCGTCGCTCGCCGACGGGCACCGCAAGGCCGATGGCAACTGCGCCGTCGACTACGGCTTCCACCAGATCATCGGCGGCGTCGACGAGCAGTCGCTGAAGAGCATGAGGTACCTCGTCGACCACGAGGGGATCAGCAGCTTCAAGCTGTTCATGGCCTATCCCGGCGTCTTGTACAGCGACGACGGCCAACTGCTGCGGGCGATGCAGACCGCAGGCGAGGTCGGGGCGATGATCATGATGCACGCCGAGAACGGCATCGCCATCGATGTGCTCGTCCAGCAGGCCGTTGCGCGCGGCGACACCGACCCGCGCTTCCACAGCCTCACCCGGCCGTCGCCGCTGGAAGCCGAGGCCACCCACCGGGCGATCGTGCTCAGCCACGTCGCAGGCAACGTGCCGTTGTACATCGTGCACATGTCGGCCGGCGATGCGCTCGCCCACGTCGCCGCCGCTCGCCGCGAGGGCCGCAACGTGTTCGCCGAGACCTGCCCGCAGTACCTCTGGCTGACCCTGGAGGAGACGCTCGGGCGCCCGGGCTTCGAGGGCGCGAAGTGGGTGTGCAGCACGCCGATGCGCTCCAAGGACCACGACCCCGACTACATCGGCCAGATGGGCCACGGTCACCAGGCCGACCTGTGGAAGGGGTTGCGGATGAACGAGCTCGCGGTCGTCTCCACCGACCACTGCCCGTTCTGCATGAAGGACCAGAAGGAGATCGGCATCGGCAACTTCTCCAAGATCCCGAATGGGATCGGCGGCGTCGAGCACCGCATGGAGCTGATCTACCAGGGTGTCGTCGCCGGCGAGTTGTCGCTCGAGCGCTGGGTCGAGACGTGTTGCACGACGCCGGCGCGGATGTTCGGGATGTATCCGAAGAAGGGGGTGATCGCACCAGGCAGTGACGCGGACGTGGTGGTGTGGGACCCGTCGTCGAAGACGACGATCGGCATGGAAGGGGAAGGCCGCAAGCATCACATGAACATGGACTACTCGGCCTGGGAGGGGTGGGTCATCGACGGCAAGGTCGACACCGTGCTGTCGCGCGGCAAGGTGATCGTCACGAACGACGCCTACGTCGGGAACAAGGGGCACGGGCGGTTCGTTCGGCGGGGTCTGTCGCAATATCTGGTGTGAGGTTCGCTCCGCAGCGCCGCCTCCGTTTCGGGCTCGCACGCCCTTCGGTCCGCTCCGATCGGCCGCCTCCGTTTCGTGCGCTCCCACGCCCTGCGGGCTATCCGCCTCGCTGGCACGAATCGGAGTCGGCCGATCGGAGCTCGTCGGTGGCTAGTCAGAATTTCGGCAATCGTGAAGGAGTCTGGGTTTCATGAGCAGCATCGGGCATTGGGTGGATGGGAAGGTCGTCGCGGGGAGTTCGGGGCGGTCCGGGGTGATCTGGAACCCGGCGACGGGGGAGCGCGCGTCTGCTGTGGACCTGGCTTCGGCGGCCGAGGTGGATTCGGTCGTTGCCGTGGCGAAGGGGGCGTTCCCGGCCTGGCGGGCGACCAACCTGTCGCGGCGGGCCGAAGTGATGTTCCATCTTCGGGAGTTGATCGATGCCAATCGCAAGGAGATCGCTTCGATCGTGTCCGCGGAGCACGGCAAGGTGCTCGGGGATGCGCTCGGTGAGGTTGCCAGGGGGTTGGAGAACATCGAGTTCGCGTGCGGGATCCCCAACCTGTTGAAGGGCGGCTACAGCGAGCAGGCGTCGACGGGGATCGACGTGTACTCGATCAAGCAACCATTGGGTGTGGTCGCCGGGATCACCCCGTTCAACTTCCCGTCGATGGTGCCGATGTGGATGTTCGCCAACGCGCTCGCGTGCGGGAACACGTTCGTGCTCAAGCCGAGCGAGAAGGATCCGTCGGCGTCGATGTTCCTCGCCGAGCTGCTCAAGCAGGCGGGCCTCCCCGACGGCTGCTTCAACGTCGTCAACGGCGACAAGGAGGCCGTCGACGCGCTCCTCGAACACCCCGACGTGAGGGCCATCAGCTTCGTCGGCTCGACGCCGATCGCGCGGTACATCTACGAGACCGGGACGAAGAACGGCAAGCGGGTGCAGGCGCTCGGCGGGGCCAAGAACCACATGCTCGTGCTGCCCGACGCCGACCTCGACATGGCGGCCGACGCCTGCGTCAGCGCGGCCTACGGATCGGCAGGGGAGCGGTGCATGGCGATCTCGGTGGTGCTCGCCTCCGACGCGATCGCCGACGAGCTGGTCGGCAAGATCAAGGACCGCATCCCGTCGATCAAGGTCGGCCCGGCCAGCGAGGACGGCAACGAGATGGGCCCGCTGATCACCGGTGAGCACCGCGACAAGGTGGTCGGGTACATCGCCGGCGCGGAGGGTGAGGGGGCGACGCTGGTGGTCGACGGGCGCACCAACGCACCTGCGAACGGCTTCTTCCTCAACCCGTCGCTGATCGACAACGTCAAGCCGGGGATGAGGACCTACGACGACGAGATCTTCGGGCCCGTGCTGTCGGTGACCCGGGTCTCCGGTTACGCGGAGGGCCTGGCGCTGATCAATGACAACCCGTTCGGCAACGGCACTGCGATCTTCACCCGCGACGGCGGCGCGGCCCGCCAGTTCGAGTTCGACGTCCAGGTCGGCATGGTCGGGGTCAACGTGCCGATCCCCGTGCCGGTGAGCTACTACAGCTTCGGCGGTTGGAAGGCGAGCCTGTTCGGCGACACGCACATGTACGGCCCGGAGGGCGTCAACTTCTACACCCGCACGAAAGTCGTCACCAGTCGTTGGCCGGACCCCTCGACCTCGACCGTCGACCTCGGCTTCCCGCAGAGCCGCTGATGAGGTTCGGGGTGGTGCTGCAGTGCACGCCACCGGCGCGACGGGTGATCGAGCTGGCCAAGCGCGCCGAGGCGTACGGCTTCGAGTACGTCTGGACGTTCGACTCGCACATCCTGTGGGAGGAGCCGTACGTCATCTACAGCCAGATCCTGGCGGAGACGCGCAACGTCGTGGTCGGCCCGATGGTCACCAACCCGGCGACGCGCGACTGGACGGTGACCGCCAGCATCTACGCCACGCTCAACGAGATGTACGGCAACCGCACGGTGTGCGGCATCGGTCGTGGCGACTCCGCGGTGCGCGTCACCAACGGCGCGCCGACGACGCTGGCGACGCTGCGCGACGCGGTCGACGTGATCCGCGAGCTCGCCAACGGCCACGCCGTGGACTACAAGGGCACCGAGCTGCGCCTGCCCTGGGCCGCGAGGAGCTCGCTCGAGGTATGGGTTGCCGCCTACGGGCCGAAGGCGCTGGCACTCACCGGCGAGGTCGGCGACGGGTTCATCCTCCAGCTCGCCGACCTGTCGATCGCCGAGTGGACGATCGGCGCTGTCCGCAAGGCCGCAGCGGACGCCGGCCGCAACCCGGACGCGATCACGATCTGCGTCGCGGCTCCCGCGTACGTCACCGACGGCAGCGCGGCCGGACTGGACCACGGGCGTGAGCAGTGCCGGTGGTTCGGGGGGATGGTCGGCAACCACGTCGCCGACATCGTCGCCCGCTACGGCAGCGACACGGCGATGGTGCCGCAGGCGCTGACCGACTACATCAAGGGCCGGCAGGGCTACGACTACAACGAGCACGGGCAAGCCGGCAACACCCACACCCAGTTCGTGCCCGACGAGATCGTCGACCGCTTCTGCATCGTCGGGCCGCCCGAGGTGCACGTCGAGCGGATGGAGCAGCTGAAGGCGCTCGGCGTCGACCAGTTCGCGATCTACCTCCAGCACGACGACAAGGACCACACCCTGGGCGTGTACGGCGAGCGGATCATCCCGGCCGTGGCCGAGACCGTGCGGGCGAGATCGTGAACGCCGTTGCGGCTCCTGTCACGCCGGCGCGCGCGAGGTGGCGATGACCGCGACGATGGCCGCCACCAACGTCGAGCGGCCACGGCGGCTCAGCGTCCGCCGGGTGCTGATGTTCCCACTCGCGTTCCTGCTCGTCGCTCTCGTGTGGGAGGCGTACAAGGCGATCGGGCCCGAGGCCGGCGGCAAGTTGTTCGGCGTGCGCCTGCTGCCGCGCACGGGCGATCGGGCGATGCCGCACGTGTGGGAGATGTTCCGCCGCCTCGGCCGGCCGGAGGTGCGCGGCGGCAACAGCTCCGTGGCCGAGGTGGTCGCCAAGGCGACGTGGTACTCGTTCCGCGTCGCCCTGCTGGCGTTCGTGCTCGGCACCTCGATCGGGGTGCTCCTTGCCGTGGCGATGGCCCGCTTCAGGGTCGTGCAACGCGCGCTGATGCCGTACCTCGTGATCTCCCAGACGATCCCGATCATCGTCCTCGCCCCTCTGATCCTGACGTTGATGGTCTACGCCGAGCGCAGCCTCGGCTCGAAGACATGGCTCGCAGCCGTGATCCTCGGGGTCTCGCTGGCGTTCTTCCCGGTTGCGGTCGGCACGTTGCGCGGCCTGCAGTCGGCGCCACCGGCCTCGGTGGAGCTGATGGACTCGATGGCCTCCTCGTGGACGCGCACGTTGCTCAAGCTGCGCTTCCCGTCGGCGGTGCCGTACATCACCCCGAGCCTGCGCCTCGCGGCCGCGTCGGCGGTGGTCGGCGTCGTGGTGTCGGAGATCTCGCTCGGCGTCAATGCCGGTGTCGGCAGGCTGATCCTCTCCTACGGTCAGGACGCTTCCAGCGATCCGGCCAAGCTGTACACGGCGGTGTTCGGTGCCGCGGTGCTCGGCTTGCTGATGGCGCTGCTCGTCCTCGCCGTCGACAAGTTGTTGATGCGCCAACGGCCCCAGGAGTCCTGACGTGACCGCGCCATACCCCGACGAGGTCGCCGCTGTGTCGACGACGGCTGCGTCACCACCCGCGCCGCTCGCCGTCGTCGCCCGCGGAGTGCACAAGGTGTTCAACCGTGGCACCACCAACCAGGTCGACGCGCTCGTCGACATCGACCTCGAGGTCGCCGACGGCGAGTTCATCTCGCTGATCGGCCCTTCGGGATGTGGCAAGAGCACGTTGCTGCGGTTGATCGCCGACCTGCTCCCCGCGACGAGCGGCGAGCTGCTCGTGAACGGCAAGAGCGCGCACCAGGCGCGCCTCGACCAGGACTACGGGATGGCGTTCCAGCAGAGCGGGCTGTTCGAGTGGCGCAGCGTCGAGCGCAACATCGAGCTCCCGCTGGAGCTGAAGGGGTGGAGCAAGGCGCAGCGGCGGGCGCGCAGCCGGGAGATGCTCGCCCTCGTCAAGCTCGAGGAGTTCGCCTCGGCGATGCCGTGGCAGCTGTCGGGTGGGATGCAGCAGCGCGTCGCGATCGCCAGGGCTTTGGCCGCCAACCCGCAGCTGCTGCTGATGGACGAGCCGTTCGGCGCGCTCGACGAGATGACCCGCGAGCACATGCAGGCCGAGCTGCTGCGGATCTGCAACGACACCGGCACGACGGTCGTGTTCGTCACCCACTCGATCCCCGAGGCCGTGTACCTCGCCGATCGTGTGGTCGTGATGTCGCCCCGCCCCGGGCAGATCACGACGATCGTGCCGGTCGGGCTGGGCCGCGACCGTACCGAGCTGACCCGCGAGGACACCGCCTTCTTCGACAGGGTCACCGAGGTGCGCGAAGCGCTACGCGGGATCGAGCTCGGCCAGGGGCCGCGGGGGATCGAGGACCGATGATCGCCAGTGACGAGCGGGCGTCGCCGCATCGGTCGGCGGGGAGGGCCGTGCATGCGGCGCGGCTCACGCACGTCGCGGCGGTCGTGCTGCCGCCGGTGGTCCTCGGCGCGGTCCTGATCGGGCTCTGGCAGTGGTGGGTCGTCGCCTTCGACATCAAGCCGTTCATCATCCCCCGCCCTTCCGACATCCTCCGCCAGCTCGTCGACCGCGTCGAGTTCGTGCGCAAGGCGTGCCTCGTCACCGGCGAGAACGCGCTCGTCGGGCTCCTCGCCGGATCGGCCACGGGCTTGGTGTTCGCCGTGCTCACCAACCGCTTCCGGTTCGTCAGCGACCTCGTCAACCCACTGGCGGTGACCGTCGCAGCGATCCCGTCGGTGGTGATCGTGGGCGTGCTCAACAACATGTATGCGCTCGACAGCCAGATCGGCAGGCGGATCATGGTCACCCTGGCCGTGTTCTTCATCGTCTTCGTCCAAGTGACCAAGGGCCTCCGCCAGAACGACGCGACCCAGCTCGAGCTGATGAGCTCCTACGCGGCGTCGCCACGCCAGACGCTGGCGAAGGTCCGCCTGCCGAACGCGATGCCATACTTCTTCACTGCGGTGCGCACCGGCGCGCCGATCGCGGTCATCATCGCCCTCGTCTCCGAGTACTTCGGAGGCACACAGGACGGTCTCGGCACGCACATCGCGAGCACCCTCAACGGGACGAACAAAGCGCTCGGATTCGCCTACGTGGTCGGCGGGTCGATCGTCGGGCTGCTGTTCTTCGCCGGCTCGAGTCTCCTGGAGTACCTCGTCGTCCCGTGGCGGCGTCGCCGCGTCTCCGGGTGAGCAGCAAACACATCCACCAGCCATCGACACGATCATCAACCAACAAGGGGAGCATCACATGAGAGCACGACGCGTCAGCAGGGCCGCCTGTGCCCTGGGCCTGGCCGGCCTGATCGTTGCCGCTTGCGGCAGCAGTGACAAGAAGAGCACGTCCACCACTCCGGCAACCACGGCGGCGGCAGCGACGACAGCGGGGGCGGCGACCACCGCCGCCGCCGCGACGACCGCTGCCGCCGCGACCACCGCCGCCGCTGGCAGCACGGCGGGTTCGACCGCCACGACGACGGCAGGATCGGCGGCGGGTTCGACGAGTGGCAGCACGCCCGCTGCATCGTCGGGTGGCCTGAAGATCGACACGAGCAAGTGCGTCGCCCCGACAGGGGCGAACATCAAGCTGCAGCTCCAGTGGGTCGCCCAGGCGCAGTTCGGTGGCTATTACGCAGCCGCCGACCAGGGCTTCTACAAGGACGCCGGGTTGAACGTCAGCCTGATCGAGGCCGGCACGGACACCAAGCCGCAACATCAGCTGGCGATCGGTGCGGCCGACTTCGCGATCTCGTGGGTGCCGAAGGCGCTCGCGGAGCGCGAGGCAGGTGCGAAGGTGACCGACATCGCCCAGATCTTCCAGCGCAGCGGCACCCTCCAGGTCAGCTTCAAGGACAAGGCCATCACCACTGCGACTGGCTTCAAGGGCAAGAAGATCGGCAACTGGGGCTTCGGCAACGAATACGAGATCTTCGCCGCGCTGACCAAGGCGGGCCTCGATCCGGCAAAGGACGTCACCCTCGTGCAGCAGAACTTCGACATGAACGGCCTGCTCTCGGGTGACATCGACGCGGCGGAGGCGATGGTCTACAACGAGTACGCGCAGGTCCTCGAGGCGAAGAACCCGAAGACCGGGGCGCTGTACACGCCGGACGACCTCAACGTCGTGTCCTACGAGAAGGAGGGCGTCGGCATGCTCCAGGACGCCATCTGGGCCGATCAGGCCAAGCTCAGCGACCCGGCGTACTGCGGTGAGGCGATCGCGTTCGTGAAGGCCTCGATCAAGGGCTGGGCGTTCTGCCGCGACAACCCGGACAAGTGCCGCGACATCGTCGTCGCCAAGGGCTCCAAGCTCGGTGCGACGCACCAGCTGTGGCAGATGAACGAGGCCAACAAGCTCATCTGGCCGGCCACGAACGGCGTCGGCGTGATCGACACCGCGGCGTGGGACCGGACCGTGAAGACCGCGACCGGCACGAAGAACCTCGACGGCCAGACGGTGCTGACCAAGACCCCGGATCCCGAGGCGTGGACCAATGCCATCGTCGACGAGGCGGTGAAGGAGCTCAAGGCTGCGAACATCGACGTCGTCGGCGCCGGCTTCAAGCCCAGCACCGTCACCCTCACGGCGGGAGGCGTCTGACCAACCCGGATCCGAACTGCGCCCCGGGCGGACCGCTCTGTCGGTCGGCCCGGGGCAGGTCGAGGCGCGCCGGCGGAGGCGCGAAGTTGGTCAGTTGCTGACGACGACCGGGCGGCCGGGCCGGATGATCAGGGAGGGACGAGCGGTCGCGGCGATGGCTGGGTTGACGGCGGCGGCGGCGATTCGGTTCATCTGTTGCTCCCCTCGGCAACCGTGTGCACGGTCGACGATGGGAGCCGCGGGAGCGCCCGGTGACAACACAAATCGAGGCAGCAACATCCGATGCGGCAGTCCCGCGACGAGCCGCACCGCGTCGCGCGAGCCTCCCGCGGGTAATGTCAAGCTGACGGCGTCGGCAAGGGGGCCGGTCGTCCACAGACTGGAGGGCGTGCCCTCCGAGGGAGAAGGGGTGTCATGACAGACACCGTGGAGCGCCCGTCAGGGCGGGAAACCGAGACGATCTCACGAGTCGTGGTCCGGTTCGCGGGCGACTCAGGCGATGGGATGCAGCTCACAGGGGACCGGTTCACGTCGGCCAGCGCGCTGTTCGGCAACGACCTGTCCACGCTTCCGGACTTTCCGGCGGAGATCCGTGCCCCGGCCGGGACGGTGAACGGCGTCTCCAGCTTCCAGGTGCACATCTCCGACCACGACATCACCACGCCGGGCGACGCGCCGAGCGTTCTGGTGGCGATGAACCCGGCGGCGCTCAAGGCGGACCTCAACAGGTTGGAGCAGAACGGTCTGCTGATCGTCAACACCGATGCGTTCGGCGAGCGCGACCTGGCCAAGGCCGGGTACACGATCAACCCGTTGCTGGACGGCTCGCTGGAGCCGTACCGGGTGATCGAGGTGCCGATGACGTCGCTCACCGCACTGGCCACGCAGCCGCTCGGCGTGAAGTCGCGCGACTCGGAGCGCTCGAAGAACTTCTTCGCTCTGGGGATGATCTCGTGGTTGTACTCGCGGCCGATCGAGCCGACCCTGGAGTGGATCGACAGCCGGTTCAAGGACCTGGTCAAGGCCAGCAACACGGCGGCGTTCCATGCCGGCTACCACTTCGGTGAGACCACCGAGCTGTTCGACCACCCGTACCAGGTGCGCCCGGCCATCATGCCGGCGGGCGAGTACACCAACATCAGCGGCAACACGGCACTCGCGTGGGGCCTCGTCGCCGCCGGCCAGCTGGCCAAGCTGCCGATCACGCTCGGTAGCTACCCGATCACCCCGGCCAGCGACATCCTCCACGAGCTGAGCAAGCACAAGCACTTCGGCATCCGCACGATCCAGGCCGAGGACGAGATCGCCGCCATCGGCATGGCCCTCGGCGCGGCGTTCGCGGGACACCTCGGCATCACCACCACCAGTGGACCCGGCGTCGCGCTCAAGAGCGAGACCACGAGCCTGGCGATCTCGCTGGAGCTGCCGTTGCTGCTGATCGACATCCAGCGCGGCGGCCCGTCGACCGGTCTGCCGACCAAGACCGAGGCAGCCGACTTGAACATCGCCCTGTACGGGCGCCACGGTGAGGCTCCGCTGCCGGTCGTCGCCGCGTACAGCCCGTCGCACTGCTTCCACGCGGCGATCGAGGCGGCACGATTGGCTCTCAAGTACCGCACGCCGGTGATCCTGCTCAGCGACGGGTACATCGCCAACGGCGCCGAGCCGTGGAAGTTGCCCGACGTCGAGTCGCTGCCCGACATCTCCGTGCCGTTCGCCACCGAGTTGAACCACGTCGCTCCGGACGGCACCGAGGAGTACTGGCCCTACCTGCGCGACGAGCAGACCCTCGCTCGTCCGTGGGCGATCCCCGGCACCCCGAAGCTGATGCACCGCATCGGCGGGCTGGAGAAGGAGGACGGCTCCGGCGACATCGACTACACGCCGGAGAACCATGAGCGGATGGTCAACCTGCGCGCCGCGAAGATCGCCGGGATCGCCGACGACATCCCGCTGGCCGAGATCGTCGGCGACGACGATGCCGAGCTGTGCATCCTGGGGTGGGGCTCCACATGGGCGGCGATCGACGCCGCCGTGCAGCGCACCAGGCGGGCCGGCACGAAGCTCGCCTGGGTGCACCTCACCCACCTCAACCCGCTGCCCAGGAACCTCGGCGATCTGCTCCGAAGGTTTCCGAAGATCATCGTGCCCGAGCTGAACCTCGGGCAACTGTGCCGTTTGGTACGTGCCGAGTACCTGGTCGATGCGAAGTCGATCAGCAAGGTGCAGGGCCTGCCCTTCACCGCCATCGAATTGGAAGTTGCTATCGCGGAGGCCCTTGCATCATGACCGACACCATCGTTCCGATCACGACGAAGAAGGACTGGACGAGCGACCAGGAGGTCCGCTGGTGCCCGGGTTGCGGCGATTACGGCATCCTGCTCGCCGTGCAGCAGCTGATGCCCGACCTCGGTGTCGCCCCGGAGAACACGGTCTTCGTCAGCGGCATCGGCTGCTCGAGTCGCTTCCCGTACTACATGAACACCTACGGGATGCACTCGATCCACGGGCGGGCCCCGGCCATCGCCACCGGTGTCGCCGTCGCCCGCCCCGACCTCGACGTGTGGGTGATCACCGGTGACGGCGACGGCCTGTCGATCGGCGGCAACCACCTCATCCACGCCCTGCGCCGCAACGTCAACCTGACGATCCTGCTGTTCAACAATCAGATCTACGGGCTCACCAAGGGCCAGTACTCGCCGACGTCGGAGATCGGCAAGGTCACCAAGTCGACGCCGATGGGCTCGGTCGACACGCCGTTCAACCCGCTCAGCGTCGCCCTCGGCGCCGAGGCCTCGTTCGTGGCACGGACCCATGACCTCGACCGCAAGCACATGATGAAGATCTTCAAGGCGGCCCACGACCACCGTGGCTCGTCGTTCGTGGAGGTCCTGCAGAACTGCAACGTGTTCAACGACGGCGCGTTCGACGAGATCACTGGGCGCAGCGTGCGCGAGGAGATGCTCATCGATCTCGAGCACGGCAAGCCGATCCGGTTCGGCGCCGACGGCTACCGCGGCGTGATGATGGGCGCGGACGGTCAGCTGCGCCTGGTCGCGGTGGCGGACGTCGGCGAGGACGCGCTGCTCGTCCACGATGCGAAGCGCGACGATCCGAGCCTCGCGTTCGCGCTCGCCCGCCTCTCCCACGACAACCACTCGCCGACCCCGTTCGGCGTCTTCCGCGACGTCGACCGCGGCGGGGACTACGGCGGGATGGTCGCCGCGCAGGTCGTCGAGGCCTCGGCGCGCAAGGGCCCCGGCAACCTCGCCCAGCTCCTGCGCAGCAGCGGCACCTGGCAAGTCGGCTGACCAGCGGGCGGGCGTCGGTGGCGTGCCAGACGCCGGCACACGACGGCGTCCGCATCGCTGTGGCTGACGCTGTCACCCGACCTGCCCAATTCTGAGCAGCTCAGGTGACAGCCTCGGACGGCGCCGACGATGCGCGTCGTTTCACCGGCGGCTCGGTCCGGCGCGCCCATCGGCGGGTGCCATTCCACGCGGGCGCGATCCGTGTCAGAGGTCGGCGCATATCGCGCCCACGAGGGGTGGCGGAAGGCTGGGTGGGCGCGGTCCGTGCCGGAGGTCGGCGCAAATCGCGCCCACTCGGGGTCGGGGAGCCGCGAGACTGAGGCGATGGGAGCTGTTCATCCGACGATCACGCAGGGCATCGCCGAGTGGATCGGGCGCCAGCAGATGTTCATCGTGGCGACCGCGCCGCTGGATGCTGACGGCCGCGTCAACGTCTCGCCGAAGGGGCTCGACACGTTGCGCGTGCTCGACGAGTGCACGCTCGCCTACCTCGACCTGACCGGCAGCGGCGCGGAGACGATCGCCCACGTCCGCGAGAACGGCCGGATCACGCTGATGTGGTCGGCCTTCGCCGGTCCGCCGCGGATCGTTCGCGTCCACGGGCGCGGGGAGGTCATCGCCCTCGACGACGCCCGCGCCGCCGGCCTGTTCCCCGACCTGCCGGGGGCGAGGGCCGTGATCCTCGTCCACGCCGAGCGGATCAGCGACAGCTGCGGCTATTCGGTGCCGCTGTACTCGTTCGACGGCCAGCGCACACGGCTCCTGGATTGGGCACGGTCCAAGGGCGACGACGAGCTTGTCGCCTACCGCCGTTCGAAGAACTCCGCCTCGATCGACGGCCTCCCCGCCCTCCCGTAGCCGTGCGCCGCCCGCTGCGCCGGGCGCCTCGCCATCGCCGTGCGCCGCCGGTCCCGGTCGACGCGCGCGTCGGCCCTGCGGGTTGCAATGGCGACCGGCGCGGCGCGTCCGCGGGGCATCGGGACGCGGCGACCGGTCCGGTTCAGCGGGTGGCGAGGGCGTCGGCGATCTCCAGCGCCTCGTCGATCACGGCGATGCCGCGCTCGACGTCGGCGACGCTGGTGGTGCACGGGGGCACGACATGCACCCGGTTGAAGTGGGTGAACGGCCACACGCCCCGCGACTTGCACGCCGCCGCGATGTCGTTCATCGGCTTCGTCTCGGCGCCGATCGCGTTGAACGGCACCAGGGGCTCGCGGGTCTCGCGGTTGCGGACCAGTTCGATCGCCCAGAACACGCCCAGCCCGCGCACGTCGCCGACGCTCGGGTGGTTGCTCTGCAGCTTCTCCAGCGCCGGCCCGATCACGTCGTTGCCGAGCATCTTGGCGTGCTCGAGGATGCCCTCGTCCTTGAAGATGTTGATGCTCGCGACGGCGGACGCGCAGGCCAGCGGGTGGCCGCTGTAGGTCAGCCCGCCCGGGTACGGGCGATCCTTGAAGGTGTCGGCGATGGCGCGGCTGATCACGACCCCACCGAGCGGCAGGTAGCCGGAGTTGACGCCCTTGGCGAACGCGACGAGGTCCGGCTGCACGCCCCACTTCTGGAACGCGAACCACTCGCCGCAGCGGCCGAACCCGGACATCACTTCGTCGCAGATCAGCATGATCCCGTGCCGATCGCACAGCTCGCGCACGCCGGCGAGGTATCCGTCGGGTGGCACGAGGATCCCGTTCGTGCCGACGACCGTCTCCAGCATGATCGCTGCGACGTACTGCGGGCCTTCGACCATCAGCACGTTGTCGAGGTGCTCCAACGCCCGCGCGCACTCCTGCGCATCGCTGGTCGAGTGGAACGCGCTGCGGTATGGGTACGGGCCCCAGAACTTGACCACGCCCGGGGTACCGGGTTCGCTCGGCCACCGCCGCGGGTCGCCGGTGTACGTGATCGAACCGCCGGTGGCTCCGTGGTAGCTGCGATATGTCGTCAGCACCTTGTGCCGCCCGGTGTGCAAGCGGGCCATCCGCACTGCGTTCTCGGTCGCCTCCGCACCGGCGTTGGTGAAGAACACCATGTCGAGGTCGCCACCGGCCACCTCGCTGATCAGCCGAGCCGCCTCGCTGCGCGCCGCGTTCGCGTGGAACGGGGCGACGGTGCACAGCAGGTCGGCCTGCTCCTTGATCGCCGCCACCAGCTTCGGGTGCTGGTGGCCGATGTTCATGTTCACCAGCTGGCTGGAGAAGTCGAGGTAACGGGTGCCGTCCTCCGTCCAGAAGTGGCTGCCCTGGGCGCCGGCGACCACCAGCGGTTGCAGGCTGCCCTGGGCGCTCCAGGAGTGGAAGACGTGGGCACGGTCGTTGGTGTACGCGTCGCTCATCCCCCGATCGTATTCGTTCCACCGAAGGCCGAACAGAGTCCCGGTTGTTACCGTACAAAGCATCACCGGCTCGGCCGCGGACCTCCCCGCCGGTCGGCGCAGGGTACGTTTCGCTGCGTGCGGATCCTGGTGACCAACGACGACGGGATCGACTCCGTCGGCCTGCACGTGCTCGCTCGGGCGATGCGGCCCCACGGCGAGGTGACGATCATCGCCCCCGACCGTGAGTTCTCCGGCGCCGGTGCGGCCGTCGGGGCGCTGCACCTCGCCCAGCCGGAGGCGCACCGGGTTCACGTCGAGGGAATCGACGAGTCGTGGTCGCTCACCGGTCCGCCGGCGTTGTGCGTGATGTTCGCCCGGCTCGGCGCGTTCGGGCCACCGTTCGACCTCGTCGTGTCGGGGATCAACCCCGGCGCCAACGTCGGCCGGTCGGTCTACCACTCCGGCACGATCGGCGCCGCGCTCTCGGCGCGGATCGGCAACATCTCCGGCGTCGCGGTCAGCCAGAGCGTCGCCGGCGTCGGCGTGGAGGGCCAGGCGTGGGACGAGATGCTCGTCGGCCAGCAGTGGGACACCGCCGCCGCGGTCGCCAGCGCGTTCGTCGGCGGTCTGGTCGCCGCCCTGCCCGCCGACGCGGTCGTCGTCAACCTGAACGTGCCCAACTGTCCGCTGGCCGAGGTGCGCGGGTGGCGTCACGCGACGGTGGGCCTCGACCCCCAGCGGCCGGTGTCGAAGGCGAAGCTGCTGGCCAAGGTCGGCCACGACGGCGCCTACAACGTGATGATGGAGTGGGGCGATCCGAACGAGCTCCCGGCCGACACCGACGGCGGCACCGTCGACGCCGGCTACGTCGCCGTCACCTACCTCACCCGGCTGTCAGAGCACGCCCGGCCCGACCTGGCCGGCGCCGAACACGCCCTGACCGCCCACCTCCCCACACCCGTCTGACCCGCCGCGCCCACCGCTCTTCCGGTCGCAGCCAGAAGCAGTACGTACGGTTCTCGCTGCGACCAGAACCAGTGTCGAAACCGTGGGGAGCCGAGCGGCCCGTCGTCGCCGCCGACACCGTGGCGGAGCCGGCTGATCGGGGGCTCAGGTCAGGGCGGCGATCGCGTCAGCGGTGGCGAGGACGCGCTGGGCGTTGACGACGTGGAGGTTCTCGATCATCCGCCCGTCGACGGTGACCACCCCCTTGCCGGCGGCGACGCCTTCCTCGAAGGCGGTGATCACCCGCCTGGCGTGCTCGACGTCCGCGTCGCTCGGCGCCCACACGTCATTGGCGATCTCGACCTGGCCGGGATGGATCAGCGTCTTGCCGTCGAAGCCCATCTCGGCGCCCTGCACGCACTCGGCACGGAACCCGTCGTCGTCCCTGACGTCGTTGTACACCCCGTCGAGGATCGTCACGCCGGCCTCGCGGGCTGCGAGCAATGCGGTGGCGAGGTGCGCCAGCAGCGGCTGACGGCCCGGCACGAGGGCGGCGCGCAGCTCACGGGCGAGGTCGTTCGTGCCCATCACGAGCAGGCTGACCCGCGGGTGGGCGGCGATCGCGCGCACATCGAAGATCCCGGTCGGAGTCTCGATCATCGCCCAGATCGTCATCGACGCCGGAGCGCCGGCCGCGTCGAGCCGCGCCGACACGTCGTCGACGGAGGACAGCGAGGCGACCTTCGGGATCACGACGGCCGCCGCTCCGGAGGTGGCTGCGGCGGCGATGTCGCCGGCGCCCCACTCGGTGTCGAGGCCGTTGCAGCGGATGGTCAGCTCCCGCGATCCGTACTCACCCGACGACGCGGCCGCGCAGGCGCGCGGGCGCGCCTCGAGCTTCGCGTCCGGTGCGACCGCATCCTCGAGGTCGAAGATGATCGAGTCGGCCGGGATCGACTTGGCCTTGTCCACCGCCCGCTCGTTGGCGGCGGGCATGTACAGCACCGAACGACGCGGGCGCAGCGCGCCGCTCACGAGGCGAACCCGTACGCAGCCGCCATTTCCGGGTCCCGGGCGGCGAGCGCGCGGGCGAGGTTGACGACGACGTGGCACTGCTTCACCGACGCATCGTCCTCCATCTTGCCGTCGATCATCAGCGCCCCCGTGCCGTCGCCCATCGCCGCGATGATCCGCTGCGCGTGCTCGACGTCGGCGGGGCGCGGGCTGAACACCCGTTTGGCGATCTCGATCTGCACCGGGTGGAGGCTCCTCGCGCCGACGCAGCCGAGCAGGTAGGCGGTGCGGAACTGGTCCTCGCAGGCGACTGTGTCCTTGATGTCGCCGAACGGTCCGTAGAACGGGAGGATCCCGTTGGCCACGCAGGCGTCGACCATCCGCGCGATCGTGTAGTGCCACAGGTCCTGCTGGTACGTCGGCCGCAGCGCGTCCGGGTTCGCCGCATCCGGGTCCTGGCGCACGAGGTAGTCGGGATGGCCGCCGCCGACGCGAGTGGT
>JBBQTN010000012.1:0-46639 GCA_038213195.1 Acidimicrobiales bacterium | reverse complement strand
CGTACGGTGAACGCTGCGGAACGCACCTGGCGCGGTGACATCCCGGCGGTGAGGTCGCCGATCTGGGACGCGCACGGGAGCATCTCGTCGTAGCGCTGGAACGGGTGCTTGCTGCAGTACGAGAACGTCATCGAGTAGCGGTCGGTGCCCGTCGGGGGCGTGGCACGGTGCAGCAGCCGGCAGGTGTCCACGAACGTCGTCGTCAGCTTCGGTCCCGTCGCCGAGCACCACTCCCCGCGCGGCAACACGCTCGCCAGGCGATCCTCGGTGATGAAGCCCGACCAGTAGTCGAGCTCTTCGGCGGCGGCGTCCGAGACCTCGCGAGGCAGGTAGCCGAACGGGCCTGCCGTGTCGTCGACGTCGCTGAGGTAGGTGATCATCTTCAGCATCCGTCGATCCTCGACGTCGCGATGCCACTGCCGGGTGTCTGCGACGGTGGCGTCGGCACGCTCGAGCTTGATCGCCACGCCGAGGTACTGGACGGGCAGTCCGATGTACCACTCTGCGAGGTCCAGCTGGGCCTGCTCCAGGCCCCAGCGGTACACCGCCGGTTGCAGACGCTGCGCTTCGAACGTCACCTCGACGGTGGACGCCGTCGGGTTGACGTCGACCAGTCCGGCTGCGAGGTCCTGGGCAGCGGCGACGACCTGATCGTCGAAGTACGGTGAACCGTCGACCGTGACGACGTGCTCCTCGCGGAGCGGTCCGAGCAGCTCGTGCGGATACGTCGAGGGCCATGGCAACCGCTCAGAGTGGCGACCGAGCCGTGCGTAGTACCCGTAGTCGACCTGCCAGCGGACGAGGCGCGGCCGCAGCGCTGCTCGTTTGGCCTTGCCGAAGGCTCGCCGTGCGTTGACGCGGGCGTTCATGTCCTCAGTCCACCGTCATCGAGAGCAGGGTAGTCGTCGGGGCGGGCTGCCACGCCTCGATCTGGTGAGAACTGCTCAAGAGTGCGAACAGCTCGCGGGCGGTGGCGCGGGCGTCATGGTGACGAGCGACATGTTCACGCGCGGTGGTGATCATTTCTGCGGATCGTCCGGGAGCGTCGAGGACGGAGGCGATCGAACGGGCGATCAGATCGGCCCGGGCGGCAGGCACGACGCATCCCGTGACACCGTCGATGACCAGCTCGGGGATGCCGCTGATGAAGGTCGTGACCACGGGGAGGCCGATCGCCATCGCCTCCATCAGCGCCACCGGCAGGCCTTCGGCCGAGGTCGGCAGGCAGAAGATGTCGGCGGCGAGCAGCTCCTCGCGGACTCGGGCAGGGGGCAGCGCCCCGAGCAGCTGCACATCGTCGGCCATCCCCAGCTCCTGTGCGCGCTCCGCGATCGCCCCTGCCAGGTGACCGGGCCCCACGAAGCGCAGGCGCAGACGCACACCCTGGTCGCGCAGCTGGGCGGCGGCCTGGAGCAGCACGAAGTGCCCCTTCTCCTCCGACAGCCGGGCGGTGACGACGACCGTCGGGACGGCCGGGACCGGGCGCGGCTCCCTCAGTGCGAACCGGTCGAGATCGATCCCGCAGCGCACGACATGGATCTTGTCCCAGGTCGCCCGGTCACCGATCCGCTGCAGCTGTGACTTGGTGTAGTCACTGACACACACGACCAGATCGGCGGTACGAAGCTTGTGCTTGAGCTGCGCCCGATCCTCGATGACGAACTCCGTCCAGCCGTGGATCGTGACGCTCCAGGTCCACGGTCGGCCATCCACGGCACGTCCGATCTCGGTCGTATACCACGCGATCGTCGCCGGCGCCTGCCCGAAGTGGGCGTGGATCGCGGTGATCCCTTGCTTCGCGCAGTGCCGCCACAGGACCAGCGCCTCGCCGAACTGCATCGTCCGTTTGAACGTCGAGGGGAGGTCGAACATGTCGATGGACAGGACGCGGTACGCGCAGCGCAGCAACCTCACGGGATGACGGCGGCACGCGCCGGCGAGCGCGGCGCTCGCGCTGATCCAGCTGACGGCCTTCAGGTAGAACGTGGTCGCGCGCGCTTCATGGTCACGATCGCTGAGCAGGCTGGCCTCGGTCGGAGGGTTGATCGCGGCCGTGTGCACGGTGAGGCCGAGTTGACGCAGGTGGTCGATCTCCGTGGCGATGAACGAGTGCGAGGCGCTCGGATAGTGCGTGGCCAGGTGCATCACGCCGTGGCCGTGACCTCGAGCCACACCCCGTCGTGCTCTGCCCGCGCGAACCGCCCGCGTCGGGCGTCTGTTCAAAGATGACACCGCAACAACCTACGGCGCCGTGAGGCTTCGACGTCGATGTCGGCAACCGTCCGATATCATCCCAAAGCTGGCATAGGAGGGCGTCGTGAAGGTAGTGATCCTGGCTGGCGGCATGGGAACTCGCTTGAGCGAGGAGACCGAGGCGCGTCCGAAACCGATGGTCGACATCGGGCACCGGCCGATCCTCTGGCACATCATGCAACACTATTCGCACTACGGGTTCAACGACTTCGTGATCTGCCTCGGGTACCGCGGCGAGTACGTCAAGCGTTACTTCGCGGACGAGCTCGCGTTGAGCTCCGACATGGTCATCGACTTCAACGCCGGATCGGTCACGTCCCTGCAGCCGATGAACTCCGATTGGCGGGTCACGCTCGTCGACACCGGCTATTCGACGCAGACGGGCGGTCGAATGTTGCAGATCCGCGATCACGTCGGTGACGAGACGTTCATGATGACGTACGGCGACGGCGTCGCGGATGTCGATATCCCCAGCCTGGTCGCCGCGCATCGCGCCGGCGGGGCCCTGGCCACCGTGACCGCGGTGCGCCCGCTGGCTCGATTCGGTCAGCTCGACATCGTCGACGACCAGGTGCGCTCGTTCGAGGAGAAGCCGCACCTCGATGCCGGCTGGGTCAACGGCGGGTACTTCGTGCTCGAGCCCGGCGTCTTCGACTTCATCCCCGGCGACGTCGACTGGGCGCGTGAGCCGATGGAGAGCCTGGCCGCCAAGGGGCAGCTGCGCGCGTACCGCCACGAGAGCTTCTGGCAATGCATGGATACGCTGCGCGACAAGATCTACCTCAACCGGCTCTGGGAGAGCGGCGAGGCGCCGTGGAAGGTGTGGAGCTGAGCGATGCGTGATCCGGCCGTGACAACAGAGGTGCGTCGATGAAGGTGCTCGTAACGGGCAACGATGGCTACATCGGCGTCAGGATGGCGGATCACCTGATCCGCGCAGGCCACGACGTGACCGGGATGGACAGCGGTCTGCATCGGTCCGGCTGGCTGTACCACGCCACCGAGCTGCGCCCGGTCACGATCACCCGCGACACCCGCGACGTCGCCGTCGAGGACCTGCGCGGCTTCGACGCGGTGGTGCACCTTGCCGAGGTGTCCAACGACCCCGTGGGGGAGCTCAACCCGGAGATGACCTACGCCGTCAACCACCGGGCCACGCTGCGGCTCGCGCAGCTGTGCGTGGAGGCGGGCGTGCAGCGCTTCGTGCACATGTCCTCCTGCAGCGTGTACGGGGAGACTGGTGAGGAGCCGAGCCGCGAGGGCGACCCGACCAACCCGCTCACGGCCTACGCGAAGTGCAAGGTCCTCGTCGAGCAGGACGTCGGGGCGCTCGCCGACGACCGGTTCTCACCGGTGTTCATGCGCAACGCCACCGCGTTCGGGGCTTCGCCGCGACAACGCTTCGACCTCGTCGTCAATGATCTGGTGGCCGGCGCGTTCCTCGACCGCACGATCCAACTCGCCAGCGACGGGACGCCGTGGCGACCCTTCGTCCACGTGCTCGACATCGCCCATGCGGTCGACTGCGTGCTCGCCGCTCCCCGCGATGTCGTGCACGGTGAGATCTTCAACGTCGGCTCCGACGCGCTCAACATGCAGGTCATCCAGATCGCCGAGCTGGTCGCCGCGTTGGTGCCCGACTGCGACATCGTCGTCGGGCCGCCGAGTGCGGACAAGCGCAACTACCGGGTCGACTTCCGCAAGATCCGCGAGACGCTCCCCGGTTTCGAGTGCCGCTGGAGCCTCGAGGCCGGCGCCAGCGAGCTGCTCAGCATCCTCGCCAGGATCGGCTTCGACGAGGAGCAGTACAGGGCTCGCGGCTACACCCGCATCAAACAGGTTCGCCACCTCCTGAAGACCGGCCAGGTGGACGACGAGCTGCACTGGAACGAGGCAACGTGATCGGCACGCGCGTCGAACTGTGCCGGTCGTGCGGAGGCCCCGAACTGGTGGAGGTCCTCGACCTCGGCACCACCCCGATCGCCAACTCGCTGGTCGATCCGACCGACGCCCCCGCAGCCGACGATCGATATCCGCTCGGCCTGATGTTCTGTCGCGACTGCTCGCTGGTCCAGCTCACGTACGAGCTGCCCGCCTCGGCGATCTTCGGCGACGACTACCCGTACTACTCCTCGTTCTCCGACGAGCTGTGTCGCCACGCCGCCGAACACGTCGACGGTCTGCTCGCGAGCCGGCCGCTCGACGCCGGGTCGCTGGCAGTCGAGGTGGCGAGCAACGACGGCTACCTCCTGCGCAACTTCGTCGCCGCCGGCGTGCGCGTCCTCGGCGTCGATCCGGCCCCCGGTCCCGCGGCCGCGGCGAACAGCGCGGGGGTGCCGACGACCGTCGGCTTCTTCGGCCTCGATCTGGCGCGGTCGATCGTTGCCGAGCGCGGGCACGCCGACGTGGTGATCGCCAACAACGTGATGGCCCACGTCCCGCAGCTCAACGACTTCGTCGCCGGGCTCGCCGAGCTGCTCGCCGACGACGGCGTGCTCACCGTGGAGAACCCGTGGGTGCGCGACCTGATCGAGCACTGCGAGTACGACACCATCTACCACGAGCACTACTGCTACTACTCGTGCTCGGCGGTCGACACGCTGATGCGCCGCCACGGCCTGCACCTCAACGACGTCGACTACTTCCCCGCTCTGCACGGTGGCACGTTGCGCTGGACGATGGGCAAGACGTCTGCCCGCACCGATCGCTGCCGCGAGCGCCTCGAGCGCGAGGCCGCTGACGGGATGACCACCGTCGGCTTCTACGCCGCATTCGCCGACCGGGTGCGCGAGTCGCAGGCGATGTTGACGGCGCTGCTCGGGCAGATCAAGGCCGAGGGCGGCACCATCGCCGGATATGGCGCCGCCGCGAAGGGAGCGACGCTGCTCAACTGCCTCGGCCCGGCGAGTTCCTCGCTGGATTTCGTGGTCGATCGCAACACCCACAAGATCGGCAAGTTGATGCCGGGTTGTCGGCTGCCGATCGAGCCGGTCGAACGACTGCTCGAGGCACAACCGAGCCACCTCGTGCTGCTGGCGTGGAACTTTGCCGACGAGATCATGTCCCAGCAGGCCGAGTATGCTCAACGAGGCGGCGCATTCGTGCTGCCGGTCCCATTTGCTCGCGTCGTGGGAGGCGAATAGTGGCTGCATCACGTGGTTCGGTCCTCGTGCCAGCTGGCGCCAATGGTCGCCACTCCCCGCAAGGTCATCTGATCCGTCCGGAAGAGGTGGATTCCTACCGCGCAGAGGGATCCCTGCGGATCAATCGCCCGTTGGTCGATGCGGCTGCGATCCGCGTCGTGCGCGCGACGCTCGACGAGCTGTTCCTCGACACCGCTGCGCCCGCCGGCTATGTGCACGAGCTCGGCGCAGTGGGACAGTACGGCTCGGTCCCTGAAATCATCTGGCCGACGCTGCTGCGCCCGGAGTTGCGCCGCACCACGGTGTTCGAGATGCTCAGGCAGGTCGCGCTGGAACTGCTCGAGGTCGAGCGGGTGAAGCTGCACTTCGACCACGCGATCTTCAAACCGCCGCGCACGGCCGGTCCGACGGCCTGGCACCAGGACGTCGTCTTCGACCCCCAGCACGACTGCCCGGTCGTGACGGTGTGGTTCGCGCTCGTCGATGCCACCGAGGAGAACGGGTGCATGATGTTCATCCCGGGCAGCCACGCCGAGGCCGTGCGCCGGCATGAGCCATACGGCCGCGACGGCCAGCAGGCCACCGGGGTGGACCTTGACAGACGGGTGGTCTGCCCGGTCCCGGCCGGAGGGCTGACGGTGCACATGCAGCGCACCCTCCACGCTGCCGGCCCGAACCTCTCCGAGGGGACCCGGGCGGCGTGGATCATCAAGTTCATCCCGGACTACCGCAGCCCGATGCGGCGGATGTCCTCGCACGTGTACCAGCGAGTGCGCAGGCTGACAGGTGCATCGCTGCCACCACCGGTCGGCTGAGCGTGGCGGAAGCCCCAGCCGTCTCCCCCCGGCGTCTCGTCTTCCTGCAGTACAACGGCGACTACGCCGAGATCTTCCGGCGCCTCGGCACAGGCGGCGCCGAGACCTACGGGAACCAGCGTTACGTGCTCGACATGTTGCTGGCCGCGTCGGAGCGGTTCGAACGGACGTGGTTGGTCACCCACCACAGCGACCGCGCGTTCACGGCGCCGCTGACCGACACGGTCACCGCGGTCGGGTTCGGGGTGGCCCCGCACCACGACCCGCACCGAGCCGTGCAGTTCCTCGACGAGGTCGACCCCACCGACATCATCGTCCACTTCCCGTGCGCCCCTGTGCTGCGGTGGCGGCGTGCCGCCGGCGTCCGCACGCTGGCGCTGCTCGCAGACTCGTTCAACCGTCGCGGGGCCAAGGCCAGGCTGCGCCGCCTGCAGCTGGCCCGCGACCTCAACCGGCCGGCGGTGACATGGGTCGGCAACCACGGGCAGAACGCGGCTCGGGCACTGACCACGTGGGGGGTGCACGCAGACAAGGTCCTGGCATGGGATTATCCGCGCGAAGCCCGGGCCGCAGTCGAGCCTCGACAAGGACCCCGGTCCGGCCGGCCGCGCCTGGTCTACGTCGGCCTCGTCTGCTTCGACAAGGGCGTCGACTGCCTGCTCGAGTCGTGCGTGGTGCTGCGCAATCGGGGCTGCGAGGTCGATCTGCAGATCATCGGCGACGGCGACCTGGAGCAGTATGCGGCGGACGTGCGCCGGAAGCGGCTGGACGGCCGGGTCCGGCTCAGCGGCCGTCTCCCCCACGACGATGTCGAACGGGCGATGAGGACGGCCGACGCGGTGGTCGTGCCGAGCCTGCACCACTACGGAGAGGGGTTCCCGCTCACCGCGCTCGAGGCGTTGACGCTTCGCACACCGATCGCTGCGTCGGACCACCCGATGTTCCGCGACATCCTCGTCGACGGCGATACTGCCGTCGTGCACCGCGCCGGCGACCCGCTCAGCCTGGCCCGCTCGATCGAACGGCTGGTGTCCGATCCGGCGCTGTACCGACGCATCTCGGAGCGCTCCGAGACTGCGTTGGAACGGTCGCGCACAGCGATGACGATGGACAGGCTGGTGCTCGGTTGGGTCGACGGGGCAGACCTGTCGAAGTACACGGTCGCGCGCGAGCGGCCGCGCCGATGACGATCACCGCAGGCCCGAGCCTCGCCCGCCGCGCCACACGTCCGGCCAACCAGGGTCCACGGATGTGGCTCCTGGCCGGGCACTGGTACCTCATTGCATACCTGATCGTGCAGTTCAACGCGTTGACGAGCGTCGTCTCGTTACCGTCGCTGGTGTCGTTCATCGTCGTCCCCGCCGCCGGCGGAGTGGTGCTGCTGCTCGCGCCCAGGGACGCGTGGCGCGACGCGCCGGTCAGCCTGCTCGCCTTCGCATTCCTGTTCTGGCTCACGGCGTCGGTGATCTGGTCGACCGATCCCACGATGTCGACGTACACGGTGCGGATCGTCATCGTCGGCACCGGGATGTCGATGCTCGTGGTGGCGGTGCTCCCGGTCGAACGGGTGATCGCAGCGCTGATCAGCTTCACCCGTGTCTGCGTGGTGATGACGGCAGTCATCCTGGTCGTGAAGCCTGGTACCAGGCAGACCTTCGAGCCGGCGACTCAGGACTTCTTGCTCGGGTGGCGGGCAGGTTTCATCCACAAGAACGCAATGGGCATGGCGTTCGTGATGCTGATCGCCGTCGTGCTCGTCTTCGATCGTCACGGCTGGTTGCGTCGGGCGACCCTCATCGGCGCAGGCGTCCTCGTCCTCGGCAGCCGCTCGGCCACGGCATACGGTGGGTTCCTCGTGGTCATCGGCACGTACCTGTGGTGCCGCAAGCTGAGCTCCCAGTCGGTGGCAGGAGCCCGTGTCACGTACGTGCTCGGGACGCTGCTGCTGAGCCTGATCGGCACCGTCGCCGGCGTCATCTATGCGCCGACCGTGCTCGGGCTGTTCGGCAAGGACCTGACGTTCACGAACCGCACCGACATCTGGACTGCGTCCTTGAACGCCTTGGGCAAGCACCCGTGGCTCGGTTACGGCCTCGCCGCGCTGTTCTTCCGCCCGGACAGGGAACCGACCTACACGATCGACAGGGCGATCGGGTTCGAGGCGGCGCACGCCCACAACGGCGCGCTCGACCTCGCGCTGCAGGCCGGCGTGATCGGTCTGGTGATCTACCTGGTGATCTTCGTGGCCGTGCTGCGGCGTGGGCTGTCACTGATCGACCCTGCGCCGGATTACGCGACGTGGACGCTGATGGCCTGTGCTGCGATCTTGGTGATGTCGATCCCCGAGAACATCTACTTCGGGGCGATGCTCGGATACCTGTTGATCCTCTACGGAGTGCTGCTGAAGGTCTCTCGCAGGCATGCCGAACCGCCGGGGCCGGCCCTGACGAGCGAGGTCGTGTTCCGTGAGTGAGCGGTGGTGAGGTGAGCTTGGCGGGACGCCACGCCGCAGTGGTGATCGGCCGCAACGAGGGTGGACGGCTCGGTCCCGCGCTGGCGTCGGTGGTCGGGCTGTTCGACGAGGTCGTCTACGTCGACTCCGCATCGTCGGACGGCAGCATCGACGTCGCCTCCGGCTGCGGTGCCGCGGTCGTCTGCCTGCCCGCCGACGGGCGGCTCAGCGCCGCGAGGGCGCGCAACGCCGGCTTCCGGACGCTGCGCGAGCCGGCGGCGGTGTTCTTCATGGACGGCGATTGCACCGCAGACGACGGGTTCGTGGCCGAGGCGGTCGGCCGGTTGGGCGTCGACGACGTGGTCGCCGTGTGTGGGGTGCGCGTGGAGCGCGACCCGACGCGGAACTGGTTCCACCGGATCTGCGCGATCGAGTGGCGCAGCGGCCACGCGGGCGACGTCGAGGCGTTCGGTGGGGACGTCGTCGTCGACGCGGCGGCCTTCGCGGCCGTGGGCGGATACGACGAAGCGCTCGTGGCCGGCGAGGATCCGGAGCTGTCGGCCCGCCTCCGCGACGCCGGCGGCAGGATCGTTCGCCTGGAACGTCCCTCGACCACTCACGACATCGACATGACGCACGTCCGGCAGTGGTGGAAGCGGGCGGAGCGTGCAGGCTGGGCGTACGGCGCGGTGTACTGGAAGCGGCGGACCTCGACTCGCCCGATGTATCGCCGCGAGGTGATCCGCCTGGCGATCACGCCGACCGCGCTGCTGCTCGGGCTGCTCGCACTCCTCAAGGGCTGGCGGCTGCCGATCGTGCTCGTCGTCGCCCGATCGCTCGTCGGCGGCGTGCGCGCGGCGCGACAGATCGATGCGCAGCACGGGGTGCGCGACCGCCTCGCCTGGGGCACGTCCTGCGCGGTGGCCCCGATCCCGGGAGCGCTCGGCCTCGCGCGGTCGCTCCGCTCGCGCGGTGGCCGTCGCGCCCAGGGGCTGATCGAGTACCGCTGACACGGTTGACACGACCGACCGGCGACGCGCCGCGAGGGGTCGGCGGTGGTGGACGGTGGTCGGCGGGGCGGTCGGGCAGCCGTCGAGGGCGCCGGGTCCAGCCGCTGCGAACCTGACGACGCAGACGACGGATCGTTGCCGAGCAACCACGGCGCGCGACGGCCCGCGACGTCTTGTCACGGATCGTGTCGCGGGCGCCGCGCCGGGCGTCAAATGTGACGAAGATGTTGCAACTATGACTAGCGCTTGTCTTTTCGGTCTGCAAATGTGACGAGGTCAAGATGGCGTGGCCATCTGCCGACACATATCCCGGGGACGGTCGCGAATGGCCGCCGCGGCTACCGGTTCCGGGAGGTTCCACATGCGCAAACCTGCTTACTTCGTCGTGTCTGCACTCGGGATGGCCTTGCTCGCTGGGTGTCAGCCCGGTGCCGGCGGCGTCACGGGCGGCGCGGCGGCCAGGCGGCTGACGCCTCCGACCACCGCACCGGCCACGCCCGCAGCCGCGCCTGCTCCGCCGGCGGCCGCACCGGTGGGCGCGACGAACACGAGCCATGGCCTGATGCCGACGATCAACAACTCACTGATCCCGGTGCCGGGCAGCGCGTACAGCGGTCCCCGCCAGAGGGCCGAGACCTATCCGGTGAAGCCCGGTGACGGTACGGGTGCGTTCCGGATCTCGGCGAACTACTCGCACTTCAGCTACGACGACCCGATCGTGTTCCCGGGGCAGCCCGGCAAGTCCCATCTCCACGTCTTCTTCGGCAACAGCGCCACCAACGCGTACTCGACGACAATGCTCAACGGCGCGCCGTCGAACAACGACGGTGGCACGCTGAACCGCACCGCGTACTGGGTGCCTGCCGTGATCGATACCGCGACCGGCGCGCCGATCCAGCCGTCGCTGATGCAGGTGTATTACAAGACCGGCTACAACGGTGTCCGGCCGCAAGACGTGCAGCCGTTTCCAGCCGGGCTGAAGATGATCGCCGGCGACGCCACCCGCACCACGGTCGAGCCGGGACCTGAGTACAGCCACATCATCAACTGGGAGTGCAACAACGGTGACGGCGGCGACTTCGACCACCTCCCGACGACCTGCGAGACAGGTACCTGGCTGGTGATGGAGGTCAAGTTCCCACAGTGCTGGGACGGCAAGAACCTCGACTCGGCCGACCACAAGTCGCACATGGCCTACCCGTCGGACGATGGAGCGGGTTGCCCTGCGGACCACCCAGTTGCGGTTCCGGAGATCACCCAGCGGGCGATCTACACGGTGCCCGCGTCGGGGACATCGACATGGCGCCTGTCCAGCGACAACTACAGCGGCGGCCCTGCTGGTTACTCGGGTCACGCCGACTGGTTCAACGGCTGGGACCAGACGACGATGGAGACGTGGGTCAAGGATTGTGACAACGCGGCGGTCGACTGCAGCATGGATCTGCTCGGCAACGGCCAGATGCTGTACTGAGGTGCCGGTCGGTGGCGGCACCCGGCGACGACATCGCCGGGTGCCGCACGCCGTCAATCGGTGAGCGCGGCGTGCACGAGCTGCACGAAGCGATCGTGGAACACCGCAGCGGCGTTCGCCGTGCGCACGTGCTCCAGCGCCCGGTGCGCCATCTGGGTGGAGGCCTCACGATCGTTGATCACCCGTTCAATCGCCGCCCGCATCGCGTCCGGGTCGCCGACACCGGCATCTGCGGCGATGCCCCGTGTGGCCCAGTCGAGCAGGCCGCTGGTGTGCGTGACCAGCAATGGGGACCCGCAGGCGGCGGCCTCGAGCGCCACGGTCGTGCCTGCATCGATCGTGTTCGGCAGGCAGGCGACGATGGTCGCGTCGGCGCGCTGGTAGAGATCGCGCAGCTCGGCCATCGAGAGTGGTTCGAACCTTGCGTTGGACGGGATCGACTCCGGGAACGCGGACGACGACTGCGTTGCATTCTGGGAGATCGCGCAGACGACGAGGTCGGCGTCGAGCCCTTCCATCGCCTTCAACAACGTCGCGTAGTCGCGACGCTCGAGGCCTGCGCTGGCGAGCAGTGGGCGGGCGTTGTCGTTGCGGCGGGTCGGCGTGAAGAAGTCGAGGTCGAGGGGGGACCGCAACAGCGCGATCCGCCGGCCGTGACGCTTGAGGTAGCGCTCGGCGCCGTCGTAGGTGTTCGGCGTCGTCGTCACGACCATCGGGTCGAAGCGCAGCAGCCTGATCAACCGCAACATCCACCGGATGCGGCGCCCGTCAGGCACCATCAGGTAGAACCCGACCCGCCGCGTCGATCGGCGGCGCACGGCCTGCAGGAACGAGATCGCGATGCCGACCTCCTCGCTGCTGGCGTAGTAGATGTCGTCGGGGCCGCGCTGGCGCGTCGCCAGCCGGGCCAGCGCCCAGCTCTCGCGGGAGCCGACGACCAGCCCCAGCACCTGGTCGACGCGACCCGGCCGGATGTCGGCTGCGGTGATGACGCGGCCACCGAGATCGTCGGCGAGCTGGAGCATGATGTGCGCCGGCGTCTCGCCACGTTCGGTCTGCGCGACCGTCTCGGCCGGCGTCCAGTGCTGGGGAAGCACGATCGTGAAAGGTGGCCGCGGCGCGCTGACGGCGGCCGACGGCGCCGGAGCGCCGCCCGGCTCGGCGGTCAAGCGGACGCTCCGCCGCGGCGGTACATCTCGGTGAGCTCTGTTGCGAACGGTGAAGCAGACGTCTTGTACATCGTGAAGTGCGGGTCCGCGTTGCGGTCCTCGTCGTCACGGTCTGTCGTGTAGTAGTAGAGGTTGAGCACCTTCCGATACGTTCCCTCCGGGCAGCTGTTCGGAACACGCTGACCGTGGTGGGAGTGCTCGCTCGTGGAGAACACGACGAGGCGGTTGAACACCGGGAACGCGTTGTCGACCATCTTCGACATGTCGCGGCTCCAGAACTCGAGCGCGCCGCCCCATGATTCATCCCACTCCGGAGAGAGGTACAGCAGCGCGTTGACGCGCCGGTGGGCCTGCAGCTTGTGGTGCCAGTTGAAGTCGGCGTGGACGTTGAGGAAGTCGCCGGGCCCGCTGATGTGGACGCCGCCGCCGATGAAGTAGGGGTCGGGGAGCAGGTTGTCGATGCCGGTCAGGGTCTCGATGAACAGCAGGAACTGCCGGGAGTTCAGCTCACGCAGCATCTCGCGGTAGAGCCGCGGGATCTTCGTCTCGTCGTGCTGGTACATCCGGCGGTTGTGCTCGTTGTCGCGTTGCACCCACTCCATCGATGCCGGCTCGGGGAACTCGGCGGCGAGCCGGCGGGCCAAACCTTCCGGGAGGAAGTTGTCGTACACGCCGTGCGGGAACGGATCTGCCGACTGGTAGCTCGCCGCGTTGTCGAGCGCCAGCTTGCCGTAGCGCGGGTCGTCGAAGGTGCCGAGCACCAGATCGTCGGTTGCAGGGACTTCGGACATGGCATCCTCCAGGTGCTGAGGTATGTGGTGCTCAGCCCAAGCATCGTGCGACGGCGTCGCACACTCGGGCAACATCGTCGCGCTCGAGCAACAGCGCGGACGGGAGGTTGATGGCCCGTTGTGCCAGATCGCGACTGACGAAGTTGGTGCGCCGGGCACGTGCCACGTCGGGCGAACCTGCGAACGCGTCGAGCGAGCTCAACGGCGGGAAGAACGGGCGGGTCGAGATCTGCGCGTCGTCCAGCGCTGCGGCGAGGTCCGCTGCCTCGACGCCGGTGTCGCTGTCGGCGACGATCGTGACCATCCAGTAGGTGCAGCGGTCGCCAGGGCGCTCGGCGTTCAGCCGCAGCGGCAGACCGGCGAGGCGTTCCCGGTACCAACCGAAGATCTCCCGCTTCTTGTCGATCAGCTCGTCGATCCGGTCCAGCTGGACCCGCCCGAACGCGGCCTGCAGCGCGCTCATCTTGTACTTCCAGGCGACCTCGACACTGCGGAACGAGACGTCCCCCGGCAGACGGCCGTGGTCGCGCAGGAACAACATCCGCTTCCACAGGTCGTCGTCGTCGCACAGGACCATCCCACCCTCGCCGGTGGTCAGCGTCTTCGAGCCGTGGAAGCTGTACGTCGAGGCCACCCCGAAGTTCCCGGCCTCGCGGCCCTGGTGGGAACCGCCTGCGGCTTCGGCCGAGTCCTCGATGACGGCGATGCCGTGCGCCGCGGCCAACCGTTCGATCTCGACGAGCGGCGGGAACCCGCCGTACAGGTCGACCGGGATGATCGCGCGGGTCCTGTCGGTGATCGCCTCCGTGGTCGCGTCGACGTCGAGGCCCCAGTGGTCCGGGTCCACGTCGACGAAGACCGGCGTGGCGCCGACGTACTCGATCGGGGCGGCGGTGGCGATCCAGGTGGTCTCCGGCACGATCACCTCGTCGCCGGGGCCGATGCCGAGCGCCATCAGGCTGAGGTGCAGACCTGCGGTGCACGACGGCAGGGCGATCGCGTGGCGACGGTTGGCGCGTGCCGCGAACTCCGCTTCGAAGGCATCGATCTCCTCGCCCGAGCGCTCGTACCACGCCGTCGCCGCGGCGTGGGCGACGGCGTCGACCTCACGCTGGGTGACCCACGGCCCCGCGACCGGGATTCGCGCCGACCGGCGGCTCTGTCGTGCCAGATCTGTCATGATCGAACTCCGGACGCCGATTGGAGGACAGGGTGCGTGCACACGAACTGGGGATCGGCGGGGTGTGGCTGATCGAGCCCGACGTGCACGTCGACCACCGCGGCTGGTTCGCGCGCACGTTCGACCTCGACACGTACGCCGACCTCGGCCTCGTCACCGACTTCGTGCAGCACAACCAGTCCAGGTCCGGCAAGGGCGTGCTGCGCGGGTTGCACGTGCGCATCGGCGCGGGCGAGACCAAGGTGGTGCGGTGCAGCCGCGGGGCGGTGTTCGAGGCTGTCATCGACGTACGCCCGGGGCCGGCCTTCGGACGGATCGAGCTGCTGACCCTCGACGACGTTGGCATGGCGCAGCTGTACCTGCCGCCGGGCGTCGCCCACGGGTTCCAAGTGCTGAGCGATGAGGCCGACATCTGCTACCTGCACAGTGCGCGCTACCAGCCGGACGAGGACATCACCGTGCGCTGGGACGACCCCGCGCTGGCGATCCCGTGGCCGATCGACCCGCCCGTCCTGTCGCCACGCGACGCCGACGCCGACGTCGCGTCCGAGGCGACGATGCGCGCCGCGCTCGACGCGCGCGTGTGGGGGTGACGCGGTCGGCGGTCGGTCGGCGGCGAGCTTCACTGGAGGTTCGCGTGCGGTGCGAGCGCTTCAGGTTCGAACGCGGCGCCACCATCGCGGCGCGGCCGGATCACGGCCTTGGGGCCGGCGACGGTCGACGATGCGGGAACGTCGTCGAGAACGACCGAGTTCGCGCCGATGCTCACGTCGTCGCCGATCGTGATCCCGCCGAGCAGCGTCGCCCCGACGCCGACGTTCACCCGGTTGCCGAGGCGCGGTGCGTCGAACTGCTTGTGGTCATAGCGGTTGCCGATCGTCACCCCCTGTCGGATGATGCAATCGTCGCCGATCACCGCGTTGCCGTGGAGGACGATCCCGCTCTGGTGCTCGAAGCGGACACGACGGCCGATCTGCGCGCTGTAGGGCAGCTCGATGCCGTAGCGGTTCCTGGCGTACCGGTACAGACATCGGTAGGCCACGCTGAGCGGCGCACGCAGCAGCTTCGGGCGGAGCTGGCTGCGGCGCACGCCGAAGCGGTGGATGACCAGCGCCCGGAAACCGGGCTGGGTCCAGTCGTGGTGGTGGGCGTCCAGATCCTCCTTGATCTGCGCCAGGAACGAGATGGCAGCGCAATCCGTCAACGATTCGAGCACGCCGCCGCGTAGGTCGTCGTGCCGGTCGCCTGCCATCGACGAGATGCTACCCGGGTACTGCTGAGAGCAGTTGGCTGACCGCGCTATCGCTGTGCCGCGCCCCTAGGATCAGGCGGGACAGCGCCACGCTGGCGACGCATCGTCGCCACGACAGTTCGCGCGAGAGCTGAGCTGATGCCGATGAACCCCGCAGCGCTGAAGGCGATGACGCCCGGATCCTTGCGCGCCGTGGTCAGCCTGACGCGGCCTCCGTACCGACGCGAGCGCCGGTCGGCGATGGACCACCTCGTCGTGCCGGACACCTTGCGGCCGGCCCCTCGACGCGCCGGCTCCGTGTGGGCGGTGACGATGATGCACAACGAACAGGACGTGGTCGAGCACGTCCTCACCCATCTGTTCGAGCAGGGTGTGGACGCAATGATCGTCGCGGACAACATGTCCGATGACGCCACGCCGGCGATCCTCGCAACGCTGGCAGAGCGTCATCCGCTGCACGTCGTGCGCGACACGTGGCAGGCGCACGCGCAGGGCACGAAGATGACCCTGCTCACCCAGCTCGCCCGGCGCTGCGGCGCGGACTGGGTCGTGCCGTTCGATGCCGACGAGCTGTGGTTCGCGTCGGGCACGAGCGTTGCCGACTTCCTGCGCACGACCGATGCCGATGTCGTCACCGCCGACCTGCACAACGTGTTCCCGGGCGTCGACGACGATGACGAGGAGCCCGACGCGTTCCTCCGCCTGACCCAGTTCGACACGAGCGCATCCCCGGTCGGCAAGATCGCGTTCCGACCGCGGCGGCTGTACAAGCTGTGGGAAGGGAACCTCGACGTGAACATGGGCGGCTCGCGCAGCGCCGGCCTGCACATCGCTCATTACCCGTTCCGGAGCTTCGAGCAGATGGCCGGCAAGCTGCGTCACGGGCGTAGGGCGATGGAGCTGACCCGTTTTTCGTCCGAGACGGGCTCGCACTGGCGGATCGCCGGCGCGTGGAGCGACGAGGAGCTGCACGACGCGTACCGACGGCTGCAGCTGGGCGAGCGGATCGAGCACCTGTCGTGGACGCCGATCGGACCGATGGAGCACCTCCACCCCGGTCGTTGGCGGACGTGGAAGGCCGAACGCCCGGCCTGATCGAAGGGCGCAGCGCGCTCGACCGAGCACGAGTCCGGTCGAGGCCGACCGACCGCCGGGCCCGAGTTCAGCGACGGTGCCGCCGACGTCACTGGGCGGCGTCGCGGAAGACCCGTGCCTCCGCCGGCAGACCGGCCTCGACCAGGCCGGCGATCGAGGATGCCGGCATCTGCCGGTTGCGCGGCCGGAGCGTGCTGACCACCTTGGCCACGAGCTGCTCCAGGGTGCCGAGGATGATCATCAGATCGAGGGTGATCGACCAGTTCTCGACGTAGAACAGGTCGAGCCGCCGGTAGGCCTCGAACGACGGGTTGTCGCGGGCCTCGACCTGCCACAACCCGGTGATGCCGGGCACCACCGATTCCCGGTTGCGCAGCTCGGCGGAGAACTCGGCGACCTCTTGCGGCAGCGCAGGGCGCGGGCCGACCAGGCTCATCTCTCCGCGGAGCACGTTGATCAGCTGCGGCAGCTCGTCGAGGCTCGTGCTGCGCAGGAAGCGTCCGATCCGGGTCACGCGTGGGTCGTTGTGCATCTTGAACAGCGGACCACGACGTTCGTTGGCTGCTGCAAGGGCCGCGACCTGCGCCTCGGCGTCGACGACCATGGTGCGGAACTTGTAGACGCTGAACCGTGCCCCGTCGAGGCCGATCCGTTGCTGGCGGAAGAACACGGGGCCGCGGTCGTTGAGCTTGATCGCGATCGCGATGACGATCGTCAACGGGCTTGCGACCACGACCGCGAAGGTGGCCGCAACGATGTCGAACAGCCGCTTGCCGACCCGCTGCGCCTTGCCCAGCGTCGGTCCCTCGATGTAGATCAGCGGCTCGTGGCCGAGCGGCAGCGACCGCATCCGGCGGGCGTCGATGCCGGCGATCCCTGTGGCGATGTGCACGTGCACGCCGCGGCCCTGGAAGTGGCGGATCAGTTCGTTCAGCCGGCGGCCGGTGATCCCCATCGACGAGACGATCACGCCGGTGACGTGGGCGGCCTCGACGATCCGCTCGGCGTCGTTGCTGGTCCCGAGCCACAGTGAGCCGGATCCGAGGGCCTCGGCCTGGTTTTGTTGACCGATCACGCCGGCCACGCGGACCCCTAGCTCAGGATGGGTGGTGAACATCCCGATCAGCCGCGCCGTCTCCTCGTCGGTCCCGACGGTGATCACCCTGCGGCAGTAGAGGTCACGCGAGCGGGCGCTCGACAGCCACGTGCGATAGATCGAGCGCCAGGTCACGATGAGGATCCAGCCGACTCCCGCTGCGGCGCTGACGTGGAGCACGTACAGGCCGAAGTGGGTGACGCGGTCGAAGACGAGCATCGCCCCGAACGTCAGCGCGAGCGCCCGGCTGATCCGGGTGATCTCGACCACGCGAATCGCGCTGACCCGTGCCAGCCACAGCCCCTGCGAACGCATCGTCCACAGCCCTGCGATGAGGTAGACGAGCGACGCCTCCGCGGTCTTGGTGAGGCCCTGCTCCTCGCGGAAGGTGCCGAGGCACAGGACGGCGAAGATGGCGATCAGGAAGGCGATCGCATCTCCACCGATCAGAACGGCGCGCAGGTGCTTGCCCTGGCGCTGGTCGATCGAGTCGATGAAGTCTGCGACGGACACCTCTCGGTCGAGGGCGTCGCGGCGTGGTGTCGTCTGTTTCTGCATGCCCGCTGGCCGATCCCGATCGTCGACCATTCTCCTTCTACCGATGGCACGCTACGCAGCGATGCCAAGCACGTGAATGGGCTATTCGGACCATACGCGTGAACGCTTCTCGTCGAATCGGCGCGTTCCGGACCATCGGCGCGCAAACCGTCGCGGTCCGTGGTGAGCCGGGCGGGTCGGCACGGGCGCGGCCGGGTTGGCGGCGAGGTATGGGCCCCGATAGCGTTGCCCGGTCAATCGACGTCCGGGTGCGCCCCTCGCAGGAGGGGAACCACACGGCACAAACGATCTCGATGCTCCGCCGGTCGCCTGACCTGCGGAGCATCTGCGTGAACGGCAGCGGCTTCCTTCGGGGCGACCGGCCGCCACGCACCAGCAGGATCAGGCAACAGCACGCTGCCCGGTCGTCCGGGTCCGACCGAAAAGGCTGCCGGCATGGCACTACAAGCGATTGTTGGCGAGAAGGTCGCCATGAGCCAGGTGTGGGTGAACGACAAGGTCGTGCCCGTCACCGTGCTCCGCGTCGAGCCCGCGCGCATCGTGCAGGTGAAGACGACCGAGCGCGACGGGTACACCGCGCTGCAGGTCACCTACGGTCACCGAGATCCCAAGAAGCTGACGAAGCCGGAGGCCGGACACTTCGCCCGCGCCGGGGTGGAGCCGGGCCGGCGGCTCGTCGAGCTGCGCATCGACGACGTCGACGGCTTCGAGGTCGGCCAGGAGTTCACGGTCGGTCTGCTCCTCCAGGGCTCCAAGGTGGATGTCACCGCCGTCAGCCGAGGCAAGGGCACCGCCGGAGTGATGAAGCGCCACAACTTCAGTGGCCAGGGCGCCAGCCACGGCAACCACAAGCACCACCGCGCGCCGGGTGCGATCGGGTCGTGCAGCTTCCCGGGCCGCGTCTTCAAGGGCCTGAAGATGGGCGGCCACATGGGCCACGAGCAGGTCACGACGCTCAACCTCGAGGTGGTCGAGGCAGATCCGGAGCGCAACCTGCTCCTGGTACGTGGCTCGGTCCCCGGTCCGAACGGTGGCGTCGTCATCGTGCGCAATGCCGTCAAGGGCAAGAAAGCGCAGGGCTGAGCATGACAACGATCACCGTCAAGACGGCCTCCGGCAGCGACGCCGGCACCGTCGAGCTGCCCGCCGGGGTGTTCGGCGTGCAACCCAACGTCCCGCTGATGCACCAGGTCGTCACCGCGCAGCTTGCCGCGCGCCGTTCGGGGACGCAGAGCACCCTGACCCGCGCCGAGGCTCGGGGTGGCGGCAAGAAGCCGTTCAAGCAGAAGGGCACCGGCAACGCCCGTCAGGGCTCGATCCGCGCCCCGCACTACAGCGGCGGCGGCGTCGCCCTCGGCCCGAAGCCGCGCAAGTACGACCAGAAGACGCCGAAGAAGATGATCCGCGCCGCGCTGCGTTCCGCCCTGTCGGACCGTGCTGCCGAGAACAAGATCATCGTCGTCGACGAGTGGGCCTTCGCCGGCCCGAAGACCCGCGACGCTGTCGCCGCGCTGACCGCGCTCGGCATCGACGGCAAGGCGCTCGTGGTGGTCGACGTGGCGGACACGAACACGATCAAGAGCTTCCTCAACCTCGGTCAGGTTCAGCTCATCGACCAGGGGGAGCTCAACGCGTACGACGTGCTGTGCAACGACGTGATCGTCTTCACCAAGGCCACGCTCCCGGGAGAACCATTGCCGAAGCGTTCCCGCCTCGTCGGTGCCGGGGTCTCCGCCGGCGACGAGGCAAGCGCAAGCGACGCCACGGTGACGAGTGCCGATGACGTCGACGCAGAAGCGGACGCCATCGGCGAAGACGCCCCCGCCGACGGCCTCCAAGCGGCCCCGGTCGAAAGCGAAGCGGACGTCGAGCCCGCCGATGTGGGCGGTGGCGAGGGAAGCGCCAGCGACGAGCCACACGCGGCGCGAGGCGAAAGCGCAGCGGACGCCGAGCCCGCGATGGACACGGAGGACGATTCAGAATGAAAGATCCGCGCGACATCATAATGGCGCCGGTCGTGTCCGAGTAGAGCTACGGGCTTATAGAGCAGGGCGTGTACACGTTCAAGGTCCATCCGAGCGCCAGCAAGCCCGAGATCCACGACGCCGTCGAGGCGATCTGGGGCGTGAAGGTGGTCAAGGTCAACACGATGAACCGCAAGGGCAAGGTCACCCGGGCGCGCAAGAGCAACAAGTTCGGTTCGAAGCCCGATAGCAAGCGGGCGATCGTCACGTTGGCAGCGGGCGACGAGATCCCGCTGTTCGAGAGCTGAGGACACGGTGGCCATTCGCAGTCGCAAGCCAACGAGCGCCGGTCGTCGCTTCCAGACGACGTCGGACTTCAAGGACATCACAAAGACCACGCCGGAGCGCAGCCTGCTCGCGCCGTCGCCCAAGACCGGCGGCCGCAACGTGCACGGGCGCAAGACCGCCCGCCACCGCGGTGGCGGTCACAAGCGCCAGTACCGGATCATCGACTTCCGGCGGATCAAGGACGGCATCACCGCGAAGGTCGCGGCGATCGAGTACGACCCCAACCGCACCTGTCGCATCGCCCTGCTGCACTACGCAGACGGCGAGAAGACCTACATCCTCGCCCCGAAGAACCTCAACGTCGGCGATCACGTCGTCAGCGGCCAGGGAGCCGACATCAAGCCCGGCAACGCGATGTCGCTGCGCTTCATGCCGGTCGGCACGACCGTGCACAACGTCGAACTGCGCCCCGGTGGTGGCGGCAAGATGGCGCGGTCGGCGGGCATGGCGGTGCAACTCGTCGCCAAGGAGGGCGAGTTCGCCACGCTGCGCCTGCCGTCCACCGAGATGCGTCGCGTGTTGATCGACTGCCGCGCCACCGTCGGCGAGGTCGGCAACAGCGAGCACGAGCTGATCACCATCGGCAAGGCGGGTCGCAACCGCTGGAAGGGCGTGCGCCCGCAGACCCGTGGCGTGGCGATGAACCCCGTCGACCACCCGCTCGGCGGTGGCGAGGGCCGCACGTCAGGCGGTCGGCCGCCCGTGTCGCCGTGGGGCAAGCCGGAAGGTCGCACCCGCGACAAGAACAAGCCGTCGCAGAAGTTGCTCGTGCGCCGTCGCCGCACGTCGAAGGGCCGGAGGTAGTCCCAAGTGTCACGCAGTCTGAAGAAGGGCCCGTTCGTCGACGACCATCTGCTCAAGAAGGTCGACGCACAGAACTCGGCCGGCGAGCGCAAGGTCATCAAGACCTGGAGCCGGCGCAGCACGATCATCCCCGACATGGTCGGTCACACGATCGCCGTGCACGACGGTCGCAAGCACGTCCCGGTGTACGTCACCGAGAGCATGGTCGGTCACAAGCTCGGTGAGTTCAGCCCGACGCGCACGTTCCGGTACCACGCCGGACAAGAGAAGAACACGAAGGGTCGGCGCTGATGACTGGGCCGAAGTTGAACGAGGGCAGCCTCGTCGCCGGGGAGCGCTCCGGCACGAAGGCCAGCGCGAGGTACATCCACTCGTCGTCGTCGAAGGCTCGCGAGGTGCTCAACATCATTCGCGGACTGCCGGTGCGCCGCGCCGACGAGGTGCTCCAGTACACCGACCGATCCGTGAGCGTGACGATCCGCAAGGTGCTCGCCAGTGCGGTCGCCAATGCCCAACACAACGACGAACGCGATCCCGAGACCCTGTTCGTCAAGGCCTGCTTCGCCGACGAGGGCCCGACGCTGAAGCGGTTCACCCCTCGCGCCCGTGGGCGGGCGGGGAAGATCTTCAAGCGCACGACACACATCACGATCATCCTCGGCGTGCTCGACGACGATCGCCTCGAGGTCGTCCAGGCCCGTGAGGCCCGCCGTACGGCCGCCGGCCGCCGTCGCCGCGCATCGACGGCAACGCCGGCGTCGTCGCGCCGTGCTCGAGTGGAGCGCAGCCGCCAACGCGCCGCCGCCCTGAAGCAGGGCGACGAGGGCTACGTCGACCCCGACGAGACGACCACCGACCCGGTGGACGCCATCGATACGGACGCCCTCGACACGACCCCCACCGAAGCCGAGGGCACCGAGGCCGAGGCCAGCAGCATCGCCGAAGCAACAGACCCGAAGGACGACACCACGACCGCGGATGCGATCCAGTCGGACGTCGACACAGCCGCCGACGAGCCGCAGTCCGACGCAGGCGAAGGCGAAGGCGCAGAGTCCGGTGCAGGCGGCGAGGGAAGCGCAAGCGACGAGCCGCAAGCGGCGCGAGGCGAAAGCGAAGCGGACGCCGAGCCCGCCATCGAAGAGGGAAGCGCCAGCGACGAGCCGCAGTCCGACGCAGGCGAAAGCGCCGCAGAGTCGGGTGCAGGCGGCGAGGGAAGCGCCAGCGACGAGCCGCAGTCCGACGCAGGCGAAAGCGAAGCGGACGCCAAGGAGGACATTTAGATGGGCCAGAAGATCAACCCCTACGGCTTCCGGCTGGGCGTCACCACCGACTGGAAGAGCCGGTGGTTCAGCGAGCGCGACTACAAGCACTACCTCACGGAGGATTGGAAGATCCGCCGCGCCCTGATGGCGAAGCTGGAGAGCGCGGCGGTGAGCCGCATCGAGATCGAGCGCACCCGTGACAAGGTCCGCGTCGACATCCACACCGCGCGTCCAGGAATCGTCATCGGCCGGCGTGGCGCGCAGGCCGACGAGCTGCGTGCGCTGTTGACCCAGATCACGGGCAACCCCAAGGTGCAGCTGAACATCGTCGAGATCAAGAGCCCCGAGCTCGATGCTGCGCTGATCGCCCAGGGTGTCGCCGACCAGCTGGTCAACCGCATCGCCTTCCGCCGGGCGATGAAGCGGGCCGTGCAGAACGCCCAGAAGGCCGGCGCCCTCGGCATCCGCGTCCAATGCTCGGGCCGCCTCGGCGGCGCCGAGATGAGCCGCACCGAGTGGTACCGCGAAGGCCGGGTTCCGCTGCACACGCTGCGCGCCGACATCGATTACGGGATGCGCGAAGCGCGCACCTCGAGTGGCCGGGTCGGCGTCAAGGTGTGGATCTACAAGGGTGACATCGTCCCCTACAAGGCCGCCAACGACGACAAGATCTCCCGCGAGGCGGCGATGGCTGTCGGCGAGACCTCCGGCCAAGGCGCGCCGCGGCGTGTCGTTTCATCGACGGCCCGGCGTCCCGAAGCCGGTGATCCCGAGGCCAGCCCGCTCGTCAAGGAAGCCGATCCCGAGTTGGAGAAGTTGCTCGACGAAGAGGAAGAGATCGCTCGCCGGACCCATGCCGGGTCCGAGACGCCGCACTTCCGAGGGGACGATTAGTCATGTTGATGCCTCGCAAGGTCGCCCACCGCAAGCACCACCGCGGCCGGATGAACGGACTCACCAAGGGCGGCGACACGCTGTCGTTCGGGGAGTACGGGATCCAGGCGCTGGAATCCGGCTGGCTGTCCGCCCGCCAGATCGAAGCCGCCCGCATCGCCATGACCCGCGCCATCAAGCGTGGCGGCAAGGTCTGGATCAACATCTTCCCGGACAAGCCCGTCACCAAGAAGCCGGCCGAGACCCGCATGGGTTCCGGCAAGGGCAACCCGGAGTTCTGGGTCGCGGTGGTGCGGCCGGGCCGGATCCTGTTCGAGCTGTCGTTCCCCAACGAAGAGATCGCCAAGGCGGCCATGAACAAGGCCGTCCAGAAGCTGCCGATCAAGGCCCGCGTCATCACCCGCGAGGAGGTCTACTGATGGCCCGCACCAACGTTGAGCTGAAGGAGCTGGACCTCTCCGCATTGATCGAGGAGCTCCGCGCCACGAAGCAGGAGGCGCTCAACCTGCGCTTCCGCAACGCCACCGGGGCGCTCGACAACAACGCCGAGATCCGCACCGTGCGCCGTCAGATCGGCCGCATCAACACCTACATCCGCCAGCGCGAGATCGCTGCCGCCGAGTCTGCGACGTGACCATGACCGACACCGACAACACCACAGAGCCCGAGCTCGGCCAACCAGCGCCGAGCCAGGCAGCGACCATCGAGTCCGCGCCCACCGAGGCAGCGACGCGCAACGCCCGCAAGGTGCGCGAGGGGCTCGTCGTCTCCAACAAGATGGAGAAGACAGCGGTCGTCGCCGTCATCGAGCGGGTTCGCCACGCGAAGTACGACAAGTTCGTGCTGCGCACGAAGCGGCTCTACGCCCACGACGAGAACAACGACGCCAACATCGGCGACAGGGTCCGGGTCATGGAGACGCGGCCGCTGAGCAAGTCGAAGAACTGGCGCATCATCCAGATCCTGGAGCGTGCCAAGTGATCGAGCGCAGCGAGAAGTCCTCCGGCAGCACAGTGATCGAGCGCAGCGAGAAGTCCTCCGGCAGCACAGTGAACGAGCGCAGCGAGAAGTCCTCCGGCAGCACAGTGATCGAGCGCAGCGAGAAGTCCTTCGGCAGCACAGTGATCGAGCGCAGCGAGAGATCCGAGAAGTCCGAGGTGGTCCGATGATCCAGCAAGAGAGCCGTCTGCGCGTCGCCGACAACAGCGGCGCCAAAGAGGTGCTGTGCATCAAGGTGCTCGGCGGTACGCGCCGCCGGTACGCGTCGATCGGTGACATCTTCGTCGCCACCGTCAAGGACGCGATCCCCGGCGCCGGCGTGAAGAAGGGCGACGTCGTCAAGTGCGTCGTCGTGCGCACCAAGAAGGAGAAGCGGCGTGCCGACGGCAGCTACATCCGCTTCGACGAGAACGCAGCCGTGATCATCAAGGACGACCTGACGCCGCGCGGCACGCGCATCTTCGGCCCGGTGGGCCGCGAGCTGCGCGATAAGCGGTTCATGCGCATCGTCTCGCTGGCACCGGAGGTGTTGTGATGAAGCTGAAGAAGGGCGACACCGTCGTGGTGATCTCCGGCAAGGACAAGGGCACAGAGGGCGAGATCGTCCAGGTCTTCCCGGACGACAACAAGGTGATCGTCAACGGCGTGAACCGGGTCAAGAAGCACTCCAAGCCGAACCGGGTCAACCAGCAGGGCGGGATCATCGACCGCGACATGCCCGTCGACGCCAGCAACGTGATGCTCGTGCACAAGGGCCGGCCGACCCGCGTCGGCTACGACTTTCGCAACGGCACGAAGGTGCGCGTCGCCAAGCGCTCCGGTGAGGTGATCTCGTGAGCAACGACACCGTCACCGTCGAGGTGCCACGCCTCAAGCGCAAGTACCACGACGAGGTCAAGGGTGCGCTGAAGGACCAGCTCGGACTGCCCAACGTGATGCAGGTGCCGCGTCTCGAGAAGGTCGTCATCAACATGGGCGTCGGCCGCGCCACCCAGCAGCCGTCGCTGCTCGAGGGCGCGGTGCGCGACCTCACTGCGATCAGCGGCCAGAAGCCGATCATCACCAAGGCGAAGACCTCGATCGCCGGGTTCAAGCTGCGCGAAGGCCAGTCGATCGGCTGCAAGGTGACCCTGCGCGGCGACCGGATGTGGGAGTTCCTCGACCGGCTGATCGCCATCGCGATCCCGCGCATCCGTGACTTCCGCGGCCTGCCGTCCACCAGCTGGGACGGTCGCGGCAACTACACGTTCGGGCTCAACGAGCAGACGGTGTTCCCGGAGATCGAGTACGACCGCGTCGACGCGCCGCGCGGCATGGACATCACGATCGTCACCACCGCGGTCAGCAACGACCAGGGCAGGGCGCTGCTCGACGCGTTCGGCTTCCCGTTCAAGCGCGGCGACGAGGCCGGGCCCGCACCCATCCAGACCAAGAAGCGTCGTGGCCCCCAGCGGGGCGGCAACCGCGCCCCTGCCTCGGCAGCGAAGAAGAAGTAACGGAGCATCGACATGGCCAAGAAGTCGTTGATCAACAAGTCGAACGCCACGCCGAAGTACAAGGTGCGCGGCTACACCCGCTGCCGCCGTTGTGGTCGGGCGCGTTCGGTGTTCCGCAAGTTCGGCCTGTGCCGGATCTGCCTGCGCGAGATGGCCCATGCCGGCGAGATCCCCGGCATGACCAAGGCGAGCTGGTGAGGAGGCCCGATGCTCACTGATCCGATCGCCGACATGCTGACCCGCATCCGCAACGCCAACACGGCGATGCACGATGAGGTCCGCATGCCCTCGTCCAAGCAGAAGGTGGCCCTCGCTGCGATCCTCCACAAGGAGGGGTACATCAGCGGCTTCGACGTCACCCCGTCCACGAAGGGTCCCGGTGACGTGCTCACGATCGCGATGAAGTACTCGCCCGATCGTGCCCGCACCATCGCCGGTCTGCGCCGCATCTCCACCCCAGGCCTGCGGGTCTACCGCCAGAGCAACGCTGTCCCGCGCGTGCTCGGTGGCCTCGGGGTGGCCGTCCTGTCCACCAGCCAGGGACTGATGACCGACCGTGAAGCGCGTCAGCGCAAGGTCGGCGGCGAAGTCCTCTGCTACGTCTGGTAAGGGAAGCGAACCATGTCACGCATCGGTAAGTCCCCGATCGAAGTCCCCGGCGGGGTCGACGTCACCATCAACGGTCCCGACGTCGTCGTCACCGGGCCGAGGGGCACCCTCAGCCGCACCATCCCCGGTGCGATCACCATCCGTCGCGACGAGGGCAACCTCCTCGTCGAGCGTCCCGACGACGAGCGCGACAACCGTGCCCTGCACGGCCTCAGCCGCTCGCTCGTGTCGAACATGGTCGTCGGCGTGACCAACGGGTTCAGCAAGGAGCTGGAGATCATCGGCGTCGGCTACCGCGCCGAGGCGCTCAACCCCGCGAGCCTGCGCCTGGCCCTCGGTTTCAGCCACCCGGTGCTGATGACCGCTCCGGACGGGATCACGTTCGAGTGCCCGTCGCCGACCAGGGTGATCGTCAGCGGCATCGACAAGGAACTCGTCGGCCAGGTGGCCGCGAACATCCGCGCCGTGCGCAAGCCAGAGCCGTACAAGGGCAAGGGCGTGCGCTACCTCGGCGAGAAGGTCCTCCGCAAGGCCGGCAAGACCGGCAAGAAGTGAGCGTCGGCATGAACCGGCAAGAAGTGAGCATGTGATGAGCGACGTCGCCAGCAAGCGCCGGACGGGACGGATCACCCGTCACCGTCGGGTGCGCAAGAAGATCCACGGCACAGCGGCGCGCCCGCGCCTGGCCGTGTTCCGTTCCAACAAGCACCTCAGCCTGCAGCTGATCGACGACGACTCCGGTCGCACCGTCGCGGCTGCGAGCACCGGCGAGAAGGACCTGCGCGGCGAGGGCAGTGGCGCGACGGTCGCCGCGGCCGGCCGTGTCGGCACCCTGATCGCCGAGCGGGCCAAGGCGGCCGGCGTCGAGCAGGTGGTCTTCGACCGTGGTGGGTTCCTCTACCACGGCCGCGTCGCAGCGGTCGCCGCTGCGGCACGCGCAGCAGGTTTGGAGTTCTGATGCCTGGCCAGAGCAACTACAACAACCAGAACCAGTACTCGCCGCCGCCGGATCCGAGCGGCCTGCGCGAGTCACGGGTGATCACGATCAACCGCGTCGCCAAGGTCGTCAAGGGCGGCCGGCGGTTCTCGTTCACCGCGCTCGTGGTGATCGGCGACGGCAACGGCCGGGTCGGGCTCGGCTACGGCAAGGCCAAGGAAGTGCCGCTGGCGATCCAGAAGGGCACGGAAGAGGCGAAGAAGAACCTGTTCGACGTCCCCCTCGCCGGCAGCACGATCACCCACCCGATCATCGGCGTCACCGGTGCCGGACGGGTGCTGATGAAGCCCGCTGCACCCGGTACCGGGGTCATCGCCGGTGGTGCGGCGCGGGTGATCCTCGAGGAGGCCGGCGTGCACGACATCCTGTGCAAGTCGCTCGGCTCGTCGAACGCGATCAACGTCGCCAGGGCGACGATCAACGGCCTGCAGTCGTTGCAGCGTCCCGAGGACGTCGCCAAGCGGCGCGGCCTCGCCGCCGAGGACTTCGTCCCCAAGGGGATGCTCAAGGCGTACAACGATCGCAAGAAGCAGATCGCAGGAGAGGCACGCTGATGGCCCAGATCCGCCGTCAACCAGTGCACCGCGCGGCCGGCGCGGGGACCGTCACGGTCACCCAGGTCCGCTCCAGCATCGCCAACAAGCCGAAGACCCGGGCCACGATGCGTGCCCTCGGGCTGCGCAAGATCGGCGACAGCAACGTCCTGCCCGACCGCCCGGAGATCCGCGGCATGCTCGCCAGGGTGCCGCACCTCGTCGCCGTCGTCAACAACACGGTCGGCAACAGCGACACCACGGCCGACACGACCGAGAAGGAGGGCTGACGACATGCGCGTCGACGAGCTCGCCCCGTCCCCCGGGTCCAACAAGTCCAAGAAGCGGGTCGGCCGCGGCATCGGCGGCAAGGGCGGCAAGACCGCGGGCGCCGGCACGAAGGGCCAGCAGTCGCGCGGTCGCGGCAAGGTCGCTCGCGGCTTCGAGGGCGGCCAGACCGGTCTCAAGCAGCGCGTGCCGAAGCTGAAGGGCTTCAACAACCCGTTCCGCGTCGAGTACAGCCCGGTCAACCTCGACCAGATCGCAGCCTTGGGCGTCGACGGCGTCGACCCCGACGTCCTCGTCGCCGGCGGCCTCGTGCGCAAGGGGACCTTCGTGAAGGTCCTCGCCCGGGGTGAGATCACGACCGCGGTGCACGTCACCGCCCACGGCGTGTCCAAGTCCGCTGCCGCCGCCATCACGGCCGCGGGAGGTAGCGTCACGATCCTTCCGTTGCCGTTCAAGCAGGGCCGTCCGCCCGTGCAGGGCAACCAGTTCGCCAACCGCTGAGCTCGCCTTCGAGCTCCCTGCCCTGAACTGCTCGGCGCGCATTAGCGTCGATCCGAGTCGCCGATCATCACCAGGAGTCCGACTTGCTGTCGAACGTCAAGAACGTCTTCAAGATCAGCGACCTGCGGAACAAGTTCCTGTTCCTGCTGCTGATGATCGCGCTCTATCGTTTGGGCGTCGCGATCCGGGTTCCGGGCATCGACCCGGAGGCGGTGAAGCAGTTCAAGAAGGGCGTGCAGCAGCAGGGCGCGCTCGGCTTCCTCGACCTGTTCAGCGGCGGCGCGTTCGGCAGCTTCTCGATCTTCGCGCTCGGGATCATGCCCTACATCACGGCGAGCATCATCATGCAGGTGCTCGGGGTGGTGATCCCCAAGCTGGAGAAGCTGCAGCAGGAGGGCGCGGTCGGGCAGCGCAAGATCACCCAGTACACCCGCTACCTCGGCATCGGCATCGCGCTGCTGCAGGCGACGGCCCTGACGTTCATCTTCGGAGCCGGTCGCGGCAACGCCTTCTTCGGCGCCGCGCAGCGCATCCCCCAGGGCATCCAGCTGCTCCCGGACGGGATCTGGCCGCGCGGTTATCTGGTGATCCTGACCCTCGTGGCCGGCGCGGCGATGCTGATGTGGATCGGCGAGATGATCAGCCAGCGCGGCATCGGCAACGGGATGAGCATGGTCATCTTCGCCTCGGTGATCAGCGGTCTGCCGTACGGCTTCTACCGCATCTGGCAGGAGAACCAGGCCGCCTCGGTGATCCTGTTCATGCTCAGCCTCGGCATCGTCGTCGCCGTGGTGCGCGTCGAGCTGGCGGTGCGGCGGATCCCGGTGCAGTTCGCCAAGCGCGTCGTCGGACGACGGATGTACGGCGGTCAGAACACCTACATCCCGCTCAAGGTCAACCAGAGCGGCGTGATCGCGATCATCTTCGCCAGCTCCGTGTTGCTCCTGCCGGTGCTGATCTCCAACCTGCTCGGTGGCAGCAGCGGGGCCGGCTGGCGGGCCGCTCTCCAGCGCTTCGTGACGAAGAACCTGGTCAACTCGCAGAGCCTGATCTACGTCGCCCTGTTCGCGGTGATGATCATCGCCTTCGCCTACTTCTACAACTCGATCGCGTTCGACCCGATCCAGCAGGCCGACCAGATCCGCCGCCAGGGCGGCTTCATCCCCGGCGTACGTCCCGGCCCGCAGACCGAGCGCTACCTCGCCAAGGCTGTCAACCGGATCACCCTGCCCGGTGCCCTGTTCGTCGCGTTCATCGCGATCATGCCGTACATCATCCTGTGGATCTTCAAGGTCCAGGGATTCCCGTTCGCGGGTACCACCGTGCTGATCGCGGTCGGTGTGGGAATGGAGCTCATCCGTCAGATCGACGGACAACTGATGATGCGCAACTACGAAGGCTTCCTGAAGTGACGCCGCCCCGTCGTTGGGGGGGCGGGGTGTCACAGAGATGATCCCGGGGGCGCGGCTCATCATCCTCGGTCGCCAAGGGGCAGGCAAGGGGACTCAGTGCGTGCGGCTGTCGCGGCACTTCGTCGTGCCGCACATCTCCACCGGCGACATGCTCCGCGGTGCCGTGCGCGAGGGCACGGAGCTCGGGATCCTCGCCAAGAAGGTGATGGACGAGGGCGGCCTGATCGGCGACGACATCGTCATCGGGCTGGTTCGTGAGCGACTCGATCACGACGATGCGCGCGGGCGCGGGTACATCCTCGACGGGTTCCCGCGCACCGTCCACCAGGCCGAGCGCCTCGACGAGATCACCGAGCACCGTCCGATCGACGTCGTCATCGACCTCGATGTGCCCCGCGACCTGGTGCTCAGTCGCATCAGCGCGCGTCGGGTGTGCCAGGACTGCGGCACCAACTACGTCGCCACGGGCTCGGAGCGGTCGCCGTGGATCTGCGACGTGTGCGGCGGCGACGTGATGCAGCGCGACGACGACACGCCGGAGGCGATCACCCACCGCCTCGACCTGTACGAGGAGCAGACCTCGCCCCTGATCGAGTTCTACGACAGGACCGGCCGGCTCAAGGTGGTCGATGGTGTGGATTCGCCGGATTCGGTCTTCACCAGGCTCGTCGAAGTGGTCGACTCGGCGCGAGGCTGACCGGCGAGGTTCTCTCTCACCCATTCCGGTCGCAGCCGGAACCGTACGTACGCTTCTGGCTGCGACCGGAACGACCGGAGAGCAGTCGATGAACGAGTGCAGCGCAACGGCGGCGGTGCCGGGATGATCCGCCTGCGCCAGCGGCTGACGGTCCGCAACGCAGAACAGCTGCGCAAGATGCGCGCCGCCGGCCGGGTGGTCGCCGAGATGCACGACGACGTTCGTGTCGCGGCCCGGCCGGGCGTGACAACCCAGGACCTCGACGTCGTCGCCCGGGGCGTGCTGGAACGGCGTGGTGCACGCTCCAACTTCCTCGGCTACGGCGGCTTCCCGGCGGTGATCTGCACATCGGTGAACGCCGAGCTCGTCCATGGCATCCCCGGTCCGCAGGTCCTCGAGGAGGGTGACGTGCTGTGCATCGACTGCGGGGCGATCCTCGACGGTTGGCACGGCGATGCCGCGTTCACGATGGGCATCGGCGAGATCACGCCGGAGGCACAGCGGCTGATCGTCACGGCGGAGGCCGCACTGGCCGCCGGGATCGCGGCGATGCGGCCGGGCGGCCACCTCGAGGACGTCGGCGCGTCGATCGACGAGCTGGTCACCGCCGCCGGCTACGGCAGCCCGTTCGAGTACGGGGGCCACGGCATCGGTCGGGCGATGCACGAGGAGCCCGACGTCGAGAACCGGGGCCGCCGTGGACACGGTCCGCTGCTCGTCGCCGGCGTCGTGCTGGCGATCGAGCCGATGCTGATCGCCAGCGGCGCGAACGACATCGTCGTGCTCGACGACGATTGGACCGTCGTCAGTGCCGACGGTTCGCTGGCCGCCCACTTCGAGCACACCGTCGCCGTCACCTCCCACGGCCCCGAGATCCTCACCCTCAGCTAGCCCCGCGGAGTGCGTGACGCTGGTACGCCAGCTGCCCAGAAGTGAACCGGATACGTCCCAGCGTCGGTCGGACCGACGGCCACCACCCGGAGGTCAGCGGGTAGCGGCGCCATCGCGGACGACGGGGACGCCGCCGAGGACGGTGTGGCGGACCCTGCCGCGCAGGGTGCGGCCGGCGTAGGGGGTGTTGCGGCTCTTGCTGGCGAGACGCCCGGACGACACCTGCCACTGCGCGTCGGGGTCGAACACCGTGAGGTTGGCGGGCTCGCCGGGCGCGACGGGGCGCCCGTGCCGGTCGGCGATGCGCGCGATCTTGGCCGGCTTCCAGCTCAGCGCGGCGACGATCCCCTCCAGCGGCATCTCCAGCTCGGTGATCGCCAGCGCCAGCCCGGTCTCCAGCCCGAGCATCCCAGGTGGCGCCTGGTCGAGCGGCGCCTCCTTCTCCTCCGGTGGGTGGGGGGCGTGGTCGGTGGCGATCGCGTCGATCGTCCCGTCGGCGAGTCCCGCCTTGATCGCGGCGATGTCGGCTGCGGTGCGGAGCGGCGGGTTGACCTTGAACACCGCGTCGTAGCCGGCCAGCTGCTCGTCGGACAGCGTGAAGTGGTGCGGCGCCGCCTCCGCGGTGACGGCAAGACCGTCGGCCTTCGCGGCGCGGACGAGGGCCACGCTGCGCGCCGTGGAGAGGTGCAAGAGGTGGACGGCCGCCCCTGTCAGCCGGCTCAGCTCGATGTCGCGGAACACCATCAGCTCCTCGGCGATCGCCGGCCACCCGGGCAGGCCGAGCCGGCTGCAGCACGACCCCTCGTGCATCACTGCGCCTCGGGTCAGCGCGGCGACCTCGCAGTGCTGGGCGAGGGTGATCTCGAGGGCGCTGGCGTACTCCAGGGCGCGGCGCATCAGCAGCGGGTCCTGCACGCCGTTGCCATCGTCGGTGAACAGCCGCACCCCTGCTGCGGCCAGCTCGCCGAGTGGTGCGAGCGCGGTGCCTGCACGGCCGATCGTGATGCACCCGGCGGGGATCACGTCGCAGAGGCCGGCGCGAGCGCCCTGGGCGCGGACGAACTCGATCACGGAGACGGAGTCCTGCGCCGGGTCGGTGTTCGGCATCGCCACGACCGCGGTGAACCCACCGAGCGCCGCGGCGCGGCTGCCGGTCTCGATCGTCTCCGCGTCCTCGCGACCCGGCTCGCGCAGGTGGACGTGCAGGTCGACGAAGCCGGGGCTGACGATGCAGCCGGTGGCGTCGAGCACGTCGTCGCCGTCGGCCGCTGCCAGGGCCGTCCCGACGTCGACGATCCGGCCGGCGACGATCGCGACGTCCGCCGCACGCCGACCGGACTGGTCGAGGACCGTCCCGCCGCGCACCACCGTCCGCGCCATCAGGCTTCGCCGCGCAGGTCGCCGCCGGAGCCGAGCAGGTGGAACAGCACCGCCATCCGTACTGCCACGCCGTTGGTGACCTGGTGCAGGATCATCGATCCGGGCAGCTCGGACGGATCGACGGCCATCTCGACGCCACGGTTCATCGGACCAGGATGCATCACCAGCGCATGCGCTGCCAGGGCTGCGGCGCGTGCCGGGGTGAGGCCGTACATCGTCGAGTACTCGCGCAGGCTCGGCAGCAGCGCCTCGTCCATCCGCTCGCGCTGGACCCGCAACAGGTACAACACGTCCAGCGAGCCGATCAGCGCGTCGAGGTCGTGGCTGGTGTCGACCGGCCACCCGTCGAGCGAGGGCGGCAGCAGCGTCGGCGGGGCGACGAGCGTGACGTGCGCCCCGAGCGCGGTGAAGGCCTGCACGTTGCTGCGCGCGACGCGGCTGTGCTTGATGTCGCCGACGATCGCGATCCGCACGCCGTCGAACCCGTCGCGGCGGTTGAGGCCGGCGCGGATCGTGTAGCAGTCGAGCAGTGCCTGGGTCGGGTGCTGGTGCCAGCCGTCGCCGGCGTTGATCACCGACGCCTTCGTCCAGCGGGTGAGCTGCAGCGGCGCCCCGCTCGACTTGTGGCGCACGACGAACGCGTCCACACCCATCGCGCTGATCGTCTCGACGGTGTCGCGCAGGCTCTCGCCCTTGTTGACGCTGCTCGACGAGACGGCGAAGTTCATCGTGTCCGCCGACAGCCGCCGCGCCGCGGTGTCGAAGCTGGTCCGGGTGCGGGTCGAGTCCTCGAAGAACAGGCTGACCACGTTCTTGCCGCGCAGGGCCGGCACCTTCGGGATCGAGCGTTGGTTGATCTCGGCCATGTGGTCGGTGAGCTCCAGCAGGTGGTGGATCTCGGCGGCGGTGAGGTCGTCGATGGACAGGAGGTGCTTCATGCGAGGGTCACCCCGTCCGCCGTGACGCGCACGTCCTCGTCCCGGCTGGTCGGCAGGTTCTTGCCGACGTAGTCCGGCCGGATCGGCAGCTCGCGGTGACCGCGGTCGACGACCACAGCGAGCTGCACCGCCCGCGGCCGGCCGTACTCGTTGAGCGCCTCGAGCGCGGCGCGCACGGTCCGCCCGGTGAACAGCACATCGTCGACGAGCACGACGACCTTGCCGTCGAGCTCGACCGGCAGCTCGGTGACCCTGCCAGGCACGATCGGTCGCAGCCCGACATCGTCGCGGTGGAAGCTGACGTCGAGCGCGCCGACCGGGACGATGGCGCCGTCGCCGATCTCGGTCAGCGTTCGGGCCAGCGCCTCGGCGATCCACACCCCGCCGCGCTGCAGGCCGACGACGACGAGGCCGCCCGTTCCGTGGTTGCGCTCGGCGATCTCGTGGGCGATGCGGGTGAGCGCCCGACGGACGTCGTCGGCACTGAGGACCTCGCGGGCCCCTGGCGGTTGCGGCACGGCTGACTTCCTTCACGTATGGGCCTCACGGGACCCATTTCACGTTCGGACGAGATGATACGGAACGGCAGTGCGGTCCGAGCTGCTCAACCCGCGCTGCGGTCGCCCCGTCGTCGGTCAGACGATGCCAGTGGCCGCCATCTCGGCGATCTCCTCGCCGGTGAAGCCGAGGCTGTCGAGCACGTCGAAGGTGTGCTCGCCCAACGCCGGCGGCGGTGTCGGGCGCACCGCAGGCGTGTCACTGAACGCGACGGGGACACGCACGTACTTGGTCCCATCCGTCTCGGACAGGTAGCCGTTCTCCCACGAGTCCGGATCGGCGACGATCTCGGCGTGATCGCGTACCGGGGCGTAGCGGATGCCCGCGCCGCGCAGGACCTCGATCCAGGCCGCCGTCGTCTTCGTCCGGAAGACCTCGTTGAGCACCGGGAACAGCTCCGCCTTGTCCGCCTCGAAGTAGAGGAGCTTGCCGAGCCGCTCTTCGAGCTCGGGGTGGCCGATCGCGGCGAAGAACTGCGGCCGTTGCGGCGAAGGTACGCCGACGACGGCGATGTGACCGTCGGCCGTCGGGAAGATGGCGTAGATCCCCGGCACGAGCGGGTGGCCCTGCGCGGAGGGTCCTGCCGGGACGCCCGACATCAGGCAGGCGCTGATCTCCGGCGCCTGGGCCCACATCGCTGCACCGACGAGCGAGGTCTCCACTGCCTGCCCGCGTCCCGTGCGCTCACGGGCGAGGAGCGCAGCGAGCACGCCGGCGACGATGTTCTGCGAGCCGAGGTGGTCGACGATGGTGGCGCCCACCGGCGACGGCCCGAGGCCGGCCCCGCCGGTGGTGCTGATCAGCCCGCCGGCCGCCTGGCCGCCGAGGTCGGCCCCTTCGCGCACGGCGTCGATGCCTCGCGACCCGTACGACGACCCCAACCCGTAGATCACCCGCGGGTTGCGGGCCGCGGCGGCCGCGTAACCGACCCCCCACTCGTCCATCGTGCCGGGCTTGAAGTTGCTGATCACGATGTCGGCCCACTCGACGAGGCGCATGAACACCTCGACCCCGTCCGGCCGGCGCAGATCGACCGTCACGCTGCGCTTGGTGCGATTGCAGGCGAAGAAGTGCGGTGTCCGCGGATCCGTCGGCGTCATCGGCAGCCAACGCGAGCTGTCACCGATCTGCGGCAGCTCGACCTTGATCACGTCCGCACCCCACTCCGCGAGCGTGGCTGCGGCCTGCGGGCCCTGCACCAGCAGCCCGCATTCGACGACCTTGATCCCCTCCAACGGCGCCATGCGTGCTCCTTCCGAATGAGCGACAGTACAGCGGCGCCGCCGGGCGCAGCCCGGGCGATCCGCCACACCCGCCGCTGCGGATTGCTACCGTGGGGCTCCTCGCGCGACGCAGGCGTTGAACACGGCTTTGCGTTGCGCCAGCCGGCCGGTAGCATAAATCCTCGGCCCAGTTGAGCATGCGCGTGTCACGACACCGTTCGCGTCGTCCGGGCGTCCATTGTTCATCGTTCCAGGAGGCCTCCGCTGCCCAAGCCGAAAGACGACGCCATCGTGCTCGAAGGCACGATCCTCGAGTCCCTCCCGAACGCGATGTTCCGGGTGGAGCTGGAGAACAGCCACAAGGTGTTGGCGCACATCTCCGGGAAGATGCGGATGAACTACATCCGGATCCTGCCGGGCGACAAGGTGCAAGTGGAGCTCACCCCCTACGACCTCACCCGGGGTCGGATCACGTACCGCTACAAGTAGTCGCCGGTGCACGCCAGTCGTCCAACAAGCCGTCCAGAGGCAGCAAGGTCATCATGAAGGTCCGTCCGAGTGTCAAGAGAATCTGTGAGAAGTGCAAGATCATCCGTCGCCACGGGAGTGTGCGCGTGATCTGCGAGAACCCGCGCCACAAGCAGCGGCAAGGCTGAGCGAGCATGTGTAGAGAGGCGCACACCTGATGGCACGTATCTCCGGCGTCGACATCCCCCGCGAGAAGCGGTTGGAGATCGCGCTCACCTACATCTACGGGATCGGCAAGCCGACCGCCCAGAAGATCTGCACCGACACCGGTCTCGATCCGAACGAGCGGGTGCGCAACCTGACAGAGGACGAGGTCAACAAGATCCGCGTGTGGGTGGAGGAGACCGGCCAGGTCGTCGAGGGTGACCTGCGCCGCAACGTCGCCCAGGACATCAAGCGCAAGATCGAGATCGGCTGCTACCAGGGCATCCGTCACCGCAAGGGGCTGCCCGTCCACGGCCAGCGCACGCACACCAACGCGCGGACCCGGAAGGGCCCGAAGAAGACCGTCGCGAACAAGAAGAAGGCTGTGAGGAAGTAATGGCGAAGCCGAAGCCGGGTGGCCGCCGCCCCCGCAAGCGAGAGCGCAAGAACGTCACCAACGGGATCGTGCACATCAAGAGCTCGTTCAACAACACGATCGTCTCGATCACCGACACCGAGGGCAACGTCATCTCCTGGGCATCGTCGGGTGGCGTCGGGTTCAAGGGCTCACGCAAGAGCACCCCGTTCGCCGCGCAGATGGCCGCCGAGAAGGCCGCTCGCGCTGCGATGGAGCACGGCTTGCGCCGGGTCGAGGTGCAGGTCAAGGGCCCCGGCTCTGGGCGCGACACCGCGGTGCGGAGCATCCAGAGCACCGGCATCGAGGTCTCGTCGATCAAGGACGTCACCCCCGTCCCCCACAACGGCTGCCGTCAGCCCAAGCGTCGCAGGACCTGATCCCATGGCTCGATACACCGGCCCGAAGGTGCGCGTCTCGCGCCGCCTGGGCACCAACATCTTCGAGAACGAGAAGGGCCGCAAGGCGCTCGAGCGCCGACCCTTCCCGCCCGGCCAGCACGGCCGCACCCGTCGCCGCAACGCCGGCAGCGAGTACCTCGCCCAGCTGCAGGAGAAGCAGAAGGCGAAGTACATCTACGGCGTGCTCGAGCGGCAGTTCCGCAACACGTACGAAGAGGCCGTGCGCCTCGCAGGTCCGACGGGTGAGAACCTGCTGCGCCTGCTCGAGCAGCGGCTCGACAACGTCGTCTACCGCGCCGGCTGGGCCAGCACCCGTCCCCAGGCACGACAGTTCGTCAATCACGGCCTGATCCAGGTCGACGGCAAGCGCGTGGACATCGCCAGCTACCGCGTCCGCAAGGGCGAGGTCGTCAAGCTGAGCCCCAAGTCGCAACAGATGATCGTCATCCAGCACAACATCGACACCCTCGATCGTTCGGTCGTCGGCTGGCTCGAGGTGGGCGACGGCGGCAAGCAGGTGACGGTCCGTGACCTTCCCCAGCGCGACCACATCGACGTGCCGGTGCGTGAATCGCTCATCGTCGAGCTCTACTCCAAGTAACGCCTGCCAACCCTTCACGCCTGCACCCCGAACGACTGCACTTCACCCCGCATCAGAGGCTCACCCACATGCTCGTCATCCAGCGCCCCACCGTCGAAGCTCTCGGCGATGACCACGGCACCCGCCAGCGGTTCGCCATCGGTCCGCTCGAACCCGGCTTCGGCCACACCATCGGCAACTCGCTTCGCCGCGTCCTGCTCTCCAGCATCCCCGGGGCGGCCATCACGGCCGTGCGCTTCGACGATGCGCTGCACGAGTTCGACACCATCCAAGGCATCTCCGAGGACGTCACCGACATCGTCTTGAACATCAAGGACGTGGTGCTCACCTCGACCAGCGACGACGAGGTGGTCCTGCGCCTCGACGTGCGCGGCCCGGCCGAGATCACCGCAGGGGACATCAAGTGCCCGAGCGACATCGAGATCCTCAACAAGGACCTCCACCTCGCCAGCCTCAACGCCAAGGGCCGGCTCGCCGTCGACCTGACCGTCGGTCGCGGTCGCGGCTACCTGTCCAGTGACCGTGACACCCAGGCCCGCACGATCGGTGTCGTGCCGATCGACGCGATCTTCTCACCGGTGCGCCGTGTGATGTTCGAGATCGAGCCGACCCGCGTCGAGCAGAGCACCAACTACGAGCGGCTGATCATCGACATCGAGACCGACGGCTCGATCAACCCGCGCGAGGCGCTCGCCTCCGCAGGTGCGACGCTGCGCTCGATCGTCGACCTCGTCGCCAGCCTGTCCGACGAGCCGCAGGGCCTGGAGCTCGGAGAGGTCGCCAGCACCGCGGCGACGTCGCCGGATCTCGACTTGGCGATCGAGGAGCTCGACCTGTCCGAGCGCCCGCGCAACTGCCTCAAGCGGGCCCAGATCAACACCGTCGGCGAGCTGCTCACCAAGACAGAGGACGACCTGTTGAACATCACCAACTTCGGCCAGAAGAGCCTGGACGAGGTCAAGCAGAAGCTGGACGAGCGCGGCTTGACGCTGCGCGGCTGACGGTCACGCCCACCACGACGTAGAGGAACACCACGATGCCCGCAACACCTCGCCGCGCCCGCAACTTCGGCGGCAGCTCCCAGCACCAGAAGTTGATGATGGCCAACCTCACCGCGTCGCTGATCGCCGCAGAGGCGATCGTCACCACCGAGGCCAAGGCCAAGGCGCTGCGGCCGATCGCCGAGAAGCTCATCACCAAGGCGAAGAAGGCGCAGGACGAGGAGAGCCCGATGCGCGTCCACCGCATCCGCCAGATCCAGGGCTACCTCGGGGACAAGGAGATGACCCACAAGCTCGTCGCCGAGGTCGCGCCGCGCTACCAGGACCGCAACGGCGGCTACCTGCGGATCCTCAAGCTCGGCCCGCGCCAGGGCGACAACGCCCAGATGGCCCGCATCGAACTGGTGTAACCCGCGCAACCGACGCGGATGAATCGGCGGGTGCGACTCACCGTCGCCTACGACGGTGCGCCGTTCCACGGCTCGGCCGAGCAGACCGGCCCTGCGACGGTGATGGGCGCGTTGCGGGCAGCGCTCGAGACGATCGTGCGCGTGCCGGTCGAGCTCGTTGCCGCCGGGCGCACCGACGCTGGCGTGCACGGCTGGGGACAGGTCGTCAGCGGCGACCTGCCCGGCGACGTCGACCTGCCCACGCTGGTGCGCCGGGTCAACCGGTTGTGCGCGCCGTCGATCGTCGTGCGCGCTGCGGTGTGGGCGGCATCGCCCGAGTTCAGCGCAAGGTTCGACGCGCGATGGCGGCTGTACCGCTACCACGTGCTCAACCAGCCGCACCCCGATCCGCTCCTCGCTCCGACGACGTGGCACGTCACGGAACCGCTCGACATGGCGGCGATGCGCCTCGGCTGCGACCCGCTGATCGGCGAGCACGATTACGCCTCGTTCTGCCGTCGCCCGCAGCCGACGCCTGGCCGTACCGCACCGACGCTGGTGCGCCGCGTCGTGGCTGCCGGGTGGCATCTGGTGCCGGATGAGCGCACGGACGGCCTGCTGCGCTTCGAGATCCGCGGCTCGGCGTTCTGCCACCAGATGGTGCGTTCGATCGTCGCCACGCTGGTCGACGTCGGCCGGGGGCGGCGCCGGGCCGGCGACGTGCGCGCGGTCCTCCTCGCCCGGTCGCGCCAGGCCGCGTCGCCTCCCGCTCCTCCCCACGCGCTGTGCCTGTGGGAGGTCGGCTACTGACCCGATCTCGCCGACCCGACTCGCCGACTCTCGCCGACCCGACCCGACCAGGCCGTCCGGCCGGATCTGCGTCGTTCAGCCGCTGCGCCACGTATCGCCGTTGCCGGCCACGTCGTCGCCCCAGCGTGCCGCCTCGAGCCGCTTCGTCCGCTGCCGGGCGGCGTCGTTCTGGGAACAAGGATCGGTGCGCGTGCGTTCAGGGGTCGACGTCTGAACCGGCGGTGTCGCCGCCCTCCACTCGCCGCCTCGTCACGTACAACGGAGTGCCATGGCCCACCGCATCCTCATCGTCTCCACGCCGGTCGGCCCGCTCGGCTCGGGCGTGGGCGGCGGGGTGGAGCTGACCCTGCACGGCCTGGTGCTCGGGCTCACGGCCCGGGGGCACAGGGTCGAGGTGGCCGCGCCCGCCGGTTCGCTTCTCGTCGGCGAGCGCACCCCCCAGATCGAGGGCGCCCGGCAGCGCAGCAGCCAGCACGACGGACGCGACGCCGCGGTCGAGCTGCCGCCGGGCTCGGTGCTGGCGGCGATGTGGCAGTTCGTGCGCCTGCACGACGACGACTACGACGTCGTGGTCAACCTGGCCTACGACTGGCTGCCGCTGTACCTGACGCCGTTCCTCGGCGTCCCCGTCGCCCACCTGGTCAGCATGGCCTCGCTCAGCGATGCGATCGACGCGGCGCTGCAGGCTGTCCTCGACGTCCGCCCCGGCACCGTCGCCGTGCACAGCCACGCCCAGGCGGCGACGTTCCCCGCGATCGCCGAGCGGCTGCGGGTGGTCGGCAATGGCATCGCCGTCGAGCGCTACGACATGTACGTCGCACCCGACGATCCGCCCTACGTCGGGTTCATCGGGCGGATCTCGCCGGAGAAGGGCATCGACGACGTGTTCGCCGCGTCGGCGCGCAGCGGCGTACCGGTCAAGGTCTGGGGGCTGATGCAGGACGAGGAGTGCTGGTCGACGGCGCGTGCCGGCCACCCCGTAGCGCAGGTCTCCTACGAGGGGTTCCTGCCGACCGACGAGCTGCAGGCGGCGATCGGCGGCTGCTCGGCGATCCTGATGACCCCGAAGTGGGTGGAGGCGTTCGGCAACGTCGCGATCGAGGCGATGGCGTGCGGCGTGCCGGTGATCGCCTACCGGCGCGGTGGCCCCGCCGAGATCGTCGTCGACGGGGAGACGGGGATCCTCGTCGAGCCCGACGACGTCGACGGGTTGGCGGCGGCGATCGGGCGGATCGGGACGCTGGACCGGGTCGCCTGCCGGCAACGCGTGGAGGAGCTGTACTCGACCGACGCGCTCGCGGCGCGGGTGGAGGCCTGGCTGGATGACGTCGTCGTCGCCGCAGCCCAGCGGCGGAGCGCCCCGGCACCGGCACCGGCCGCACCGGTGCCCGAGGAGCATGCCGGGGGGTCCGGTCCGTCGACGTGATGTTTGCCAATTCCACGATCGGGCCCGTATCCTTTGCGGGTTCCCCGGCGAGCTCCGCCGATGGTGGATGTCGAGAAGGTCCGAGATGAGCACGTATTCCCCGAAAGCAAGCGAGATCGTTCGCGCCTGGCACGTCATCGACGCGGAGGGCCTCGTGCTCGGCCGGCTGTGCACCGAGGCGGCCCGGGTCCTGCGCGGCAAGCACAAGCCGACGTTCGCCCCGCACCTCGACTCGGGCGACCACGTCGTCATCGTCAACGCCTCCAAGGTGGTGCTCACCAGGGGCAAGGCCGAGGCCAAGAACGTGTACCGCTACAGCGGCTACCCGGGTGGCCTGAAGACCGAGCGCTACTCGGACCTGCTCGGCCGCCGCCCGGAGGAAGCCATCCGGCGCAGCATCCACGGGATGCTGCCGAAGGGCCCGCTCGGGCGCCAGCAGATCAAGAAGCTCAAGGTGTACGCCGGTCCCGAGCACCCGCACGCCGCCCAATCACCCGCCGTTCTCGACCTGCCAGCGGCCAAGGCGCGCTGACCTCCAGCGCAGACTCACGGAGCAACCATGGCCACCATGCCCCTCACCCAGACCACCGGCCGCCGCAAGGAGGCCGTCGCCCGTGCCCGCCTGCGCCCCGGCACCGGCACGCACACGATCAACGGCAAGGCGTTCGACGCGTACTTCACCACTGCGATGCAGCGGATGGTCGTCACCGAAGCCCTGCGCGTCACCGCCGGCGAGGAGACCTACGACGTCGACGCGACGATGCACGGCGGCGGGATCAGCGGCCAGGCAGGTGCGCTGCGGATGGCGATCGCGCGTGCCCTCGTCGAGCTCGACCCTGACGCCCGTCCCGCACTGAAGAAGGCCGGTCTGCTGACCCGCGACTCGCGCCGCAAGGAGAGCAAGAAGTACGGGCTCGTCAAGGCCCGCAAGGCCAAGCAGTACACCAAGCGCTGATCGTTCGTCGGCCCTCCACCCCGTGCGCTTCGGCACCGATGGCGTTCGTGGTCAGGCGCACACCGACCTGACCGTCGGCTACGTCTCGGTGCTCGGGCGTGCCGCGGCAGAGGTCCTCGGCGGCGGCCGCTGGGTGGTCGGACGGGACACCCGCGAGAGCGGCCCCGCGTTCGAGCAGGCGCTGGCGACGGGACTGCGTGCTGCAGGTGCCACCGTCGAGCTGGCCGGCGTGGTCCCGACGCCGGCGATCGCCCTCGCCGGTGCCCGCCACGACGTGCCGACGGCGATGATCACGGCGTCGCACAACGCCTACACCGACAACGGCGTCAAGCTGTTCGCCGCCGGCGGTCTGAAGTTGCGCGACGACGTCGAGGCCGCGATCGAGGCCCGCGTCGAAGAGCTGCTCGCCGCAGATCGGGTGACCGCTGGCGACGCGATCGCGGGCTGCGCCGCCGACGCGACGGACGCGGTCGACGATCTTGGCGGCGTCGCCGGCAACCCGGGTGACGTGGCTACGGCGGAGTACGTGGGCTGGGTCGCTACGGAGTACGTGGAGTGGCTGGTGGCGTCGTTCCCGGAGGACTGTCTCGCCGGGCTGCACATCGTCCTCGATTGCGCCAACGGGGCGATGACAACGGTCGCCCCGCTCGTCGCGGCGAGCCTCGGCGCTCGGGTCGACGTGATCAACGCCGCACCTGACGGCCGCAACATCAACGCCGACTGCGGCGCCACCTCCCCGGGCACCCTCGCCGGCGCGGTCCTCGCCAGCGGCGGTGATCTCGGCCTCGCCTTCGACGGCGACGGTGACCGGGTGATCGCGATCGACCAGCACGGCGAGTCCGTCGACGGCGACCGGCTGATGGCCCTCGCCGCGCTGCAGATGCGCGACGCCGAGCAGCTCGTCGACGACACCGTCGTCGTGACCGTGATGAGCAACCTCGGCTTCCGTCACGCGATGGCGCGGGCGGGGATCGCGATCGTCGAGACGGCGGTCGGCGACCGGTACGTGCTCGAGACGCTGGACGCCGGCGGGTACTCGCTCGGCGGCGAGCAGAGCGGCCACGTGATCTACCGCAAGGTCGCCACGACCGGCGACGGGCTCCTCGCCGGTCTGCGCCTGGCCCAGCACGTCCACGAGCGCGGGCGCACGCTGGCCGAGCTCGCCGGCTCCGTGATGACCAGCTACCCGCAGGTCCTCGTCAACGTCCGCGTCGCAGGACGCCACCCGGGGATCACCGACGAGCTGGCCGCCGAGATCGCCGCGGCCGAGGCCGACCTCGGTGGCGACGGGCGGGTCCTGGTCCGGGCGAGCGGGACCGAGTCGCTGATCCGGGTGATGGTCGAGGCGCCGACGACCGACGCAGCGGCCGCCACCGCAGAGCACCTCGCCGGCGTCGTGCGCGCCCGCTTCGGCTGACGCTCGCGCCGCACCCGCACGCCGGGTCGTGGTGCACCGCGGCGCAGGCGGACGGCGATCTCGGGCGCAACCGACGGCCGGTAGCCTTGGCTCCTCATGTGCGGCATCATTGCGATCGTCAGTCGTCCGGCGACTCGTCCGGCACCGACGCCCGCCGAGCTGCTCGCGCTGCTCGACCGGGCGGTGGCGGCCGGTTCGCTGGTCAAGGCAACCCCCTCGGCCAGCGCCGTCGACCGCCTGCTCAAGGGCGTTCCCGGCACGCAGGCGCTCGTCAGGCACCCGGAGCTGGCGCTCGCCATCACGGCACGGCTCGATCAGCTCGACGCGCGGGCCGCCGAGCGTGAAGCGGAGCTGGAGTCGGCCATCCACCTCTCGGCCGACGAGGTGGAGGTGGCCAACGCCGAGCTGATCGATCTGCGCGACGCGATCTGGGCGGTGCGCCGGGACCGGTTGCGAACGGCGGCTGCGGTTGCCGAGCTCGCAGGTCCTGACGCCGGGGCCGCGGCCGTCGCCGGGTACTTCGCGATCCAACAGGCGCTGTCATCGATCGACCGGATGGAGGTCCGCGGCCGCGACTCGGCAGGGCTGCACCTGTTCGTGTGGGATCACGGCCTCGACGACCGCGACCCCGCCGTGAGCGCCGCGCTCGCGGCGCGAGGCAGCGATCCGCTGTTCCAGAGCGGCTCCGTCCGCCTCGCCGCCGGCAACCTCGGGTTCGTCTACAAGGCGGCAGCCGAGATCGGCGAGCTCGGCGACAACGTCCGTGCGCTGCGCGCTGCGATCGCCGGCGACGATCTGCTCCGCCTGGCGCTGAGCGCGCCCCAGGCGAGGCTGTCGGTGCTCGGGCACACCCGGTGGGCGAGCGTCGGCATCATCAGCGAGCCGAACTGCCACCCGGTCAACAGCGACGAGGTCGCCGGGCGGGCTCTCGCGACGTACTCGGTCGCGGTCCTCAACGGCGACGTCGACAACCACGCAGACCTCAAGATCGCCCACGATCTCGTGCTCGACGCACCGATCACCACCGACGCCAAGGTGATCCCGGTGATCATGGCCCGCCAGGCCGTGAGCACCAGCGGCGACATGGGCGAGGCGTTCCGTCGCACCGTCGCCGAGTTCGACGGCAGCGTGGCGATCGCTGCGGCCAGCGCCGAGCGACCTGACCAGGTCTACCTCGCGCTGCGCGGCAGCGGCCAGGCGATGTACGTCGGGCTCGCCGAGGACCTGTTCATCGTCGCCAGTGAGCCATACGGCGTCGTCGAGGAGACCGCCCACTACCTGCGCGTCGACGGGGAGACGATGTCGCCGTCCGGCAGCCGCGGGCAGGTCGTCGTGCTCGATGCGTCCGCCGCCGGCGAGCCCGAGGGCATCGTCCGCCTCGCCTACGACGGCACCGAGCTGCCCGTGTCGACCGCCGACATCGCCACGGCGCAGGTGACGACGCGCGACATCGACCGAGGCGATGCGCCCCACTACCTGCTGAAGGAGATCCGCCAGGCTCCTGACTCGTTCGCCAAGACGCTGCGCGGCAAGATCGTCGAGGTCGAGGGCCGGCTGGTGGCGAACGTCGGCGAGCGCGCCCTCCCGCAGTCCGTGCTGGATCGGCTGGCCGACCGGAGCATCGACAAGGTGCGCGTGATCGGCCAGGGGACCGCCGCGGTCGCGGGTCTCGGCATCGCCGGCATGCTCGATCTGCTCAGCGACGGAGCGCTCGATGTCGACCAGGTGACGGCAACGGAGCTGAGCGGTTTCAGGATGCGTTTGGACATGCGCGACACCCTGGTGATCGCGGTCAGCCAGAGCGGCACGACGACCGACACGAACCGCACGGTCGAGCTCGTCCGCCAGCGCGGGGCGACGGTGATCGGGATCGTCAACCGCCGCAACAGCGACCTCACCGACAAGGCCGACGGGGTGATGTACACGAGCGACGGGCGCGACGTGGAGATGAGCGTGGCCTCGACCAAGGCGTTCTACGCGCAGGTCGCCGCAGGAACGCTGCTGGCATGCGCGATCACCAGCGCCGCCGGGGTGGGATTCGATGCCCGGCGCAGCGAGGTGCTCGCGTCGCTGCGCGGGGTGCCGGCAGCGATGCGTGAGGTGCTCGCCGGCCGCGAGACGATCGCCGACGCGGCGCGGCGCTTCGCGCCGTCGCGCCGCTACTGGGCGATCGTCGGCAACGGACCGAACGTCGTCGCCGCGCACGAGGTGCGGATCAAGCTCAGCGAGCTGTGCTACAAGTCGATCGCCTGCGATGTCACCGAGGACAAGAAGCACATCGACCTCTCCAGCGAGCCGCTGATCCTGGTCTGCGCGGCCGGGCTGTCGGGTGGCACCGCCGACGACGTGGCCAAGGAGGTGGCGATCTACAAGGCGCACAAGGCAACGGCGATCGTGATCGCCACGGACGGCGACGAGCGCTTCGGCGCGGCGACGGCCGTGATCTCCGTGCCGGCGGTGCACCCGTCGCTCG
>JBBQTN010000011.1:0-48499 GCA_038213195.1 Acidimicrobiales bacterium | reverse complement strand
TGAAGAACATGATCACGCCTTTCGCAGAGGTCGGACTGGCAGGTGCCATCGTCGGCTCGGTGGGGGTGCGCGCGCATCGGACCACGGCTGTTCCCGACGGGTCCGGCGGACGGGTGCGCGGGCAGCGCGCCTCCGCCCGTGGTACGAGGCCGGCTCCTGCCCAGGTCCGATGACATCGGCGATCGACGGCCGGTACCGTCGTTGCCGTGCCCGTCCCAGCGCGCGACCCGGCCCCGCCAGCTCGGCCTCCCGTTTCGGGCGCGTCCGTCAACAATCGCGCAGACCGCTGGACGCAGCTGATGCTGTCCACCTCGATCGTCTATCCGGTCGCCGCGGTGGCCGTCACCCTGCTCAGCTTCTTGACGTCGGGTCCGACTCCGGCGCTGGTCGGATTGTTCGCTGTGGCCCTCCTGCCGTGGGCGCTCGTCGCCGGGGGGGTGCGCATCCCGGCAGTGGTCGTCGTCCTCGTCACGCTCGCCCCGACGGCCTGGGCGGTGGTCCGGCTCGACGACCAGGCCGCGCTGTTCCTGGCGGTCGTCGCGGTCTGCTGGTCGGCAGCGCAAGGTTTGCGATGGCAGTCCGTCATCGCCGCCGGCGGCGGGATCGCCGCGGCGATCGTCCGCGCCCTCGCCCACTCGTCGTCGGGTCCGATGGACTGGATGTTCTGGGCCACCGGCGTGCTGTTCGGTTGGTTCGCGGGTTCGCTGCTCCACCGTCAACGGCTGCTCACCGACGAGCTGCGCGTCACGAGGAACGAGCTCGCCCTGGCGGCCGCCGAGAACGAGCGCAAGGCGATCGCCCGTGAGGTGCACGACGTCGTCGGTCACAGCCTGATGGTCGTGCTGCTGAACATCGCCGGCGCCCGGCGTCACCTCGCCACCAACCCTGCGGCCGCCGACGAGGCACTGGCCAGAGCCGAGACGGTCGGGCGCGACAGCCTCGAGACCGTCCGCTCGGTGGTCGGTCTGCTGCACTCGCCGGCAGTGAGCGAACGAGACGCCCCACTCCCCGACGGTCGCGACGTGCTGCCCCTGCTCGAACAGGCGCGCCGCTCCGGACTGCCGATCTCCGTGTCCGTGGACGGTGACCCGGCCGAGCTCGAACCGGCGATCGGGCTCGCCGTGGTCCGCCTGCTGCAGGAATCGCTGGCCAATGCCACCCGCCACGCGGCCGGCGCGCGGATCGACGTCGAGTTGCACGTCGGGCGCGACGCCGTGGACGGCTCGGTGTCGAACCCCGCGTCGGCGACGTCGACGACGAGCTCGCCTCGCCAACGTCTCCCCGACCGGGTCGGGTTGGGATTGTCGAGCATGTCCGATCGCGTCACGACGCTCGACGGGACGTTCGACGCAGGTGCCGCCGATGGCCGATGGGTGGTGCGTTGGAACGTGCCGCGTCCCACCAGCGACGCCCGCCGGACAACGACGGCGACGACCACCGACGGTGGACGATGACCGCACCCGTGCGGATCGTGATCGCCGACGACCAGGAGCTCGTGCGTGCCGGACTACGGCTGATCCTCGAGGCGGAGCCCGACTTCGTCGTCGTCGCCGAGGCGAGTGACGGCGAGCAGGCGGTCTCCATCGCCGCGTCACATCGCCCGGCCGTCGTGCTGATGGACGTGCGCATGCCGCGCACCGACGGGATCACCGCGACCCGGCGGATCAACGCAGAACAGCAGGACCCACCGCCGGTGCTCGTGCTGACGACGTTCGAGGACGATGACGTGCTGTGGGGCGCGATCGATGCCGGCGCCGCAGGATTCGTCCTCAAGGACACTCCCGCCGACGACCTCGTCGCCGCGATCCGGGTCACGGTCAACGGCGGGTCATGGCTCGACCCGCGGGTCACGCCACGGTTGCTGGCCCGACTCCGCGTGCAGTCACACGACGACACCCACCAGCTCGATCAGCTCACCGCCCGCGAACGAGAGGTGCTCGGGTTGATGGCCTGCGGACGCACCAATCCGGAGATCGCCGCCGCGCTGTACCTCGGTGAGCGCACGGTGAAGAGCCACATCGGCAACATCTTCGCCAAGCTGGGCGCCCGCGACCGAGCCGCCGCCGTGCTCGTCGCCTACCGGACCGGCCTCGTCGATCCGCGGGCCCGCTGACGCGCACCGAAACGCTCCGGGTACGGCACTGCCGTTCCGGTCGCAACCAGAATCGCACGTCGCGTTCTGGCTGCGACCAGGACCGTCAGCGGTCAGTCGCCGGCGGTGTACGTGACCGACAGGTGGACGATGTCGTCCTTGTGCTTCTTGAGGAACGCGAACACGGGTGCGTCCTGGCCGAGGTCGAGCGTCCAGCCGTTCGTCGCGTCGCCGGTCAGCGTCACCGTGGCAGGGGCGAGCGTCAGGCGCCCCTTCTTCGAGTCGATCACCGAGAACGTCGCAACGAGCTCTGCGCCGATACCGAGGCGCGCCACCCAGTACGGGAACTGCTCGGCAACGACAGTGGAGCGCAGCCGGCGGGTCGCGTCGTCGGGAGCCGCGCCGAACGCGTGCCACGCGTCACCGAAGTCGTTGTTCAGGGTGAACAGCTGCACCAGCCCTTCCGGTGACTGGAGCACCTCGTCGCGGATGTAGGCCGCGGCCGCCGGGCGCAGCTGCCCGGCCTCGCGGGCCGTGTAGCGCAGGTGCAGCACGACGTCGGCGATGCTCTCGTAGTCGAACGTGCGGATGTCGCCCGGCAGCTCGAGGCGCCACGTGCTGATCGCTCCCCCACCTTCGAACGGCAGGTACCGCTCGTCGCGCAGGTTGGTCTCGAACATCCCGCTGTCGTTCTGCGCTCCGCTGGTGACGATCGACTGGATCGCCCCTGTGAAGTCGCGAAACCGGTCGTCGGTGCCGTCGACGCTCCGCGCGTACTGGTCGCCGGCCACCTGCGAGGTGCGGATGCTGCTGCGCAGCAGCGACAGCGTGCAGTGGATGCCGGTGTACGGCCCGGTGATGCACGGGATGGTCAGCGCCACGGTCTTCAGCCGGCGCATGTACTGGCCCGGGCTGTCGAGGTCGAACAGCCACTCAGGCACGGTCACCTCGCAGGCCCCGGTGGCCTGCAGGCGCAGCAGCGCGAGCGGGTCGAGTCGGGCGAGCGAGACGTGCTTGGTGAGCTCGAACTCGCGCCGGTTCTGCTCGAGGTAGGCCATCTCCAGCCGCTTGAGGTCGACGCTCAGCGCCTCCCCGGCGAGCAACCCGCGGCGCGAGTCGTTCCAGTAGCCGAACTTGATGATCCCCAGCTGATCGAACTCGGGGCGCATCACCTCGTGCTGCAGCGTCTGCTCGGCGCGCTTGGCGACGTCGAACGCGAACCTGTAGCAGTCGTAGTAGGTCTTGGTCAGCTCGCCCTGCATCCAGCTGTACAGGTCCTCGTTGGTGAACTTGGTGCGCAGCAGCTCCTCCACCGCGGCCGATTGTTCGATCGCCTTGAGGTGGTTCTCGAACTCCCGCTTGGCGATCTGCTCGCGCAGCAGCGAGGAGATGATCTGCCGGCCGTACTGCTCCAACTCGGAGGTCGCCAGGTTGGCCTGCAGCACGTAGTCCTCGGCGCGGCGGTAGTAGCTGGCCATCTTCGAGGCCCGATCGGCGCTGGAACGGAACGTGTTCGAGATCAGCTCGGCACCTTGCGCGCCGTACTTGGCGGCCTTCGACAGCTGATCGCCGCCGAAGGTCGCCGCTCCACCCACGCCGAGCGGGGTGCCGTGCACCGCGAACTGCGGCACCAGGCCGAGGATCGGTGCGGCGACGTTGAGCACCGCGGCGACCGACCCGAAGAAGTCCGACGTCGGCAGGAAGATGTTCAGCTCGGCGTTCTCGTTCTTGTTCAACGGCAACGTGTCGCCGAGCGTGCCGCCGACCGCAGAGACGACGGTCTGCCCGGCGAACTCCATCAGGCCGCCGACCGACGTCTCCTTGCGGTACGCCTCGCGCTCCAGTTCGGCCGCGTACTGACCGACCAGGTCGCCGTACACCGAGTCGAAGGTCTGCTCGGTGAGCGACGTGCGCACCAGGTCGACCGACTTCAGCGCGTCGACCACGCCGTCGGCGGCGCCGAGGATCTTCTTGTAGTGGCGGTAGCGCTCCCAGGTCGTGCGCCTGCTGCGAGTCAGCGCCTCGGTGGCCGATTCGGCCTCCTTCCACTGCAGGAACTTGACGTCACGGGTGAGGTTCTGGATGTTCAGCTCGTGTCGCTGGCGCAGCAGGGCAGCGCGCTCCGTGTCGCCCTTCTCCACGGCAGCGAGCACCGCAGCGCCGAGCTGCTTGAGCTCGGTGCACAGCTCCATCGCCTTCTGCAGCAGCAACGGGCCGCGGACGGTGGACACCGGCTGGTTGACGTTGTTGACGATCGAGGCGATGTCCAGCCCGGCCGCCGCGGCGCGCACCAACGCGCCGGGGTCGATCGGCGGGTCGAACAGCGCCAGCTGGCGCACCACGCCCTCGATGTTCGTGCAGTGGCGGATCTTGAACAGGCGGTCGGCGACTGTGTCCCAGTAGGCGAGCAGCTGGTCGTTCTGGGGGACGCAGAAGTACAGCGAACGCCCGATCCCGAACGCCGATGTCGCCCCGCTCGCGGAGGCATCGCCACCGGCGGCCGTCGTCGAGTTGAACGGGAACTGGTTCTCCAGCTCGACGAGCGCGTTGCCGAACTTGTCGATCCCAGCCGCCTTCAGCTGCGCGTAGGTGCGCACCACCGGCTTGACCCGCTCCGGCACCGGCTGCGGCTTGGCGCCGAGCAGGTTGGCAGCGAGCACGTAGATCTGGGTCGCCTCGTTGAGCGTCTCCATCGTGTCCTGGCGGAACAGGCTGTCGCCCCACGCGATGAGGTTGTCGAGGTACTTCATCACCACGTTCATCTGGTAGGCGAGGGAGCGCCCGCGGGCCACCACGTGCGGCTGGAACGGGTTGTCCCGCCACGCCTGGATCGCCTTCTCGGTCCGCCGCTTGAGCTCGCTGTCGACGCCCGAGCTCAGCTCCTGGAGGATCTCGGTGACGAACTGCGGGTCGGTCTCCTGACGGAACCGGAGGAACTTCCAGAACCGTTGTGGCGCCGGCACGGATTCGTCGGTGCTGGTCGGGTCGAAGATGTGGTGGAACCACGTCTGCGCGTCCTCGAAGCGCTGGTTCTTGCTGAGGTGCACGGCCACGAGCAGTGGAGCGTGGAAGAACAGCTCCCAGTTGTAGATCGCGTAGGGGCCGTCGTCGCTGACGTCGATCTGTTCGCTCGGCACGTCACCGACGAGGTTCGGCCCCGCCGTGTAGCGACTGGGCGACAGGGCACGGGTGAGCGTCGCGTGGTAGCCGGCGTCGAGCAGCGCGTCGAGCCCATCGGTGTTCAGCTTGCGGATCAGCTCGTCGGTGTAGGGGTGGTAGTGCGCCTCGACCCGGTAGCCGACCGTGCGCTTGCGCCGCTGGCGGAAGTACCACTGGAACGCGTCGACGTTGCGCATCTCCTCGGTGAGGACCCTGGCGTGGAAATCGGACGTTGCACTCAATCGATCCATGTCTGTCATCCCTCCCGGAGCCCGATGGCCCGCTTGGTGCTGGCGCCGCCGAAGGCGGTACCACCGAACTTGAACGTCCCCTGGTCGACGATCCGCACGCGGGTCGACGCGTCGAGCACCCGCCCGAGCCCGCCCCGGACCTTGACCCCGACCGCGAGGCCGGGGTCGGGGTCGACCACCGGGTCGACGAGGATGTCGCCGAGCTTCGGGCGGACCTTGACCGTCGGCACCTCGTAGATCGGTGGGATCTTCAGCTCCTGTCCCTCGAACTTGCTGATGAACTGGTCGGAGTAGAAGCGCAGCGGGTCGGAGCGCACCACCTCGTCGCCGATGAGGACGAACACCCCGTGGGCATCGCTGTAGAACACCGGGACCTCCCATTGGTTCTCCGCCGGGCTGACCACCGCTTTGCCGCGGAACCATCTGAGGTCTGTGTCTGTCCTGTTCAGGATCACCTCCCCGAGCACCTCGACGGCGGCACCCGCCGGCTGGACGATGTTCAGCGACACCTCTGTGCTCGAACCGACCACCCCGTTGGCCTCGAACCTCACGGTGCGACCTTCGGCGAACAGCTGCTGGTTGAACACCTCGACTCCGTCGTGCAGTGGCGCGTCGACCACCGTCGAGACCATCGGCGGGGCGTTCTTGCTGGTGAACGAGACCGTGTACATCGAGTCGTAGTTGCGCTCGTGGACGAACAGCACGAGCCGCTCCGACACGCCGGCGGGGGCGAACGTGCGCGCCGACACCGACAGCTCGCGCGGGTCGTAGGCCCACAGGTTGGCGAAGCGCAGCGTGGTGGTCGCCTCGGTCGACTTCGGCGAGGACCACGTGCCGCGGTACAGCTCGCCCCAGTGCAAGGTGACCTCCGCTGTCACCTTCGCGTGCTGGCTCCACGCGTCGTCGGCGATGTCCTGCGGCGACAGGTTGGAGTCGCCGCTCTCGGACTTGGTGATCACGCTCGTCCAGAACAGGAACAGCTGGCTCCTCCACACGACGGGGACGAGCACCTCACCCTCGATGTTCAGTGGCACCTTCTCCCACGCCGTCCAGTAGCCGTACTCGTAGCGCCGGTACCAGTGCTCGCGCGTCGTCCCCACCGTCCGGCCGAAGACGTGCAGGACGTCGTCGTCGGGGTTGCCTGCCCTGCCCTGCTCGAGGTAGGTGGCGACGATGTGCAAGCGGGCGACGTCGTCGAGCTTCTTCAGGTAGGAGAGGTACGCGACCTCGGCGCTGTCGTTGGTGATGTCGGCCTTCAGCAGCTCGCTCTCCAGGTCGCGGAAGAACGGCGACTTGCCGTCGCGCAACTCGGGCTCGAGCCAGTTCTCCGGGTAGAGGAAGATCCTGCGGTTCGCCTCCCAGACGCGGTAGCGCTTCATCCACTGCCAGTGCGGCGCGTCGATCGAGTCGGGCGAGACATCGGGTTCGAGGTTCATCAGGCACCGGGTGACGAACAGCTGCACCGTCGACAGCGCGAGGACGATGCGCGACGTCTGCATGCAGGCGTCCATCTGCACATCGACGAGGAAGTGCTCGTACAGCTCGTCGGCGGTGGAGATCGCCGGGGTCGGCGGCTTGTGGTGCAGCACGTAGGCGACGAGCGCGTCGCGCCGCGTGTTGCGCAGCTGGTCGCTGACACCGTGCATCGAGTCCTGCCAGGCGGCATGGTCCATCCGGCCGCTCAACGTGTTGCGGATGGTGACCAGCAGCGGCCCGTCGGGCGCCGCGGTGGTCCAGGCGATGAGGTCGGCGGCCGGTTGCAACGTGTCCGCGGTGAACGACAGGGCCTCGGCGACGCGGCGCAGGTCGGCGAGCGAACCGAGACCGGCGATCGCCAACCCGAGGTGGGTGAGCACGGCGGCGAGGTCGGCCTCGTCCCATCCCATCACGCCGGCGAGCACCGATCGGCCGCGCGCGTCGCGTAGGTCGGGGGTGGCCAGCAGCTCGACCAGGGTGCCCGGCTCGGACTCGTGGTCACGCTTCAGCGCGGTGAACCACAGCAGCCAGGCGAGGCGATCGAACTGGGCGTGCAGGTCGGCGGCGACGATCGACCCGTCGACGTCGAGGCCGTTCCACACGTCGGCGGTGGCGGTGGTGCGACTGCCGAGCTGCGCGACCTCGGGCCCGGTGAGGCCGAGGGCGCGTTGGAGCATCACCACCTTGCGGATGCGGGTCAGCGAGCGCGCGGCCCGGCGCACCGCGTCGGCGGAGTACAGCCGCGCTGCGGGGACGTCGGCCTTGCCGATGCCCTTCGACCGCCAGCGCAGGGTGGCGCGCTGGCCGGCCGGCAGACCGGTGAGGGTCAGGTCGACGGGCACGAGCACGCCGGCGGTGAGCGACACCGTGCCGCGCAGCTCGCCGTTCGGGCCGACCGCGGCGGTGGCGATGGTGGTCGTCCCGTCGACGGCGAGCGCCACCTGCGTGCCGGCTGGTGCTGCGACGTAGAGCACGAAGTCGTCGGTGGCCGGCGGATCGAGGAGCAGCTCGCTGCGCCCGTCGGTCGTCAGCCCCAGCTGGTCCTCCAAAGCACCGAGGTCGGCGAGCACGCTCGTGGTGGCGTCGCCGTCGGCGTGCAACACGTCCGGATGTCCGGCGAGCGCGCCGATCACATCGACGTCGGCCTTGGTGACCGCAGCGAGACCGGTGCGCAACGCCGATGCCTTCAGCCCGGCACGCAGCTCGGGGAGCACCGCCCCGAGGATCGTCACGGCTTGGGTGGCCGGATCGGCGGCCGCTGCCGACGCGGCGATCGCCGCCAGCTCCGGGTGGTCGACGGCGAGCGCGGCGATGTCGGCGGCGCCGTCGGCCACCAGTGCGCCGACGGCCGCCTTGAACGCGGCGACGAACGCCGCGAGATCGGCCGGGGCCTTGACCACCTCGACGTCCTCGGCGGTGAGCGCGTCGGCTGCGGTGCCGACGGCTGCCGCGCTGGGCGCGTCGAGCAACCCGTCGACGGTCAGCTGGCGGTGGAAGGGGTCGATCCGCAGCGTCGGGACGAGCGCGACGAGCTTGGCCGGCAACGACTCCTCGTCGGTCACGAGCGGCGCACCGTAGCTGCGCGTTCGACCGACGATGCCGAAGAACCAATCGGTGACGAGCGGGTCGTATACCGAGGCCATCTTGGCGCGCACTGCGCCGAGGTCCGCCGTGGACGGTGCCACCGCGAGATCGGCGTCGACCGCTGTCAGCGCGTCGCGCAGGGCGCGCAGGTCGCGACGGGTGTCCTGCGTGGAGACGTCGAACTTGCCGGTGGGATCGTCGTGGCGGGCCAGGAAGCCGAGGTCGGTGACGCTCACCGGAGAGGCCTTGACCGCCTCCCACAGCGCCAGGAAGCGGAGGATCGACGGGTCGTCGCTGCCGAGGTCGTCGGCCAACGGGTCGATGCCGCTGAGCTCGACGAGCTGGTCGAGATCGGCGGCGGGGGCGCGCAACAGGTTGGCCAGCGCTGCCCGCCGCACGGCCGCGTCGCCCGGTTCCCACAGCGCCAGCCAGGTACCGATCTGGCGAGCGGGCACGTCGCGCCGATCCAGCAGCGCCCGGAAGTTGGCCAGGCGGTCCAGCAGCCTGGCCCACGCCGCGTCGATGTTCGCGTCCGTGATCTGGTCGGGCGCCGTCCCGAGGAAGGCGACGACGGCCCTGTTGGTGAGCACGATGCTCCAGCCGAGCTTGCGCCACACGGCGATGAACCGCTGCAGCCGCCGGTACGCGAGCGCATCGAGGCGGTTCGCGGCCATGTCCGGCAACGCGAAGCGCAGCTGCACCTTGCTGAAGTCGCACGTCGGCTCGCCGGTCGTGGTCATGTCGGTCAGCGTGACGAGTGCGCTGATCGCCGCCCGGTTGGCGTCGAGCCAGGCGAGCGGATCGCCGCCGTACGGAGCGGCGTCGAGGTCGGCGGGCAGCTGGGCGCGCAGGCCGGGGTCGTCGAGCGTGCCCGCCCAGCGCGCCGCGATCCGCTCGATGCCGACCCCGAGGCCCTCGAGCAGCGGCACCACTGTGATCGACGGGTTCACGGAGGAGGCGAGCACCAGGTCGGCGAGGTCGGTGTAGCGGATGCCGGTGCGCTCGCAGAACGTCGCGCCCGGCGCGATCGCGTCGTTCAGCGCGTCGATCGTCGTGCCGGCCGGTTCGCCGAAGTACTCGGACAGCTCGTGGAAGCCGGCGTCGGTGAGGATCCGCAGCTCGGCGTCGTTCAGCCCCAGCCGCTCGCGTCGCGCCGCGGCGTGGTCGCCGGCGAGCAGGTCGAGCGCGTCGGCGAGCGTCGTGGCCCACACCTGGAACAGCAGCCGCAGGTGGGCGAGCGGCATGTCGAACGGCAGCCCCGCAGGGTGGACGGCGGCCTTGAGCGGCACGTACGCCGCGTCCGCGACGAACTGGGGATCGGCGAGCAGGTCGTCGGTGGTCGTCCCCTCCACGATGTCGTGACCCGTGAACGCGGCGAGGTCGCCGTTGACGACGTAGTGCTCGAGGATCTCGTTGACGATGTCGAGGTACGGCAGGGCGACGTTCGTGTTCTCGCAGCTGAGCTGGATGTGCTGCAGGTCGGGACGCCGCTCGAGCAGCACCTCGATCGGGTTGCGCCTGGTGTGCGGGAGGTCGCTGAGGTCGAGCATCTCCAGCATCTCGACGAGGTACGCCGCAGGGCTGAGCACCGAGCGGCACTCCGAGCAGGCGCAGTAGTCCATGTTGGCGAACAGCTCGTCCAGCGTCGCCGAGGCCGGCACCGACTCGTCCTTGATCAGCTCGGCCCGTTCGCGGGCGCCGGTGATCGCGTACAGGTTCGGCGCCGATCGGGAGGTGAGGTACATCGTCGCGACGTGCAGTGCCGTGGTGTGCACCACCTGCGCCTGGGTGTGGGCCAGGCGGGCCTCGGTCTCGTTCGGGAACGCACTGCCGAAGCGGGCGACGAACGTGCTCGGCGAGAGCCCGGCGACCTGCATCGCGGAGGTGATCCCGGCCTTCGACATCGCCACCATCGACTCGTTCGACGGGCTGATCTGGTACAGCCGCTCGACGAGTTGCGCGCCGGCGCGGCCGTCCGCGCTGAGCTCGGCGAACTTCGCCCACGTGCGCACCGGCCGCACGCCGAGCCGGTCGTCGCCGGACTCGGTCAGGAACGCGGCCACCTCCTGCTGGGCCCCGGCGGGGACGGCCACCGCCTGGGCGCGCACGAGGTCGGCGGCGACCAACGTCGGCTGCTGGAGCGCGACCTGCGCGGCGAGCCCCGCGGCGTAGTCCGCGGCGGAGACCCCTTCGGGGAGGTCATCGCCGATGACCGCCGTCCACGCCTCGGGGCGGTAGAACCCGTTGGCGACGAGGTCGGCGGTGGTGTTCACACCGTGGTCCTGGGTGAGCCGTTTGATGACAGGGGCGTTCTGCATCGTCAGCTGGCCGAGCATCGCGTCGTGCTGCAGCCCGGCCACCGTCGGCGCGTCGAAGCCGCGTTGGGCGAGGCCGGCCCACATCGCGGCGGGGTCGTCGCTGGTGTCGCGGTAGACCGCGAGGAACGTCTCCTGCTGGGCCGGCGCGAGGCGCAGCGTGAGCATGTCGCCGAAGCTCGACACCGCGTTGTCGGCACGCTTCGTGGTCAGCAGTTGGGTGGCCTCGGAGCGGTGGAGGGCGACGGTTGCGTCGACCGTGTCGTCGACGGCGATCACCCCGTCGGCCATCGCCTGCTTGATGCTCGCGGCGACCTGCGCGTCGTCGACCCTGTGCAGCGCATCGGCCTCGGCGGGCAACCCGGCGCGCAGCAGCGCGTAGTAGTGCGCTGCGGGGATCTGGGTGCTGGCGCTGAGCTGCGCGGCCTGGGCAGCCATGGCCACCGAGCGGGCGTCCCACCCTGTGCGACCGGCGACGTAGCCGACACCGTTCGGGTCGAGGGCGGCGAGGCCGACGTCGGCAGCGACCGGCGCCACCGCGGCGAGCAGACGGTCGTACTCCGACGGCCGGGCGGCGTCAGCGTCAACGGCCGGGACCACCACGTCGATCGAGGCCAGGCGCGGCGCCTGGAAGGTGATCTCACTCCCGCCGAGCTCCGCCGCGTCGCGCCGCGGGTCGCGCACCACGATCGCGAGATCGGCGGCGGTCTTCGTGCCGAGCGCAGCACCGGCGTAGGAGATCGCGTAGCGCCCGTCGACGCCGGTCGTCGTCGTGCCGAGCGAGGTCGGATCGCCCGACACATGGTGATCGAACGCCTCCACCGAGACCCCCGCGAGGGCGACACCGGAGTCGTCGCTCACCGTGCCCTGGACCATCATCGTGTCGTCGGCCGGCGGGTCGGGCAGGCGAGCCTCGACCACCATCACCAGGGCCACGTCGGCGTGCTGTGCGTTCCACGGCTGCGGGTCGCGCACGATCAGCGGCGTGCCGTCGGCGTCGAAGACGCGCAGGTCGACAGGCGCTGCCGTCTGCAGCAATTGCGCGAACAGGCGTGGCTCGACCTGGATCGAGAACCCCCCGTCGACGTTCGTCACCGCCGCGCCGATCGGTTGCGGCGGCCGCTGGTCGGCCTGCACGGCCTCGACGCGGGCGCCGACGAGGCCGCTGCGGTTCGTCGCACCGACGAGCCGTCCATCGATCGAGTTCGCCATGTTGGTCCTTTGTTCGGGCTACGCACAGACGCAGCGGATGGGAGCGCAGATGCGCTCGATGGCCGACGGCCGGTTCAGTGGACGAGGATCGATCCGAGCATCGGGTCGACGGGGTCAGGTGGTTTCAGCCACTCCTCGTACGACGAGTCGATGATGAACCACTGGTGCACGGACGCGTCGATCTGTGCCGGCGTCCAGCGTCCCTTGGCCATCTTCTCGACGACGTCGACGTAGGAGTCGGCGGGCGCCCCGGTGGCGTCGCGCCCGGGGGTGCGCAGGTAGGCGTCGATCTTCTGCAGGGTGTCGGCGTTCACGACCTGATCGATCACCGCCTCGGCGCCGGCGTCATCGGTGCGCCGGCAGCTGCCGTAGTGGGCGTCGGCGGCGCGCTTGAGCACCTCGTACACCCGGCGCAGCTCGGCGCGGTTGGCCTCCGGGTCCTGGTAGGCCTGATCGGCGACGTGGTTCAGCGACAGGCTGAGGTCGCCGTGCTCGCTCGTGTACGTCGGGTGGCCGACACCTTCGGCCTTGATCGAGAAGTCGACCAGGAAGGCGCCGAGGGCCAGCGCGACCATCGAGCCGATGGCCAGCAGTCCGACAGCCGCGCCGCTGTTCGGGTTGGTGGCGGCGAGCGCGAACGCCGCGGTCATCAACGCCGCGCTGGCTCCGATCATCGCTCCGCCGACGGTCGCCAGCAGCGGGCAGAGCAGGCGCTCGCTGGCGCGCATGTGCGGTCCCGGCGCTTCCTTGAAGCCGACGTCCTCCAGCGGGTGCAGGTGCTGGCCGAACTTCTCGAGGTCGCCCGCGCCGCCGGCGATGTCGCCCTCCACCTGCGCCAGCGCCTGCTCCTGCGACGGGAAGTGGTACTTCTTCGTCTGCGGCATCAGGTCGGGCGACTTGCCCGGGCTGGTCGCGGCGTCGTGGTCCATCCCCGCCGTCGCGATGGCGATGCGCGCCGCGTCGGTCGGGGTGAACCCGGCTGCCAGCGCCAGGCGGTAGGTCGCCGCGCCGTGCACGGTCTCCTCGAACTGGCCGTTGCGATCGGCGTTGATCGCCGGGTTGCCCTTGACGTACGCGTAGCGGTTGCCGTCGAGCTGCTCGGCGTGTTGATCGGGCGAGGCCCAACGGGCCAGCCACGGGATGTAGTAGCGCGCCCCGTGCAGCTCGAGGCCGGTCTCCTCGTCGCGCTCCATGCCCGTGTAGCGGTAGCGCTTGGCCGCAGCGACGACCGATTTGTCGAGCGCCTGGTAGGCGGTCGTGCCGAACGGGTGGTGCAGCTCGTAGCTGATCACCCGACCCGTCTCGTCGGTCTCCACCTGCGGCGAGCCGAGGTGGTCGGCGCACTGGTGGCGCACCAGCAGCGCAGCGTCGGCACCCGGCGAGGTGTCGCGCTCGATCATCGCGACGCGCTCGCGGTCGTCCATCACGTGGGTGGTGTGCCGCTGGCGCACGACGGAGAGGTTGACGTCGTAGTCCCGCTCGATCTCGATGCCGTCGAAGCACCACCGCTCGAAGCGCCGTGTCGCCGTCGCCCCGTCCGCGACGGCGCGGTCGGTGACCTTGCGCACCCGGTTGCCGTCGCCGTCGTACACGTACCAGGTGGTCTCCGGTGTGCCCGCGTTGACGACCTGCGTGGCGACCGCTGCCAGCTCGTCGCGGAACGACCAACGCATCACCGGCAGGTGGGCGAGTCCGGTGATCAGGCCGTGGCGCGGGTGGTGCGCGACCGGGTAGGTGGTGCCGCGCACCTCGGTCGACGTCAACCGGTTGCTCGTCGTCTCGTAGTGGTAGTCGCGGGTGAAGTCGGCCAGACCTCCACCTGCGGCGTGGGCGAGCTGGTCGATGTTGCCGCCGGCGTCGTAGGTGAGCCGCTCGGTGTAGGTGCGCCACGCGAGCACGTCGTTCGGGTCGTAGCGCTGCATGTGGGCGGCGTCGGTCGTGTTGTCGGAGGTGCCGAAGTCGACCTGCCCGGCGTGCTCGCGGCCGGTCGCCTCGACCAGGCGGTAGGCCGCGTCGTAGCGATAGGTGGAGGTGCCGTCGACCATTGCGTTGGCGAACCACGTGGTCGGCACGCACCCGTCGACCAGGTGGGTCAGGTTGCCCTCCGGGTCGTAGGTGTAGCGCAGATCCTGCACCACAGACCCGCCGGCTCGTTGCGAATGCAACGACATCAGCCGCTGATCGTCGGCGGCGTAGGCGAGCGTGGTGACAACGCCACTGCCGCGCTCGACGCGGGTGCGCATGCCCCGCGCGTCGTAGTCGGCGCTACGCACGACGTCGACGGTCTCGCCGCCGATCGTGACCCGCACCCCGGTGAGCAGGTTCGCCGGGTTGTACCGCGGTTCGTGCACAGAGCCGTCCGGCGCGGTGCGGGTGACGATGCGGCCCAGCGCGTCGTAGGCCTCGCTCGCGGTGAAGGCCTGCACGTCGAGCGCGGAGTCGGGATCCGCGCCACCCCAGTCGACCACGACCTTGTAGTCGGTGGCGAACCGGCGGACGATGCCGGTGAGGTTGCCGTCGACGTCGTAGCCCTGGTGCTCCATTCGCCCGGCGGTGTCGTAGCGCACAGCGATGCGGCCGCGCAGGTTGCGCGCCGTGTCGCCCGCCGCCCCCTCGCCGTAGACGATCCGCTCGAAGACGTTGTCGAGCGGTTGCGCCCCGTCGCCGCCGCTGACCCGCTTGGTGGTCAGGCGGTGCAGCGGGTCGTCGTAGCTGATGGTGACCGCATGGTCGCGCTCGTCCCACGACCGGAGCGGTTCACCGGTGACGTTGTCGAGCATCCACCGCCGGCCGCCGTCAGGGCCTGCGTAGAAGGCGAGGGTGCCACGCATGTCGTGCTCGTAGGTCATCGTCACGTTGCCACGCGGGTCGTTGACCCGGCGGGTGCGCCCCTCGGCGTCGACGCCGTCGAGGGTGACGAGGAGCACGTGGTCGCCGCCGGGGGCGGGTGGACCGGCATCGATCACGTCGGCGACGGGATGGCCGGCCGGATCGAGGTGGCGCACGCGGGGCGTGTCGGCGTGGGCCTCGGTCTGGCCTCCTCGCGGACCGGGTCGCGGCCGGCGGCGACGAGCGCGGCGTCGATCCGCCGGTTGATCCGACGGTCGTACCAGGCGGACCGGCTGACGTTGTCGTTGCGGTCGCGATCGACGATCGACCACGCCCCGATGGTCACATCGGCGAACGTGCCGTCTGGGTGGTCGACGCGCACCGGCCGGTCGACCGGGTCGAACCACTGCACCTTGGTGACGCCGCTCTCGACCAGCTCGCGCGCCGACTCGAACTGCGGCGTGACGGAGAAGAACGGTTCGTAGGCCTTGACCACGTTGCCCTTGTTGTTGCGCACCTGGCGCCCGTCGCCCAGCCAACGCAGCTGAGGCGGCACGGCAGCCGCCGTGTCGACCTCGTCGATCGTGACCGTGCCGCCAGCGGCCACCTGCACCCGCCGGGCGGTTCCCGGCTCGGCTTGGACCTTGCGCATCTCCACCGCGCCCGCGCCGTTGGAGTACTCGAAGCTGACCTGCACGAGCGAGTCGGCCACGTCGGCGTGGCGCTCGCGCACGATCGTCGCGAGGACGGGTGGCAACGTGCCCCCCGAGGTGCGGTAGCGCTCGGTGTCGACGACATGGCGAACCGTCGCCCTGCGCAGCAGCGTCGCCGCGTTGCCGTGCACCTCGGCGGCGGTGGTCGCGGCGAGCAGCGCACCCGCCGCAGCTGCGGTCTCCGGCGTGTTGAACGGGTCGATGCCGGTGAGGTCGTCGACGCCTCCGGCCTTGCCGAGCACGGCGGTGGCAACGAGCCAGCCGAGCTCGTCGAACAGCGCCTCGGCGACGTTGCCGTTGGCGTCGACCACCCGGCGCGGTTGCATCACGCGCAGGTCGAAGGCCTCGACCCTGGTGCGGTTCTGAGCGGCGTCGGTGACCGCGTCGATGAGCAGCCATGTGTCGCCGAGGTGGTGCAGGTCGGCGCGTGACCCGTGGGCGTCGACGTGAGCGATGTGGGCGTGGAACCGGGCCGCGGCGTCGGCCGCGGTCTCCCCGTCGCCGACCAGCACCCAGCGACCCGACGGCACCCACCACTGGCCGGCGCGTTCGACGAACCGCCCGGCGTCGAGCACGGCGGGGGTCACCCGGTCCCCGAACACCGCGGTCAGCAGGTCGGCGGTCCACGCCAGCTCGAATCGTTGCTGCACGATCGCGCGATGGTCGAGCTGGGCCGGATCACCGGTCGAGACGAGGTCGGTCGCGTAGTGGTCGGTCTCCGTGCAGCGCAGCATCCGGCGCTGCACAACACCCGCCGCAGGAGCCGGTGCCTCCCACTCGTGGTGCCCGATCTCCCTCGACTGCTCGAGCACCGAGAAGCCCGGCCGGCGGAAGTCGAGGGCCGCGAACAGCGCACCGGCGCGGGCCAGCCCGACGATCTCCCACACGGTGGTGCGCCGCGGCTGGCGCAACCGGTGGTGGGCGGAGGAGGTCGCGTCCGCGGTGACCTCCTGGTGGGTGTAGGTGACGGTGCGGCGCGCCTGCGCGTCGCGCACCGCCTGCGGGAGTGCGGGGTCGGGCACCCGCCTGGCTTCTGCGATCGTCGCCGACTCGAGCACCGTGCCGATCTCGTCGACCACGACGTTCAGCGCGTGCGCAACCCGCGGGTCGGCCGGGTCGCGCTCGTACGTCGTCGTCAGCGACTCCCGCTCGTGGCAGCTGACGACCGCCGGCCGCCCGGCGATCACCGGTTGGTGGACGCGCAGCGTGGACGCCTTGGCGACCACCGAGTACGGAGTGCGCTGGCGGGCGAGCTGAGCGCCGGTCGCGCCGTGGTCCGGCGCATCGAGTCCGAACAGCTCGCGGCGCAGCTCCGTGCCGCGGCAGGCGCGGGTCGCCTGGCGGGCCAGCTCCGCATCCCAGTCGGGGAACGCCGCAGCCCCGAGGCCCGGAGCCGGTTCGACGCCCGGTGGCGCCAGCTGCAGTTCATCGACGTCAACCGGCATGCCCAGCCGCCGGCGCACCGCGTCCCACTGCTCTGCGCGCAGCCGCGCGATCAGCCCGCCGCCGGCCGTGTCGCTCACCGCGTTGCCGGCTGCGTCGCTCACCGCGTTGCCGGCTGCGTCGCCGACCGTGCTGCGAACCGTGCCGCCGACCCCGGTGTGGAACCACGTGATCGTCAGCGAGGGCGCCTGGCGCAGCGCGGCATCGACCAGCCGCCCGTCGACGTCTCGAGCCCAGCTCTCGGCGTCCTCGGCGTCGAGCTGCTCCACGCAGGCGAAGCCGCGGAACTCGCGCTCGGCGGCGTCGTAGGTGCCGTGGTGGTAACGGAACGTCGATGTCAGCATGGTGCCGGCGACGCGGTCGTGCACCGCCGAGGTGTGCACGCAGTGCACCGGGAACGCGAGCCGCGTCGCCCACGGGCGGCCCTCGGCGCGATCGCGCAGGAGGAACCAGGTCGAGGTGCGGTAGGTGAGCGTGCGCTCGGCGCCGAGGTTGTTGCGCTGGGCACAGAGCAGGTGCGGCTTGGTCCCGCCCATGAGATCGACGTAGCGCAGCGGCCGGTCGCGGTCGGCGGGCAACGGCGAGCACCACACCAGGCACGGCGTGCCGTTGCCGAGCACGTCGGTGACGCTGACATCGATGCCGTGGTGGGCCGGAGGTCCGGCCAGGCGCTGCGGCCCGCTCCAGCCGTTGCCGGCGAGGTTGCGATAAGCGATGCACCCGCCGCGCCCGAGGTGGACGATGTCGGTGGTGCCGGTGCCGGTGATGTCGGCGAGGCGCAGACGCTCGGGGTGGAACTGGTCGGAGCTGTCGAAGAACGGCGCACCGTCCATCGCCACACGGGCCCCGAACCGGCCGTGGCCGAGGTTCGGCCAGTAGCTGACGTCACCGTTGCGGATGCGGACGATGTCGATCAGGCCGTCACCGGACATGTCGGCGAGGAACACGCTCTGCACGTCGTCGACGAACACCGCTGCCGGACCGTGCTCCTCGTCGAGTGCGCGTGGCGCGCGCCGCGCCGTGTCGTGGCCGCGCCGGCCGAGCGAGCGATACCACACCAGCTCGTCGTCGCCGGCGATCAGCACGTCGGTGCGCCCGTCGCCGACGAGGTCGAGCATCCGCACGTGGCGGTCGTCGAGCGGCACCCGCAGCGCCCGCTCGGTCGGGCGCAGCGGCGCCCAGCCCTCCCCGACGCGCTCGAAGAACCCGTCGATCTCGGGCGTGCGCACGACGATCTGCTTGCAGCCGTCGGCGTCGAGGTCGACGAGCGACAGCGTGCCGGTGGACATCCCGGTGAACGACGGCTTGGGGTCGACCGGTCGGGGCCGGTCGAGGCGCAGGCCGCCGTCCGGCCCGCTCGGCCCGAGGCTGGCCCTGTAGTGCCAGGCGCCCTCCGACTCGGTGAACGCGCCGACGAGGCCGTCGCCGTCGAGGTCGAGCCACTGCGTTCCGGCGCCGATCGCCGGGAGGTGGGCGGCGTCGTCGGCGTGCACCGTGCGCACCTCGGTGCTCCACACGAGCGGCTGGTAGTCGAGCTGGACCGGCGGCAGGGCGCGGACCGACAGCGTGCCGTCCGGCCGGCGGGTGTAGCCGCGTTGGGTGACCGAGGTGAGCAGCGCCACGTCGATCGGCTGGTCCCCGTCGATGGGCTGGTCCACGGCATTGCCGGCGTAGCTCAGGTCGAGCGAGCGCACGAGGGTCGGTCGCCCGCCGTCGAGCTCGTCGAACTCGTGGAACATCAGCACCCGGCGCACCAGCCGCTGGGTGCGCACCTCGAAGCCGCCACGGTACGAGGAGAACGGATCGGCGCGTCCCGGCCACTCCCGGCCGGGCACCGGGTCGGGTCGTGGGTCGTCGTGGTCGTGGTCGCCGTGGTCGAGCACGAGATGGAAGTGGAACGCGCCGGCCGGTGGGGCGAGGTGGTACGGCTGGGCCTCGTCGACGAAGTACGGCACGCGGTTGCCGTAGCGCACCCCGACGAGGTGGGTGTTGGTGAACCGGGCGACGCCGCGCCGGCGGTTGGCGTCACTGCGTCGCGGCGGCGCGTCGGTGGCCAGCTGATCGTCGCGGCGGTAGTCGTAGACGCAGCAGTTGCCGAGATCGTCGAAGCTGAGTGACGGCAGCCAGCGCAGCACGCGGCTCGCGTCGGCGGGATCGGCGAGGCGCGCCGTCGCGTCGAGCCCGTAGCAGGTCGTGACGTCGTCGCCGCTGATCGCCCGCCACCACTGCTGGACGCGCCCTGCGACCGAGCGATCGGTGATCCGCTCGATGCGGTCGTACTGGCGCTCGAGCCGCGGGCGGAAGCGCTCGACGGTGAGCGGCCCGTCGGTCGTGCGCTCGTCGAGCCACCGCTGGCCGTCCCACCGTGCGGCGAGCACCAGGTCGTCGCTGCCGGCGAGCGTGAACACGTCGTCGTCGCGGTACTGCGGCACGCCGCGGTCCGTGCGCCGCCCGATCGACGGCGGCTCGATCGACCAGCCGAGACCGGCGACACCGTTGCCAGAGCCCGAGTCGTAGGCGAGCCGCAGCGACGGGGCGTGCCCGCCGCGGCCAGGTGTGATCGGCAGGGCGAACGACAGCGACATCGTGCCGGTCGCCGCGTTCACCGCGAACTGCTCGTCGATGCCTTTGATCGCCCCACCGCCCGAGGGCAGGGCGATCGAGGGGACCTCGAGCTGGAACGGTGGACGTCCGTCCGTCTCCGTGGCACGGGCCGGGACGGGGCGCCCGACCCGGCGCGGCGACGCGCCGCTGGACGCCAACTGCGATCCCCTCCTGCGCTCGACGGGCTCCCGACCCTGGTTCACCATGTCGCCTCTCTGGCTGCGCAACGCGTTCGCGCGCTGCGTGGTTTCGGCGACGGTACTCGGCCGGCACTGCCCGTTCGGGAAGGCACGCGCCGCGCGATGCCTCGCTCGTGCTGTACAACGAGCGCCACGCCGACTACCTCCTCGTCAAAGACGACGAGCCCGTGCTGCTCGACTACCTCTCCACCCTCGTCGCCAAGGAGTACGTGGGCGTCGTCACGGGCCGTGGGTGATGAGGACAGCTCCTGCGCCGACGGCCAGCGAGAGGTCGATCGTCCTCGGCGCGCCGGCGCCGGCGCCGGCGGTAGCGACCGCGGTTGCCGGCACGTCGCGCTGGTCGACGACGCGGACACCGTCGATCAGGGTGCGGTCGTCCATGCGAACGGCCCCCGCTCCGACGTGTGAGTGCAGGTGCAGCGTCGCGCCGGCGGGCACGAGCACCTCGAGACGACCGACGCCGACGGTCGCGTCGAGCGCGTAGGTGGCCGCCTGCTCGGAGCGCAGGTCGACGGTCAGGCGGCCGATGCCGAGGCGCTCGGTGCGACCCGATTCTGCCGCGCTGGTGACGACGACCGTGCGCTCGCCGATGCCCCCTTCGAGCCGTGGTCTGGCGATCGCCAGGAACGAGAGCACCGCAGCGAGGACGAGGATCACCGGCAGCCCGATCAAGGAACGGTTGACGAGAGTGCTGACCACGAGGCCGGCGACGGCGAGGCCGAGCGCGGTCATCGCCACCACGAGCGTCGCCGGATGCCACGCTCCTACGACGTCGAGCAGCGCTACGACGCCCGCGAACAGTAGGGCGACGCCGACGGCGGCGAGCCCGATCGGCGCGCGACGCCGACGCACGACGGTCTGCACGGCGACGGGCGCGTCCGTGAAGGCGACGGCGACGGGTGGCCGATCCTGCCGGGACCCGAACAGATCGGGGCTGATCCACAGCAGCACACCGATGCCGATCAGCGCGGTCCCGAGCGGCCACGCGCCGAACCTGAACCACTGCCCGATCGAGCCGAACCCGAGTGCGACGAGCACGATGCCGAGGGCGATGACGAGCGGCATCCTCCGGCCGCGGGCGATCGCCTCGAACGACGTCGGCGCTGCGGGTGATCGCGGCAGGAGGATCCACAGCCCGAGGTAGAGGGCCGGGATGAACGGTACGACGAACGAGGCGACGACCACGGCGACGCGGGTGGCGCGCACGTCGAACCCGTACGCGTTCGCCAGCGCGGCGACGACGCCCCCCGCCCTGGCGCCGTCCCTGCTCCTGTGCGGCCTGCACAGCGGTCGCTGCCACCATGACGACCGGCGCGGTCGGGGAGCAGGAGGCGGTGTCGACGGCGCACCATCCCCCGGGGGAGGCGGGGGGAACGGAGGTGGGGGCGGCATCACGAAGCCAGGGTCGTCGCCCCGCGTCGGGGCAGCGAACCCGTCCCGCCCCGCGTCGGCGGATGCCGTTCCGGGCGGTTCGTGCAACGTCGGATCGTCCATCGCTGTCGACGCCATCATGGTGGTACCTGTCGTGTCCATGCCAGCAGCATCTGCCTGCGCCACTCCGATGCCATCGGGGATCACCCTGGCAGGACCCTCGACCGACCCTGAGCGCACCGCCGGACCGGTCAGGGCTGTGCCCCGATGGCAGGCGGCTCGGTCAGCTGCGACAATCGGGGGGTGCACATCGCTCGCCTCGGGTTCCGGCGACGCGACTCCGGGCGCGTGGTCGCCGGCCTGGCCGGCGGTTTCGCCGACCAGCACGGCGCCGACGCCCGCGTCGTGCGCGGTGCGCTGGTCGTCCTCGCCGCGCTGGGCGGCCTCGGCCTGATCGTCTACGCGGTGCTCGCGCTGCTGGCCGACTCCTCCGCCCCTGTCGGCCCACCGGCCCCGCTGGACCAGCGCCGCAACGCCGCCGTCGGGTTCGTCACGCTCGGGCTGGTGTGTCTCGTGCGGTCGACCTACGTGTGGCTCGGCGATCCTGTGATGGTCCCACTGATCGTCATCGTCGCCGGGGTCGTTGTGCTCGGCGCGTTCGGAGACCGCGCCGCAGGCGGGCAACGTCGTTCACCGCTGACCGCGGCCACCGACATGCTCTCCGGGCACCACGCCCGCGCGCGGGTGCTGGTCGGCTCGACGTTGATCGCCTCCGGGCTGATCTGGGTCGGCGCCGGACGGCAGGTGTCCGGTGGCCTGAGGACCGGGATCATCGCCACTGCGGCCAGTGTTGTCGGGGTGGCGATCCTGCTCGCACCGTGGCTGACCCGGCTGGCCCAGGAGGTCGCCGACGAGCGCCGCCAGCGGGTGCGCTCCGAGGAACGCGCCGCAGTGGCCGAGCACCTGCACGACTCGGTGCTGCAGACGTTGGCGCTGATCCAGCGCAGCGCGGACGACCCACGGCGCACGATCACCCTGGCCCGCCAACAGGAGCACGAGCTGCGGACATGGCTGTACGGCGACCGCTCTGGCGGAGCGGCGACCCTGTCCACGGCGCTGGACGAGCTGGTCGCCGAGATCGAGGCGCGCTACGACGTGCGGATCGAGCTCGTCGTCGTCGGCGACCGTTCGATGGACGACGAGCTGGCTGCGTTGTGCGGTGCGGTGCGCGAGGCGTGCGTGAACGCTTCCAGGCACAGCGGTGTCGACGCCGTAGCGGTGTACATCGAGGTCGCCGGCGGGGCCGTCGATGCGTTCATCCGCGACCGCGGCCGCGGCTTCGATCCGCTGGCCGTGCGCCGCGCCGGTGCCACCGGCGCGCACCGCGGCATCTCGCAGTCGATCGAGGCGAGGGTGGAGCGCATCGGTGGCAGCGCGCGCATCGACTCGACCCCAGAGGTCGGGACGGAGGTCCACCTGCACGTCCCGCGGCGCGCCGGCCCGCACGCCGAGCATGTGGACCCGGCACCGGCGTGACAGCGATCGGGGTCTTCCTGGTCGACGACCACGCCTTGTTCCGGGCAGGCGTCAAGGCCGAGCTGGCCACCCTCGCCGGGACGATCGACGTCGTCGGGGAGGCGGGCACGGTGGCCGATGCGGTGCGCTTGATCCTCCAACGCCGGCCCGACGTGACGATCGTCGACGTGCACATGCCCGACGGTGGTGGAAGGGCGGTCATCGAGGCGGTGATCGGCGAGTGGGCCGAGGCCGTGTTCCTCGCCCTGTCGGTGTCGGATTCTGCTGAGGACGTGGTCGCTGTGATCCGCGCCGGCGCGCGTGGCTATGTCACGAAGACGATCGACGCCGCTGCGCTCGGCGATGCGATCCGCAGGGTGCATGACGGCGACGCGGTGTTCTCGCCACGGTTGGCCGGCTTCGTGCTCGACGCGTTCTCCGGACACCTGCCGACGCCGGGCGACCCGGAGCTCGACCAGTTGACCCCGCGGGAGCAGGAGGTGATGCGCCTGATCGCCAGGGGGTACACGTACAAGGAGGCGGCGAGCACGATCCACCTCTCGGTCAAGACGATCGAGACGCACGTGTCGGCGGTCCTGCGCAAGCTGCAGTTGTCGAACCGCCACGAGCTCACTGCATGGGCCAACCAACGGCGTTTGCTGTAGCGCGCCCGGGTGCCGGGCGCGCGATCAGCGCGTCAACCGACCGAATCGACCCATTCATATGCTTTCTGCACGATGCCGATGCCGTCGGTGAGCTCGACCACCGGCATCAGGTCGAGCTCGCCGTTGAGGTCCTTGAACTGCGCCGAGAACTGCAACAACGCCGCTGCGTCGGCCACCTCGAGGAGCAGGTAGCCGCCGTCGTTGCTGGCCGAGGTCCATCCGCCTTTGATCTCGAAGCCCTCCGATGGGCTCCAATGCGAGAACCGCGCGTATGCCGCGCGACCGGCCGCGCCGGGAAGGAACGTGTATCGCATCATCACAAGCATTGAAATCGCTTCCTCTTTGTCGGTCGGACGTGCCGGTTCGTCGCCGATCCTATTCATGGAGCGCGCCACGGTCTCGCAGTGCCGTCAGGAGAAGTGGGTGACGGGCCGCTCGAGCCGGCGGTCGTCGAGGGTGATGTCGACCTTCTCGTTGTAGAACGCGATCAACCCGGTGATCGGCAGCAGTTGGCGCGTCGGGAAGGCGTAGGTCCAGGCGATGTCGGCAGACGTGCTCTCGGCGATCCGTGCCGACCAATAGCCGCTCGTCACCCCCTTGTACGGGCAGGCGGTGACCGTGTCCGTTGCGACCAGGTGGGTGAGGTCGACCTCTGTCGGGTTGAGGTAGTAGCGCGTCGGCAGGCCGGTCTCGAACACCAGCACCGGCGAGGACGACTCGCCGAGGACCACCCCGTCGAGCCCGATGCGGACATGGCGGGTGGACCGCAGCGCATCGACGCGGGTGTACGGGTTGCGCGGGTGGACGTAGACCTGCTCGTCCTCCTCGTACCACGCGTCGAGGGCCTCCCACTCGAAGCGCGCCATGCCCGCCAGGCCGGCGATCGCGTCGTCGGCGTAGACGCGTAGTGCACCCGGCCGCGCCGTCCCCCCGACCAGCAGGCCATGGCGCCGCGCCGTGCCGCGGCTGAGGCGCTGCTCGTGCTGCTCGTCGACGAGCACCGACGGATCGATGTCGCCGACCGGGATGTAGTACTGTGGGTAGTTCGGCCACTCCCACACGTACCGCGCCGAGGTGGTGTCGAGCACCACCGCGCCGCCGAGCACCGCCCGGATCCGGCGTGGCACCGGCTCGATCCGGTTGACCTCGGCGATGGACGGCGGGTAGTCGATCATCAGGCTCCTCCTCGGCGGCGCCGAAGCGAAGTTACTGCTCGGCCACCAGCGACTCGAGGACGGCGCGCGCCACGCCGGGCACCTCGTCCATCAGCTGCGAGAACTGCCCCCGGTCGGCGACGAGGACCCACATGTCCGTCTTGGCGCGCACGGTGGCGTTGCGGTCCTTGTGCAGCAGCATCCCCACTTCACCGAGCAGCGCGCCCGTGCCCACCTCGGTGACGACCTCGCCCTGGCGCACGATCTCGGCGGTCCCTTCGACAACGAGGATGAACGAGTTCGGCCGGTCGCCCTCGTGGAGCAGGACCTCGCCGGCGTGGAACGCCACCTCGGTCAGCGAACGACCGACGAGGTCGAGGTCGGCGGCGCTGCACTGGGCGAACACCGGCAGACGGCGGAGCTGGTGGATGATGTCTTCTCGCGGCGCGATGATCGGCGCCTGCCGACCGAGGTAGCTCGCCTCGAGCACCTCGGAGTTGGCGCGGAGGTGCGCGGAATCACCTTCCAACGAGAGCTCACCGTGGCTGAGCACGTAGGCCCGCTCGGCGAGGGCCAGCGCCATGTGGACGTGCTGCTCGACGAGCAGGATGCCCATCGCGTGATCGTCGGCGATCTGGCGGATCACCGGTTGCAGCCGCTCGACGATGATCGGCGCGAGCCCGAGGCTCATCTCGTCGATCATCAGCACCCGCGGACCGGCGATCAGCGCCCGCGCCACGCCGAGCATCTGCTGCTCGCCGCCCGACAGCAGACCGCAGCGGCGGTGGAGCAGCGACTTCAGCGCCGGGAAGTAGTCGAGCGACTGCTCGATCGAGATCTTGCTGCCCTTGCGGTAGCCGAGGCGCAGGTTCTCGGCGACGGACAACTGGAAGAACAGCCCTCGATCCGCAGGGACGAGCGCCAGCCCGCGACGGACGATCTGATGGACGGCCTGCTTCTTCACCGACCGGCCGAGCACGCGGATGTCGCCGGAGATGATCGGCAGCACGCCGGCGATGGTCAACAGCGCTGTCGTCTTGCCCGAGCCGTTGCTGCCGAGCAGCGCGACGACCTCGCCGGCGTTGACCGTGAGGTTGAGGTCGCGCACGACGGCGACGCCCTTGTGCCCGGCATTGAGGTGCTCGACCTCGATCAGCGCGGTCACCAGGCGGCCTCGTCCGGGATCACACCGGTCGCGTCCTTGGCGCGCCGTGCCCCTTCGCCGAGGTAGGCGGCGATGACGTCGTCGTTGCCCCTCACCTCGGCCGGTGTGCCCTCGGCGATCAGCCGGCCGAACTCGAGCACGTACAGGTAGTCGCACACGTCGAGCACGAGGGTCATGTCGTGGTCGATCAGGAGGATCGAGATCCCGTGGTCGAGGACGTCGTGGAACCGCTCGCCAAGGATCTCGCTCTCGCGATGGTCGAGTCCCGCGGCAGGCTCGTCGAGCAGCACCACCTTCGGTCGCGTGCCCAGCGCGCGGGCCATGCTGAGCAGCTTCTGCTGGCCGAGGCTGAGCTCCTTCGGTCCCTTGTGGGCGAGGTCGCCGAGCCCGACGAGCCCGAGCGCCCAGCGCTCGTCGGCGTCGTCCTGGCGCCGCTTCGGGGCGACGAGGTCGAGCAGCACCGACTTGAGGCTCAGACGGCGGGTGCCGACCAGCAGGTTCTCGAACGCAGTCAGGTCGTTGAACAGCTCGATCGACTGCCAGGTGCGCGACAGGCCGGCACGAGCGCGGGCGTGCGGCGAACGCCCGTCGATGTTCTGGCCCATGAAGCTGACGGTGCCGCTGTATTGCGTGAAGCCGGTGATCGCGTCGATGAACGTCGTCTTGCCTGCGCCGTTGGGACCGATCAACCCGACGATCTGCCCCGGCATCACCTTCACCGAGATCTGATCGTTGGCGCGCAGACCGCCGTAGCTGACCGTCAGCCCCCTGGTCTCCAGCAGCGGCTGCGCCACCGGATCGTGCAATGGCTCGCGGTCAACCGACATGGACCGTCTCCGAGGACACGCCGCCGTCGACGGGTTCCGGCAAGGATTGCCTGGGCGGCCGGGCCCGTTTGGCGCGCCAGCCGTCGATGCGGGCCTTCATGATCGCGTTGTTCTCACGCGTCCGCCCGGCGATGCCCTGCGGGTTGAAGATCGCAGTGATGATCAGCGAGACGCCCGAGAGCAACAGGTAGTACTTGCCGAGGCTGAGGTTGCGGTCGAGGATCACGTAACCGACACCGAGCGGGGCGAAGGTGCCGGCGACGAGCGCTCCGCTGATGCTGGTGATCCCCCCGAGGTACGCGAACGCGAGGAACGAGACCCCGACGAGCACCGCGAACGAATCGGCGGAGAGCTGCCCTCGGCTGTAGCCGATCAGCGACCCGCCGATGCCGGCGAGGAACGACGAGAGCCCGAAGGCGACGAGCTTCGTCGCCGACACGCTGATCCCGGCGGCCGCCGCGGCACGCTCGTTCGAACGCACGGCGAGGAACGCCCGCCCGGTGTCACCTCTGGCGAGGTTGGCGACGCCCAGCGCGACGAGCGTCAGTACGACGAGCACGAACACGCAGAACGACAGCCGCGTGATGTCCGTGCCGGCACGGACCGAGAGGTTGGCACCGAACAGCGTCGGGTCGGGGATCTTGTCGCCGTTGGCGCCGACCAGCTTCGGGTTTCGGAACACGAACTTCTCGATGGCGATCGCACCGGCGAGCGTGACGACGGCGAGCTGCGCGCCGCGGATGCGCAGCGCCGGGATGCCGATCAACACGCCGAGCCCTGCGGCGGCGAGAGCGGCGACGAGGGTGGTCAGCGGGAACGGGAACTTCGAGCCGAGCTTGGCGAGCACGAACCCGGCCGAGCCGGCGAACGCCGCCTGTGCCAGCGAGATCTGCCCGACCATCCCGGTGAGGATCACCAGCGACAGGGCGACGATCGTCATGATCATCGTCGTGACGACACCGAACCGGTAGCTGCCGTGCGTGAACGCGAGGATCAGGAATCCGCCGAGGACCAGACCGCCGATCCACTGCGGACGGTTCCTCGGCCGGTACACCTCAGGCAGCTCGGCCGTCTGGATCGCGCCTCTCGTCGGCAGCCGGGTGCCGAGCGCGAACAACGCGATGATCACGACGATGAACGGCACCGCATCGCCGAAGCCGGTGACCGCCCAGCTGGGCCAGAACGACTTGGAGGTCAGGAACGTGACCTCCGACTGGATCGCCCCGAGCGCGAGGCCCGCCGCGCAGGCGATCGACAGCGAGGTCAGCCGGCCGACGAGCGCGACCGCCAGGGCGGGCACGACGTACAGCGTGTAGTTGATCGGGTTGAGGCCCGTGCTCGGCGAGGCGAGGATCACCATCACGCCGGTCAGCGTCGACGACAGGATCCATGTCATCCCCGCGAGCAGTTCGGGCGAGAACCCGGACAGCGATGCACCGAGCTCGTTCTCCGCAGCGGCCCGCGTGGCCAGACCGAGGCGGCTGTAGCGGAAGTACGACCACAGGACAGCGGCGATCAGGACTGCGATGCCGGCGAGGTAGAAGCGATCCTGCGAGGTCACGAGCCCGGCGAAGTGCACCCGGTTGTGCGGCAGGATCGGGGTGACGGCCCGCGCCTTGCTGTCGAACTTGAGCGACACGAGGGCCTGGATCGTGAGCATCACCCCGACCGAGGCGATCACCTTGCCGAGCACCGGCGCGTGGCGCAGGGGGTGGAACACCAGGAAGTGCACGACCAGGCCGAGTGCGGCGGAGAAGGCGACGCCGATCACGAAGCAGGCGATGAACGGAGGTGTGCCGAGGTGCACCCGGTCATGGATCCCGAACACGGGGAACACGAGGTTGCCTGTCTTGCGCAGCTCGTCATAGACGTAGGCGCCGTACATCGCCATCGCACCCTGCGCGAAGTTGATGACGCCGGTGCCCTTGTACGTGACCACGAGGCCCATCGCGAGCGCGGCATAGATCGAGCCGACGCCGAGACCGACGAACAAGAACAGGATGTACTGGCTCATCGCGATCCTCCAGCCTTCTCGCCGGCCGCAACGCCGAGGCGTAGCGACCGACGACGGACGTTCTTCTCGATCACTTCGGGGCGTACACGCTGGCGTCGATGAACCCCTTCGACACGAGCTTGCGACCGCCTCCGGCGATCACCTCGTAGACCAGTACCCCTGCGGTGCACGACGTCTCACCCTTCCACACCGAACCATCACAGGTCATGTTGCCGTGGAGGAACGCAGGCATGTTCTTCACCGCGTGCATCGCGGTGAAAACGTTCGGCCCCGTCGGATCACCCTGCAGGTACTGGTTCATCGCCCTGGCGAAGTTGACCACAACGGGGAACGTGAACCCGGCGAAGCCGTTGATCAGGTTCTTGTTCCCCGAGTTGGTCAACTGGTCGGTGTAGTCCTTCAGCTCCTGCTGTGCGACCGGCGGCGCGGCGTCGGGCACCGACGGCAGCCAGTACTCCGAGTACGTCTGCACTCCGACCGCCTGGGCGCCCACCGTCGCGATGAACTGGTTGCATGCCGCCGCGAAGATCGGGCCGGAGAAACCGGCACCACGGAGGCCCTGGATGAACCCGAGGCAGTCGGCTTCCTGGGCCGACGGGCTGCCGCTCTCGTCGGGCTTGTCGGCCATCGCCGTCGTCGCCAGGGCGTTCCAATCGGCACTCGCCGCGTCGTAGTAGATGATCTTCACGTCGAGACCGAGCGTCTTCGCCGTCGGCTGCAGCACGGACTCGTCGTAGGAGTGCGACGAGGGCAGGTCGGCCAGGAACAGCCGCAGCTTCTTGCGGCCCTGATCTGCACTGTTCTTCAGCTCGGCGGCGCCATACGCCGGCACCGCAGCGCCGAAGAACACCGCGATGTCCTGCGCCGAGCGTTGCTGCGGACCGAACGGCACGAAGCCGAACAACGGGATCTTGGCGTCGCGCAGGATCGGCAACATCGCGTCGGCACCGACGTCGACGCCCTCCATCACCGCGGCGACCTTCGCCTCGACGAACTTGTTGCCACAGTCGACCGACTTCTCGGGCGAGCCGTCCACGTCGCAGCGCATCAACTTGAGCGGCCGACCCTTCACCCCGCCCATCTTGTTGTTGACGTAGTCCACGCCCTGCTCCGCACCGATACGGATCTCGGGCAACGAGATCGCGCCACCCTCCATGTTGGTCAAGCCGATCAAGATCGGGTCCCCCGTCGCCGGGGCGACAGAGCCCGTCGAGGGGGTGGCGCCGGCGGCGGTGCTGCTGCTCGCCGCACCGGAACCGGCGGAGGTCGCCGCGGAGCGAACGGTGGTCGCGCTCGAGCCCCCGGCTGGCGTGGTCGCGCTCGAGCCCCCGGCCGTCGTCGTTGCCGGACCGGCGGTGGTCGCACCGGCGACCGTCGTTGCCGCAGCGGTCGTCGCGCTCGGCGCCCCGCTCGACTTCTTGCTACTGCCGCAGCCGACAGCGAACACGAACAGGCTGAGCAGCAGCGCGACCGAAACAGGTGCGCGATAGCGATTCATACGGATCCCCCTTGTTGAAATACCCACCCCCCGGGTGGCCCCCAGCCGTGCAGATCAACATCGATCTCGCTCGCCCCGACGCAACGTACCACGGTGCCCAGAGCGCGACGAGCCGTGACGATCTCGGTGACCGGAGCGTCAGGTTGACCGGGGACTGTGTTGTGATCGCACAGCGCGGCGTGGAGCAGTTGCTCCGCCACGTGCTCGTTGGCGCTGCCCCACACCTCGAACAGCCGCCGCTGGTACATCGCCGTGAGCATCCCCAACTTCTACTTCGCGTCGACCACGTTCTGACGTGTCGAGAGAACCGGATCGGGCCGTCCGGCCTGCGTCGCGCGAACGTGTGTCGCGATGAGCCGGCCCGCGCTGCACGTCGACATCCACCCCGGCGAGGGGCCGCCGGTGCTGATGGTGCACGGGGTGATGGGCGGGCGTGCGTTGTGGACCGCGAACATCGAGGCGCTGCGCGCGATGTCGACGCCGGTGGTCGTCGAGCTGTTCGGTCACGGTCGTTCGCCGACGCCGACCCGCGCCGAGTGCTACACGCCCGAGGCGTACGTCGAGCAGTTCGAGTCGATCCGCAACGAGCTCGGTGCCGAGCGTTGGACGCTGATCGGCCAGTCGCTCGGTGCCGCCCTCACGTTGCGCTACGCACTCGACCACCCCGGGCGGATCGTCGCCCACGTGATGACCAACTCGCTGTCGGCGTTGAGCGAACACGTCGGCGGCGATCCCGGCCTCGAAACCGCGGCGCAACGGATCGAAGAGCGAGGACGCGAGGGACTGCTCGCCAACCGGATGAACCCGGCGCGTTCGCATCGCATCGTCGCCCACGTTCGCGAGTCCCTGGCGGCCGACCAGCACCTCCTCGATCCGGCGGGGATCGCCGCTGCCGTGCGCCACACGGTGCGCGAGGCGTCGCAGCGCGATCGTGTCGCAGGCAACAGCGTGCGGACCCTGATCGTCGCCGGCTCCCGTGAAGTCGCGTTCGAGGAACCGTGCAGCTACGCGCTCGCGCACATGCCGTTGGTCGAGGTGGTCCGGATCGGGGCGGCAGGCCATTCGCCCAACGCCGAGACACCGGAGCAGTTCAACGTCGAGGTGGCGCGCCTGCTGCGCGGCAACTGACGTCGGTCAAGTCCCAGCGCGCTCAGAGTGAACGTTTGAGCTTCCGCCCGGATCGTGGGGGCCCAGGGACGATCTTGCTCGCCGAGGACACGACCGGTCAGGGGCACATCAGCCGCAACGTCGGCGGCGAGCCGCGGGCGTGCCTGTTCGTCCACCTCGCCGAGTCGTGAGCGGCACGCCCGTCGAGAGCGCGCCCTCGTTGCGTCGCCCGTCGACGGAGCGTGTACAGAGGTCGCCGACGCGCGGCTACGAGGCGGTCGACCCGAGCCAGTCGGCGAGCACCGCTGCCTCGTGCTCGCCCTGGCGCGGCGCAGGACCGCGGATCCCGCTCGACGCGTTCGAGAAGCGGTACGGCGCGCGGACGACCTCATACGGACCGTCGCCGTCGTCCATCTGCACGACGGTGCCGCGATGGACGACCGTCGGAGAGGCGATCGCCTCAGCGGACGTCTTCACTGCGCCCCACGCGAGGTTGGCGCGATCGAGCGCGGCGAGCAGCTCGGCACGGTCGTCGAACCCGGCCACGAAGTCCAGCCACGCCGCATGTCGGGCGCGGACCTTGGTGGCGAGGTCGGCACCATCGGGCGTCGGGTCAGCCAGGCCGAGGCGCTCGTGCGCCGACTTCCAGATCCACTTGAACTCGCCGATGACGATCAGCGGTCCACCCGGAGCGGCGACCATCTCCCAGGCGTTGCCGGTGGCGACCGTCGCAGCGTCCCCGCCGGAGTTGCCGCTACGCCGCGCCGCGCTCTGGCGTGCGGCGATCGCCGCCGGCGCGTAGTCGTCGCCGAACAGCATCGCATCGATCATCGCGATGTCGATGTGGTTGCCCTCCCCGGTCGCATCGCGGTGGCGCAACGCGGCGAGGATCGCCACCGTGCCGTGCAGGCCCGTGACCGAGTCGGCCATCGAGATCGGGATGTCGGACGGGAATCCGTTCCCGTCGCGTGGCTGGCGCGAGATCAGACCAGTCTCGGCGTGGATGACGCCGGCGTATGCGGCGCGGTCGCGCTCTGGACCCTCCTGACCGAAGCCCGAGATCGAGAGCATCACCAGCCTCGGGTTCACGGCGCTGAGATCCGGCCATCCCAGCCCGAACTTGTCGAGCACACCGGGCCGGAAGTTCTCGAGCACGACATCGGCCACGGCGGCGAGGCGCTTGACCAGCGCGCACCCCTCCGCCGTCCGGAAGTCGACCGTGATCGAACGCTTGCCGGCGTTCTGCTGGCGGAAGTAGGCGGTCTGTGGGCCGCGGCCGAACTTGCGGGTCACGTCGCCCTCGGGGGGTTCGACCTTGACGACATCGGCACCGAGGTCACTGAGCATCCGCCCGGCGAACGGACCTGCGAACACACGGCTCAGGTCGAGCACGCGCACACCTTGCAGCGGGGCCTGCATCAGACCAGCCCGGCCCGGTCGCCGATCATGTCGCAGAAGTTCGACGAGAAGAACGCCGTCTTGGCGTCGTCGCCGAGCCCGTCGAGCGATGCGTCGAAGCGCTTCAACGGATTGCGGCCGCCCTCGATGTGCGGGTAGTCCGAGCTGAACATGCACACGCCTTCGCTGCTGTTGCGGATGATCCACCCGGCGTCCTCGTGCGGGTACGGCGTCACCCGCACCTGGCGCCGGACGAACTCACTCGGCCGCATGCTCAGCCGCTGCAGCCGGTCCTCGTTGCGGATGAACGCCCCTGCCGCTGAGTCCATCGACCTCATCCAGCCCGGGAGCCACAGCGCACCCTGCTCGATCACACCGATCCGCAACGTCGGGAAGCGATCGAGCACGCCGTCGAAGATCATCGTCGCCAACGTCTGCATCGGTGCCTCGGCGATCGCCATGAACGAGACCGAGGTGAAGTTGCCGTCACCGCCGTGGAAGTCCTTGACATCCGGCAACCCGTTCTTCTTGTACACCGGATCCATCGGGCGGCCGCCACCGACGTGGAACACGATCGGGATCCCGGCCTCCTCGGCCATCGCCCACACCGGGTCGAAGCCGATGTGCGTCGGACCGTGCTCGCGGGGACAGATCGACGGGATCATCAGCGCCGCGGCACCGGCTTCGATCGCTTCACGGGCGACCCCGACGGCATGCTCGATCGAGGCGAACGGCACCCAGCACGCCGGCAGCAGGCGGGCGTCGACGCTGCAGAACTCGACCATCCCGCGGTTGTGCGCCCTGGTGGCGCCGAGCGAGAGGTCCTGAGGACCGTTGCGGTCGAGGGTCGTCAGCAGGTTGAGGAACGAGCTGGTGAAGATCAGCTGCCGCTGGAAGCCGAGCAGATCCAGCGCGTGCACGCGGTCCTCCGCGTCGAAGGAACCGAGCGCATCGAGGTTCTTGTGCAGGAGGACGTCGGACGCGGCGGCACCGGCGCGGTCCTCGCTGTGGTGCGCAGCGAGCAGGCCCTCGATCGCCGGGTTGAGCTGGCGCCCACGCGATCCGTTGTCGAGCTCGGCCAGGCGGTCGCGCATCGACTCGTCCGCGTAGGCCTCGAAGAAGCCGTCGTACTCGACCATGTGCGCATCGGCGTCATGGATCAGCCGGCCCGCCGCATACGACTCTGCGGGCGAATGCGCCTCACGTGCAGCAATGGTCATGGCGCAGCTCCCTGTCGACGGAGCGACGCCGGCGCACCCTGGTGCGGCTCCACGGCTCGTCAACCGACGTCGTCAGCCTCGCGTCGCACCGGGTCGATGATCAACTCGGGGGCTAACATCGTCGAGCAGAGCAGGTGCAGGAGCCGTAGGCCCGCGTTCGCGGATCCAGGGGTTTCGCTTCGAATCCTGTCATCAACTCCGATTCGCCCGACCGACGTACGACGCCGGCGGGCCATGAGCTGCGGAAGGTCGGCGACGAAGGAATGGGACCACTCGTTGCCGAGGTGGCGATCCTCGGGTTGCTGAGCGGTCTCGATCCCCTGGCGTTCCTGGCCGTCTTGGTCGTCAGCCACCAGCACCGGCGCAACGGGGTCGCGTTCGTCTGCGGGTGGCTGCTCACCCTGACCGTGCTGGCGATCGTCCCGGCTGCGCTCCTGCACATCAAGCCCCGCCACGGCCAGGTCACCCACCGCACGTTGCGCGCCGGTCTGCTCTTCGCGTTCGGCCTGTTCCTGATCGCGATCGCCATCCGGTCGCGCTGGGTCGGGCACGGTCACGACGCAGAGAAGGTCCCGAAGTGGTACAGCCGGCTGCAGCGCGTCGGCTTCAAGACGTCGTTCCTGGCCGGCCTCGTCCTGCCCAGCATCCCGGCTGCGATCGCGGCGGGCGCCGCGGTGTTCCGCGCCCGCGTCGGCTTCGAGGGTCGCGCCCTCGCCATGGCCGCCTTCCTGATCGTCTCCAGTGCCATCGTGATCGTGCCGACCGCGCTGCTGTTCCTGTCACCGACCAACGCACCGGCAGCGCTCGCCCACGTCAACGACCGGGTCTACCGCAACCGGCACGACATCACGTTCTGGGTGCTGGGGCTGATCGGCGCGTTCCTCGTCCTCCGCTCGGCTGATCGCCTGTTCTGACCTGCGCGTGCGGACCGAGCGCGTGGACGTCGACCCGGCTGTCCGGGGTCAGCGGCGCGCCGCGAGACGCTGGGCCATGTCGGGCCCGGCGCCAGGGCTGTGCGCGCCCTCGTACGCGAGGCCGTCGGCGAGCAACAGGTTCTGACCGGCGTTGACCAGCATCTTGTCGGCGCGGCTGGTGAACCGGGAGTTTGCGGCGATCGCACCGGTGATCTCGGCGAGCACCGCATCCAGCTGCTCGTCGGGGACACAGCGGTTGGCGAGGCCGATCCGGGCCGCCTCCGCGCCGTCGACGACCCGCCCCGTGAACATCAGCTCCTTGGCGAGGGCCGCGCCGACGCGCCGCGGCAAGCGCTGGCTCATCCCCCACGTCGGCGTCATCGCCCACTTGCCGTGGGTGTCGGCGAACTTCGCCGACTCGGCGGCGACGATGAAGTCGCAGGCCAGCGCGACCTCGAGCGCACCGGTGTAGCAGTGCCCGTGGACGGCGGCGATCGTCGGCTGCGGGAGTGCCTCGAGGGCGCCGATCGTCTCCTTCTGGAAGGTCGGCGTCGGCGCCCGCTCGCCGGTCTGGATCGCTTTGAGGTCGTTGCCCGCCGAGAACGAACGACCGGCGCCACGCAGCACCACCGCGGCCACGGAATCGGGGGCGTCGGCGAGCGCGTCGATGAGTGCGCGCAGCTCGACGAACAACGCAGGGCTCAGCGCGTTGAGCGTGTCCGGGCGGCGCAGCGTGATCGTCGCGACGCCGTCGCTGTCATGGCGTGTGACCAGCTCGGTCATGGGATCCTCCTCGGATGGGCCGGCTCGGCGGCCCGCCCAGTGTCGTGGAGCGACGCGCTCGCTGCGTCATCGGACCCTCCCGGCACGGCTCGGCGCGGTTCGGCGCGGCAGAACGCCCACTTCGTCCGCGACTGCGCCGCTTGTGCAGGATCGGGGGCCAACGTCGTCAGCAGACGGCATCGAGGAGGCCGCGACAATGATCCGAGTGAGCGTCTACTACCCGAGTGCGGACGGCACCACGTTCGACATGGACTACTACAAGGGCACCCACAAGGAGATCGTGATGCGCGGCCTCGGGTGCGACAAGTTCGAGATCGACAAGGCGGTCTCCGGCCCCAACATGGCCGTCGGGCACCTGTACTTCGCGTCGATGGACGCGCTCCAGGCCGGGATGGGCGGCGCGGGCGCCGGCGAAGCGATGGCGGACGTCGTCAACTTCACGAACGTCCAGCCGGTCATCCAGATCGCCGAGATCATCGACTGACCCGTACGTCGCAGGGCGTTCGGCAGCATCAGTCGGCGTGGGCGCAGACCTCGAGCTCCATCCCGTCGAGGTCGCGGAAGAACAGTGACCACTCGCTGCCGAGGCGATGGATCTCGCCGATGTCCGCCCCGGCCGCGGTCAGCCGGTCACGCACCACTTCGAGCGTCGCCAGCGAATCGACGGCGAGCCCGAAGTGGTCGATCGCGCCGCGGTGGCCTTGCGACCGCTGTTCACCGATGATGTCTTCCTCCGGCGGCACCTCGAAGACGTTCAGCGCAGCACCGCCGCCGAGATCGAGGATCACCATCCGCGGGTGGTCGTCTCGCGCAGCCATCTCGAACGTGACCTCGGCGCCGAACGCGTCGCGGTAGAACCTCACCGTGCGATCGGCGTCTTTGGTGAGCGTCGCGACGTGGTTGAACCCGGTGGTGATCGGCATGGCAACCTCCTCGCCCGAAAACTAGCGTCGGCGCCGGCAGGGTGATGGCGGTCGCAATCCGCGTCATCCGGCACCGCCGTCCGACGACACCTGGAGGATGATGATGTTCCTCGGCTTGCGCACCGTGATCTACCCCGCCCCTGACCTCGAGGCGGCGAAGGCGTGGTTCACGGACCTGCTCGGCGCAGGTCCGTACTTCGATGAGCCGTTCTACGTCGGCTTCAACGTCGGCGGCCACGAGCTCGGCCTCGACCCGAACGCCCCCGTCGACGACGGCCCGGTCGCGTACTGGGGGGTGGCCGACGCTGACGAGGCGTTCTCGGTGCTGATCGCGATGGGGGCGATCGCGCACGCCGAGGTCCGCGATGTCGGCGGCGACATCCGGGTCGGCAGCGTCACCGCTCCCAACCGCTCGATCATCGGGATCATCGAGAACCCCAACTTCATCGCGCCGGTCTGAGCTGTCTACATGGTCGGGGACTGGCGGCCGCTCCCCTCCGCTCGCTTTCACCGCTCCCCTCCGGCGGCTCGTCGCTGGCGCTTCCCACGCCGTTCTCAACGGTCGGGGACTGGCGGTCGCTCGCTGCGCTCGCTTTCACCGCTCCCAGCCGGCGGCTCGTCGCTGGCGCTTCCCTCGCCGTTCTCACCCGGCCGCGGCCGCTCGCTCCGCTCGCTTTCACCGCTCCCCTCCGGCGGCTCGTCGCTGGCGCTTCCCTCGCCGTTCTCACCCGGCCGCGGCCGCTTGCTACGTGAGCTGGGCGAGGAGGAGGTCGAGGGCGGCAGTGGCGAAGGCGACCATGTTCGCAGCGCGGTCATCGTCGCCGGTGAGGACGTGGCGGGTCAGCGACGACGGTCCGCTGACGGCGAGCCAGCAGTGGCCGGCGGGATCACCGTACGGGTTCGGCGGCCCTGCGGCGCCCGCTTCGGCGAGGCCCCACGTCGACCCCAGCTTCGCGGCGACGGAGGCGGCGAGGTACTCGGCGAAGCCCTCCGTCGCGCCGCGCATCCCGTGCGGCGTCTCGATCGCGCCGGCCATGAACGCCTTGACCGCAGCGCGGGTGTAGACGACCGCCCCACCCGCGTAGTACGCCGACGCGCCGGTCACCGCCAGCAGCGTCGCCGAGATCAACCCGCCGGCAGAACCCTCGGCAACCGCGACGGTCTCGCCACGGCGGCGGAGTGCGTCGCTGATCGAGCCGCCGAGCTCGGTGAGTCGCGGAGTGAGCACGACGCCAGCATGCACGACCGACGCCGCCCGCTCATCACCAGCGCCGCAACCGGCCCCGTCGGGCCGCACGGCTCGCGTGGGTCGATCGCGACGTCGTTGGCTAGGTTGCGCGGATGGAAGTTGGGATCCAGACCGTTTTCAGTAGTTACGGATGGCCGGGGATCACCGACGGGCAGGTCTACGCCGAGGAGACCCGGCTCGCGCTGCTCGCCGAGGAGCTCGGGTTCGACGTCGTGTGGGCCGTCGAGCACCACTTCTTCGACTACTCGTTCTGCCCCGACAACACCGAGTGGCTGGCGTTCGTCGCCGGCCGCACGAGCCGGATCGACATCGGCACGGCGGCCGTGATCATGCCTTGGAACGAGCCGCTGCGCGTCGCCGAGCGGATCGCCCTGCTCGACCAGATGTCCGAGGGCCGGCTGCGCTTCGGGATGGGCCGCGGCCTGTCACGCCGCGAGTTCGCCAACTTCGGGATCGACATGGCCGAGTCGCGCGAGCGCTTCGACGAGGGCTCGATGATGGTCAAGCGGGCCCTCGAGACCGGCTTCATCGAGGGTGCAGGGCCGCACTACCCGCAGCCGCGGGCGCCGATCCGGCCGGCACCAGCGCGCAGCTTCGAGGGCCGGCTGTACGCCGTGGCGAGCTCCGACGACTCCGTCGAAGCCGCGGCCCGGCTGAAGGCATCGATGGTGATGTTCTCCGACCGGTCGTGGAAGGCGCGACTGCCCAGCATCGAGCGGTGGCGTTCGCTGTACCGCGAGTTCCACGACGAGACCCCACCGCCGCCATTGATCTGCGACTTCGTCTACTGCAACGCGGACTCGGCGGTCGCCGCCGAGCGGGGCACTCAGTACATCGCCACCTACCTGCAGTCGGTGCTCGAGCACTACGAGATCATGGGCGAGCACTTCGAAGGGCTGAAGGGCTACGACGCGTATGCGTCGGCTTCGACGGTGTTGCGCAAGGTCGGCGAGACGGGGCTCCTGCACGGCTTCCTCGAGTCGACGGCGACGGGCACGCCGGAGGAGATCATCGCCAAGTATCGCGAGCGCTGGGACCTGCTCGGCGGGTTCGAGGCCGCTCCGGCGTTCCGCTTCGGCGGGATCCCGTACGACGAGGTGGAGGCTGGGATGCGCCTGTTCGCCGCCGAGGTGCTCCCGGAACTGCGCAGCTGGGCGTGAGCGCTCGCGTGTCGACGAAGGTGAAAGGGGGAGCCGGTCGTGGCTGATCGTCTTGCCGGTCGGGTGGCGGTGATCACCGGCGGCGCCAGTGGCATCGGCCGGGCGACGGCGCTGCGCTTCCTCGCCGAGGGGGCTCGGGTGGTCGTCGGTGACCTCAACGCAGACAACGGCGCGACGCTCGCCGCCGAGGTCGATGACCCCACTCGTTTGCGCGTTGTGACGACAGACGTCAGCGACGAGCAGCAGGTCGCGGCGCTGATCGACACGGCGACCAGCGCGTTCGGGCAACTCGACGTGCTGTTCAACAACGCCGGCATCGGCGGAGCGTTCGGTCCGCTCACCGAGCTCGAGGTCGACCACTGGGACCGCACGTTCGCGGTCCTGACCCGCAGCGTGTTCCTCGGCATCAAGCACGGCGCGCGCACGATGATCGCCGGCGGCGCAGGGGGCAGCATCATCAACACCGCCTCGGTGGCGGGTGTCGCCGGCGGTGGCGGTCCGCTTGCGTACTCCGCAGCGAAGGCGGCCGTGATCAGCCTCACCGAGAACGCATCCAGCGAGCTCGCCCCGCACCGGATCCGGGTCAACGCGATCTGCCCGGGCTTCATCCGCACCCCCCTCGCCGTCGGCCGCGACGAGGAAGCGATCGTCGCCCGGGTCGCAGCGGTGCAGCCGTGGCCGGCGATCGGTGCGCCGGAGGACATCGCTGCAGCGTGCCTGTTCCTCGCCTCCGACGACGCGCAGTTCATCACCGGCGCGTCCGTTCCGGTCGACGGTGGGATGCTCGCCACCGGGACCCGCCTGCTCGGTTTGGTCGACGCGCGCAACTCGTGGAACCGCTACAGCGGCTTCGCCCACGGCACAACGGGTCTCCGCCCGGAGGTCCGGCCCCTCACCCGCAGCGAGTAGGGCGAGACCGCCCACCCCGCACATCCACTACGAGGTCTACCCGAGCGTCACCGACGCCACGTCTGCCTCCGGCAAGCTGGCCACCTCCCAGCTGGCGCTGCCCGATGCGACGAACCAGCCCGTGTTCGCCACCTCCGGCTACGAGCAGAGCGTCACCAGGTACAAGCAGGTCTCGCTGGCGACCGACAACGTGTTCAGCGACGGGGCGACGCTGGAGACACCCACGGTCACCGGCGACGTCACCAACGGGTTGACGATCGCACTGAACGTCGGGGTGACCACCGGCTGAGACCGTCCCACCTCACGTCACTTCAGCAAGCCGCCGATCGCCGCAACGGCGACGACGAACCCCACTCCCGCCATCAGGATGCTCCTGCTGCGCGGCGCGGCGGGCAGGTCCTCGTCGGACTTGGTGACATCGGGTGGTCGCAGCAGCGCCAGGACGTTCCCGACGAACAGCGCCCCACCGAGGGCGAGGAGCAGCCAGACGATGAGGTTGTCACCGAGGAACGGGGTGTCGTCACCGAGGATCACCCGACCAGTGTGGCTGCCCCACGGAGCATTTGCCCCCAGCCGACCCGGCTCCGGCCATCGAGCTGCGCCCGTGTCGCTGATCGGTTCGTCCGTGGACCGCAGTAGCCCACCTGTGTCGGTCAGACACCTCGGGCGGCGTTGCTGAACTTGGTGAACTGGCCGCGGAACACCAGCCGCACCGTGCCGGTGGGACCGGAGCGGTGCTTGGCGATGATCACCTCGGCGGCCGACTTGTCCGGCGAGTCGCGGTGGTACACCTCGTCGCGGTAGAGGAACATGACGACGTCGGCGTCCTGCTCCAACGAGCCGCTCTCGCGCAGGTCGGCGAGCATCGGTCGCTTGTCGGCGCGGGTCTCGAGCGCTCGGCTCAACTGGCTGAGGGCGATGATCGGCACCTCCAGCTCACGCGCCAGGATCTTCAAGCCGCGGCTGATCTCACTGACCTCGAGCTGGCGGTTCTCCGACGAGGCGCCGCCGGTCATCAGCTGCAGGTAGTCGATGACGATCAGCGCGAGACCCTGGTTGGCTTTCAGCCGCCGGGCCTTGGCGCGGATCTCCATCACCGTCACCCGTGGGTTGTCGTCGAGCAGCAGCGGGACGTCGAGCCGGTTGATCGCCCGGCCGATCTTGGTCCAGTCGATCTCGGCCAACCTCCCGGAGCGCAGCTTCTGCGTGTCGACCTCCGCCTCGCGGGCGAGGATGCTGGCCGTCAGCTCGGCGTGGCCCATCTCCAACGAAAACACGATGACGGGCTTGTTGGTGTGCTGGGCCACGTGGGTGGCGATGCCGAGGCCGAGGCTCGTCTTGCCCATCGCCGGACGGGCGCCGACGATGTTCAGCGTGCTCGGCTGCAAGCCGGAGAGCAGCTCGTCGAGATCGGCGAACCCGGTCGGCACGCCGGTGATCGTGTCGCCGCGCTCGTAGGTCTCCTGCAGGCGGTCCATCGCCAACGGCAGCAGCTCGCTGAGCGGTCGGGTGGTGCCGGTGGAGATGCGGTCCTCGGCGATCTCGAACACCTTGGATTCAGCCTCGTCGAGCGCCTTGGCGACGTCGTCGGGTTCGAGGTAGCCGATCTCGGCGATCTCGCTGGCGACACCGATCAGCCGGCGCAGGACTGCGGTGTCGATCACGATCTTGGCGTAGCGGGCCGCGTTGGAGATCGCCGGTGTGGCGTTCTGCAGCCCCAACAACATCGGCGCACCGCCGATGTCGTCGAGCAGACCGTTGCGCCGCAGCTCGTCGGAAACGGTGACCACGTCGACCGCGTTGCCCTCGGCGATCAACCCGCGGACGGCGGCGTAGACGTGCTGGTGCGCCGGTTTGTAGAAGTGCTCGACCTGCAGGCCCATCTCGCCGACCTGGCCGACCACCTCGCGCGACAGCAGCAGCGCGCCGAGCAGGCTCTCCTCTGCGTCGAGGTTGTGCGGTGGGAGCCGGCTCCCGCCGCGCTGCACGGGACCGCGATCGCGCCCGCCATCCCGCCTGTGCTCTGCCATCGTGCTCCTACCTTCCCCCGTCGTCTCTGTGGGGCGCCAGACCCGAAACCTGTGAACTTGCCTGGGGACAACCGTGGACAAGTGGTGGGAAAGTGGTCGCAGACGACGTAGCCCCGAGCGACGTGCGCTCGGGGCTGTCTCATCGCGGACCCGGACAGAGGATCCGGGAAGAACGCGTCAGCGCTTGACGACTTCGATCCGGATCGGGAACTCGACCGCGCTGTGCAGCTTCGCCGACACGGAGTGCTCGCCGAGCGACTTCAGCGGGTCCATGTGCAACTGCTTGCGCTCGAGGGTGATCCCGGTCTGTGCTTCGATCGCTGTGGCCACGTCGGCAGAGGTGACCGAGCCGTACAGCTTGCCGTCCGGTCCTGACTTGGCGGCGATGGTGATCACCTTGGCCACGAGCTTCGTGGCGATCGCCTGCGCGCCCTCGCGGTCGTGGGCGTCGCGCAGGTCGCGGGCGCGACGCATCGCGCCGGCCTGGGAGACGGCGCCGTCGGTCGCCGTGAAAGCGTGGCCCTTCGGCAGCAGGAAGTTGCGCGCATACCCATCGGAGACATCGACGATGTCGCCGCGCTTGCCGAGACCCTGCAGGTCGGCGCGGAGGATCACCTTGGTGGTCATGCCGTCACCGCCACGCCCTCGACACCGTCGAGTGCCGTCGTGCGAACGGGTGTGTCCGTCGTCGGCGTGCTCGGCGACTCGCTGCGATCGCGACGGCCCTCGCCGTCACGACCCTCGCGACCCTCGCGCCCTTCCCGACCCTCGCGTGCCGGCCGGCCGGTCCTGGCCTGCGACACGCGCTTGGTGTAGGGGAGCAGAGCCATCTCGCGGGCGTTCTTGATCGCGTTGGCGACCTCGCGCTGCTGCTGGACCGTGTTGCCGGTGACGCGTCGGTTGCGGATCTTCGACCGGTCGCTGACGAACCTGTTGAGCAGGTTGACGTCCTTGTAGTCGATGAAGTCGACCTTGTCGGTGACGAGGACGCTGGTCTTCTTCTTGAACTTCTTCGGGTTCGCTTCTTTCGGCGCCCGCGCCTTGTTCTTCTTGCTGGTCATTGCGATGTCCTTCGTGGAGGGTGCACAGATGGGTCAGAACGGCTCTTCGTCGCCGTACACGGGGTCGGGGGCACGCCCGCCGGCCGCCGGGCTGGACGAGCCGGGGGAACTGCCGGAGGAGCCGCCGGCGCTGTCGCGGGAGATCCTCTCGATCTCAGCCCGGGCCCATCGCAAGGAGGGACCGATCTCGTCGGCGACGATCTCGACGACCGTGCGCTTCTCGCCCTCGCGTGTTTCGTAGTCGCGCTGCTCGAGGCGGCCGTTGACGATGATGCGGGTGCCCTTGTGCAGCGAGGCGGCGGCGTTCTCGCCGAGCGTGTCCCACGCGACGACGTTAAAGAACGACACCTTCTCCTGCCACTCGCCGTTGACCTGGTAGCGGCGGTTGACGGCGAGCCCGAAGCTGGCGACGCCCTTGCCACCGCCGGTGAAGCGCAGCTCGGGCTCGCGGGTGATGTTGCCGACCAGGGTGACAGAGTTGTCGGCCATGGTGATCCTCCTCTGGGATGCAACGTCAGCGTGACGAGGTCAGGCTGACGCGCCCACGAGGCCGCGGCGTGCCGCCTCGTTGTCGGGCAGACGGATGAGCTTGTGGCGGACGATGTCGTCTGCGATGCGGAACGACCGCTCGAGGTCGTCGAGCGCAGCACCAGGCGCCACCAAGTTGTAGACGACGTAGTAGCCGAACTGCTTCTTGTTGATCGGGTAGGCGTACTGGCGACGGCCCCACCAGTCGGGCCTGCCGTGGATGGTGCCGCCGGCCTTGGTGATCGAGTCGGTGATCGACTTCACCCAGTTCTGTGCGGCCGTCTCGTCGACGTCGCCGTCGATGATGACCATGAGCTCGTAAGCACGCGTCATGCGAGTGCTACCTCCCTTCGGACCCGGGCCTGTCCCGGGGCCCCGGTGTGGGGCAGGGCGAATATGACCTGGGGAGTGTAGCGGCGGCCCACGGCAACCCGCCGCGGTGCCTCCACAGGCAACGTGCGCAGGGCGTGAGCGGTCATGTCGTGCACCATACGCGAGGGGTGTCACGTTGTTCTTCTGGCGGATACGTTGCCGGCGTGGACCTGCACACGTGGATGCTGAACGACCTGGCCAGCGTGCGCGCGAAGCTGTCCGACGGGGTGCTCGCACGTGTGCCGGCCGAGCAGTGGTCGACCCAGGCCGGTGGCGGTTCTTCGATCGCCCATCTCGCCCTGCACCTCACCCGGCATCAGGACCTCGCCGTGAACACCGCCGTTCGCGATCACCCGCCGCTGTTCCTGCGCCATCGCGAAGCACTCGGGTGGGCGTCGATGCCCGTCGGTGCGCTGATCGCCGAGCACGAGGACGGACGTGCCTCCTCCACTGCGGCGCCGGCCGCGATCACCGCGTACGTCGACGAGGTGTTCGAAACGACCGCAACGTGGCTCGACGGGCTCGGCTCGATGGTGCTCGACAGCGTGCCCGACGCCCCCCGCCGGTTGCGCGACCTCGCCGGCCTCGACGACGAGTTCGGATGGCTGACGACGATGTGGGCCGACAAGCCGGTGTGGTGGTTCCTCCAGTGGCCCGTCATCGGCCACGGGCACACCCACGTCGGCGAGGCGACGGCGGTCCGCAACCGCCTCGGGTTCAGCCCGTTCGCCCCACGCCAAGGGCCGGCGTGATCGTCCGCAGCGCGCGAACCACCGAGCGGGTCGAGTGAGGGTCACCTGCGACAGCTGCGGCAGTGAGGAGCCGCTGGTCTACGCCGTTCACCGCATCTACGTCACACCGGCGGACTGGGACACCGTTGGCCGCGAGGACGTCCAACCCGACATCGAGCGGTGGTGCTACGCCTGCCTGGCGAGCTACCCGCACGAGATGGTGGCCGAATAGTCGGTGGCGGCGACAGGTCGGCACCGTCACACAAGTCGTCCTCCGGATGGCCACCGCGTGCATCGGGAACCGTAGGGTCGCTGGCGTCCTACATCGTGCGAGGAGGGCTCCCCCATGGCCGAGACCGAGCAGACCCGCACGGAGCCGCCCGCGATCGGGCCACCGGACGGTGGCCTGGCGAGCGTGAGCCCAGCCGGGATCGACCACGACGCGGTGACACGGTGGTTCGCCGAGCACATCCGGGACGCGCGAGCGCCACTGAGCTTCGCGCGCGTCGCCGGCGGCCACTCGTGCCTGACGTTCATCGTCACCGACGCGGACGGCACCCGGTTCGTGCTGCGCCGGCCACCGCTCGGCGTCCACCTGGCGACCGCACACGACGTCGCCCGCGAGTTCCGGATCATGGGGGCGCTCGCGGGCAGCCGGGTTCCGGTGCCGACGATGCTCGGGCTGTGTGAGGACAGCGCCGTCAACGACGCGCCGTTCTACGTGATGAGCCACGTCGAGGGCACCGTCCTGCACGACGCGGGGAGCGTCGAGGGGGCACTGCCGACGAGCGAGTCGCGCCGGCACGCGAGCGAGCAGCTCGTCGACGCGCTCGCCGCCCTGCACGACGTCGAGCCGCTCGCCGCCGGGTTGGGCGACATGATCCGGCCTGCGAGCTACCTCGACCGCCAGCTGCGCCGGTGGTCCTCGCAGTGGGCGGCGTCGAAGACCCGCGAGCTGCCCGGCATGGAGCAGCTGCACGAATGGCTGGCGGAGCACCAGCCGGCGGAGACGTCGAGCGGGATCGTGCACGGCGACTTCCGCTTCGGCAACATGCTGCTCGGCCCCGACGGCACGCTCAACGGCGTGCTCGATTGGGAGCTGTGCACCCTCGGCGATCCGCTGGCCGACGTGTCCTACCTCGTGCGCTCGTGGGCGACGCCCGACGACCCGCCGAGCCCGCACATCGACCCGCCGACCCGCGCCGGCGGCTTCCTGTCCCGCGACGAGGTCATTGCGCGGTACGCCGCGGTCAGCGGTCGCGACGTCAGCGACCTCGGGTACTGGATGGCGTTCAACGCGTGGCGCTCGGCGGCGATCGGCGAAGGCGTCTACCGCAGGTACATCGACGGCCAGATGGGTGCGCTGCCCGACGACGTCGAGCTGTACGCACGCAGCGTCGAGACCGGCGTGGCCGCAGGTCTACGCGACGCCGGGTTGGCATGACGGCAGGCAGAACCGGACGGCTCAGCCGTCGCGCAGGTAGGCCCGCCAGCCGCCGAACGCGGTGATGTCGCGGGCGTCGTCGAGCGCCCAGCCCTCGCAGATGAACCCGTGCTGCCACGAGCCGTCGGCGAGCTCGACGGTCCCGATGCCGAGCGGTGGCGGCACGCCGTCCACGAACGCGCCGAACTCGGCGACGCCGATCGCCCACACCTCGACCTCGATCGCGGCGCCGCCGGAGCCGACACGCCGCAAACCTGGCTTGCGCGGCACCGTTCCCGGTAGCTCGTACAGGCGGTACGCCGGCGCCGTGGTCGTCCGCTGGCGCAGCCACGCGCCGCGGCTGGTCAACTGGCCGTTGAGCGGCAACCCCTCGAGGTGGGCACCGGCGACCACGATCGTCGTGGACGGCGCGGCCGGCGGCAGCACCCCGTCGAGATAGCCCTGACCGAGGCGGACGAGGTCGTCGTCGTGCCAGGCCGGCGCGACGAGTTGCAGCCCGCCCGGCGCACCCGGTTGCATCGGGACCACGAGGGATGCGGCGTCGGCGAGGTTGACGAACGTCGTCAGCAGGCCGGTGGTCTTGTTGACGCCGATCGGGTCGGCGCGCACCTCCGCGATCGTCGGCAGGTTCGGCGTGGTCGGCAGCGCGAGCACGTCGATGCCCGTCCACATCGCCGCGCAGGCGATGCGCAGGTCGGCCAGGCGGTGCTCCGTGCGATACGCGTCGACGGCGGAGAACCCGCTCGCTGCGCTGACGATCGACGCAACGGTCGGATCCAGCCCATCGACGCCACGTGCGACCACGTCGCCGACCGCTGCCGCACGCTCGGCGACCAACGCGCTGCCGTAGAGCATCGCCCCGAGCTCCAGCGCGGCGGAGATGTCGACGCCGGTGATCGTCGCCCCGAGCGCGCCGAGTCGCGCCGCCGCCGCGGAGAACCACTCGCGGACCTCGTCTGCCAGCGGCACGTCGACCGGCCACGGATCGGGGACGCCGATCACCGGTGGCCAGCGCATCGGTCGCACCTCGACCGGCGCGCGGGTCAGCGCATCGGCCCCGTCGAGGCCGGCGATCACGGCCGCGACGGCCTGAGCGTCGGCGGGCGAGCGAGCCAAGATCGACGGGCAGTCGAGCCGACGCACGGCCGGCACGAGTCCGGCGGTGCTGACCCGACCGAGCGTCGGCTTCAGCCCGACGATGCCGTTGAGCGCCGCCGGGACCCGGCCGGAGCCCGCCGTGTCGGTACCGATCGCGAACGGCACGACGCCCAGCGCGACGGCGACGGCGGAACCCGAGCTCGACCCGCCAGGCACGAGCTCGGCGCGCAGCACGTTCTGCGGGGTGCCGTACGGCGAGCGGGTGCCGACGAGCCCGGTGGCGAACTGGTCCATGTTGGCCTTGCCGACGACCACGGCGCCGGCGCGGCGCAGCCGGTCCACGAGCGTCGCGTCGGCGGCGGCGACGTACGCGAACCCAGGGCATCCGGCGGTCGTCTGGTACCCGGCGACGTCGATGTTGTCCTTGACGACGAACGGCACGCCGTACAGCGCCAGCGACTCGGGGTCGACACCGGCGAGCCGCTCGGCATCACGTCGGGCCCGGTCCTCCAAGGGCGAGCCGATCAGCACCGCGTCGGGGAGGGAGCGCAGACCACGCAACGTCTCGGCGATCACGTCGATGACAGCGGCCCCGTGGCCGTACGCATCGCGGAACTGCTCGATCCCCCAGCCGCGAACGTCGAACGTCATCGGCCGAACTCGCCGTCACGTTCCCACTGCTGCCGCTCGGCCGCGAACGCCACCTGCTGGGTCGTGCGGAAACGGGCGATGTCGCCGGCGTGCTCGTCGAGGAAGCGCTCGTGGTCGCGCAGCACGAACTCACTCTCCTCGATCTTGATGTCCAGCTCGCCACGCTCCTGCGCGACACGCATCTCCAGCAGTTCGTCGGCCTCGACCGGGAACCACCGCAGCTGGTCGAACTGGCGCAACAGCCACGGCTCGACGAAGTGCGGGCCACGACTCGCCCGGTTCCACACCTGGACCGTGCGTCCGACGAACTGGTACCCGCCCGGCCCTTCCATCCCGTAGATGCACAGGTACGCGCCGCCGATGCCGACGGAGTTCTCGGCGGTCCACGTCCGGGCCGGGTTGTACTTCGTGGTCACCAGTCGGTGGCGCGGGTCGACCGGCGTCGCCACCGGTGCGCCGAGGTAGACGTCGCCGAGCCCGAGCACGAGGTAGGAGGCGTCGTACACGATCCGGCGCACGTCGTCCACCGACTCGAGCCCGTTGATCCTGCGGATGAACTCGATGTTCCACGGGCACCATGGCGCGTCGTCGCGCACGCCGTGCATGTACCGCTCGATCGCCAGCCGCGTCGCCGGATCGTCCCACGACAACGGCAGGTGCACGATCCGCGAGGGGAACGGCTGCTCGGCGACGTTGGGCAGCTCGGCCTCCGCGGCACGCAGCGCGCCGAGGGCGCCGTCGACCGTCAGCCGCTCGCCGTCCACCTGGACGAGCAGCGAGCGGACCCCCGGCGTGGCGTCGACCACGCCGGCGACGAGGTTGGCGGCGACCCAC